>JASKKI010000052.1 GCA_030154225.1 Clostridia bacterium | reverse complement strand
TTATGCTTTTTAGAGGGGGAAATTATTTTTTCATTAAACCAAGGTCTGTCAAAAGCTCTTGATATTTTTTATCTTCGTTTTCAATGAATTTTTTATAATCTTCTCCGGATAGGAAATAAGGAGTTAACAGGTTTTTACCCCAGTACTCGTTTTTGAACTCTTCGGATTCAACAACTTGTTTTATTACCTTTGTATAAAACTCAACAGCTTCTTTAGGCATATCGGGTGGTGCTGCAATACCACGGAATTGTTGGAAAACAACATCTTTATAACCTAATTCAACAAAAGTTGGAACATCTTTTAAATCTCCGCCTAATCTCTTAGTTGACCATGTAGCCAGAGGGACTACTTCTCCTGCTTTGATTTGGCCCAGACATTCGTTAGGATTGAAAATACCTGCATCGAGATGTCCGCCTAAGAGGGCAGTCATAACATCACCAGAACCGTTGAAGGAGACATATTTTAATTTAGCACCCAAATACTTGTTCATTAAGCCATAGGACATGTGATCCTCATTACCTGTTCCAGACCCTCCAATGGAAATTGTATCCGGTTTTTCTTTAGTAGCATTGATAAATTCTTCTAGATTTTTAAATGTATCTTTTTTAACAGCCAAAATGTATTCATCTAAGGCCATATTGGCGATAGGAGTAATTTTATCGAATGTAACCTCCGCTTTGTTAGCACGGGAACTGGCTACTTGGCCGGAAACGAAGGTCATGATTGTATACTTATCACCTTTTTTAGCATAAACATAGTTCATACCTACTGCACCGGATCCACCTGGTTTGTTGACAACCATAAAAGGTTTGTCGGATAATCCTTTTCTTTGGATAATGTCGGCAGTAATACGGGCATAAGTGTCACTTCCACCACCGGCACTGTAAGGAACAACAAATTCAACAGGCTTATCAGGTTTCCATTCCTTTGGACCCTCACTTGCTTTCGGCTCCTCTTTTTTAGGAGGTTCTTGTTTTTGTCCACAACCAACAACAACAAGACTTAAAGCCATGATGATAATTAATCCGAAAAGTAAATTCTTTTTCACTTTACACACCCCTTAATTAAAATTTTCTAAAGTTTCAAATATTTCATCTTAAAAAAAGTTGAACCCCCCCCTTTTCAGTTTAAAAAAATAAATTAATTTATTGTTCCACAATAGCTTTTATTAACTTTGCAGCCCGGTCTGTATTAAAGATACCGCACATACAAGGCTTGAATAGTTCTTCAGCTGCTGCTTCTGCTGTTTTCCGACTTTTTTTGACTTCATCTATCATTTCTTGGATAAAATTAACGGCGACCATTGCGTGACCGCACATAGTAGCAATTTCTAATATATGTTGGGGTGGAAGTTTTTCCGTTTTACCCCATCTTCCTAAAGAGTGTTCTACTGTATGAAGCTGTAATCCGGCTTTATTACAACATTCCCCTACGTGTTCACCTAAACCAGAAAGTACAACAGATAAGCCCAGGTCTTCTTCCTTTAAGTCTTTCATCATAGCTATAACTGCTTCTTTATTATTAAATAAAGCTTGAACAACCGCCCTGTCTTCTACATTTTCCAAGATTTTGTTTATTCCGCCCTGGTGGTATTCATTACCTAGACGGGCATCCCCGATTTTTACAGGATTATGTTTTAGAGCTATTTCGAAGAAACGGCGTAATTTTGGACCGGAACCTACATGGTTAATATCTTTACTGGGCATACAAAGAAATACATAATCCCCATCTAAGTTTTCTACAGTACCTACTCTATGAAGTGTATGTGTCATTAAAATTTCCTCCTCTACTCAAATTTATAGGCTGGTTTACCTAAACCAAGGTTATGCTTTCCATTGGGAGAAATCCAAAAACCCATATCCTCAACGATTTTCACATGGGGAATAGTTCCATCCGGTTCTACCTTGGAGGCAATACACCAGCTGAATACTGTATCTATTTCTTTAGAAACTTCTTTAATAATATTTAGCATCTTAGGAACCTTTTCTTTTTCTATACCAAATTCAATAATTGCCGATAAGCAACGTTCATTCAACAATTCATCTTTAAATTTACCTGTTTTGGGATCTGACATCATACTAGTAATGGGGTTATCCCGCTCAAATTCAACTCCTTCTTTTACTACTGCCATAGCTACCTTTTCTACATCAGATAATCTAGTAGCTATTCCCGGGCGCCCCATCTCAATAGCGATACCCACAAACCCCCGTTTAAAACGACCGGTAACATCATTGGTTTTCATTTCTTCCGTTCCCCTGCCGGAAATACCTGATTCCGGTGCAATTGTTAAAACATCACTCATCAAGCTACGAACTGAACGGGGATATGTTAGTTCTTGCTGGTATATAGAATCCGTTGGACAAATATTCCAGCGTTTACATACACCACATTCGACACATTCATCTAGGTCAATTTGAATTCCTTCCGGTGTATCTTCTTTAATAGCAGAGACCGGACATCTTGAAACACAAAGACCACAATTAATACAACTATCCTTGTTGATTAGCATTTTTTACAACCCCTCTCTAAGTTTATTAAATTTAAACTAATTGTTTTATACTTTGAACATTAATTCGACAAACAAAACTGCAAGCCTATTAAATTAATTTTATTTTTGAGTTTATTTCATTTTTTTAAAATATTTCAAATTTTTTTATTATGTTTAAAATACTGACTTTAAAAATAAGGAAACTTAAAAGAAAGCTGCCCTTGCTCAAAGAGAACAAGGGCAGCTTTCTTTTTATATAATGAGGAGGAGTTCCCTTATTTCATTTCTTTGCTAACTGACCATCCTTAAAGCTCATCCATAACGAAACTCTACTCCAAAAGTTCCCTGCGGGTAGTTCCAATCTAAAATACCGGTACCGGCACAAATAACCCGGCAGGTCCCACACTCTAAACAGCCGGCAAAATCAAAGCTGATATTGCCATCTTCCTTTATGGAATATAACCCGGCAGGGCAAGCAATGACACATTTTTTAATTACTTCCAGATTACCAGTTTCTTTTTTGATGATAATATGGGGGTTTCCTTCATCGACATTAAATTTATTAACACCTAATTTTTCTTCAATACTTATGGGCTTCACAGAGCTTTAACCCCCTTCCAGGCATCTTTAAGCAAGTTAACCAGTCCTACCTGTTTAGCATGGTTTAATACTTTTTTCCTTAGTGGTTTGCCGGGACTGCCATCAACAATAAACATATCTTTGAAAATATTTACCACCAATTGGGGATATTCATTGAAAATTCTGGGGTTTTCCATAAATTCCGGAAATTTCTGATATTGTTTTAAATCTTGCATTACAAAACTTCTATCCAATAGGTCTTGATACCTTGCTAAAGAAGCTGCACTATAATCGTCTTGTTCTTTCGCTGTAATTATTGCTTTACTAGCTGCTTCCCCGGAAGCAATAGCCAGATCCATCCCCCTGACTGTGTACCCTGCATTGATCACCAGGCCAGCTGCATCACCTACTACCATCACTCCATCACTATACAGTTTGGGAAGCATGTTCAGACCTGCTTCAGGTACAAGGTGGGCTGAATATTCAACCAGTTTACCATCTTTAATTAACGGCTTAATAACGGGATGGCTTTTAAATTCTTCTAGCATTTGAGGTACTGTCAATTGGGACTCTGCCAAATCAGCCAGAGTAAAGACCAAACCTAAAGATAAACTGTTTTTATTAGTATACAAAAAGCCACCACCTATTTTTCCTTTGGTGCAGTTACCTACAAAAATTCTAGCTGCCCCCTCACCTTTATTTAACCCAAAACGGTCTTCTATCACTTGAGCCGGTAATTCAATAACTTCTTTGACACCTACAGCAACCTGATTTGGTTTAAGCTCTACTTTCAACCCTGCTTTTTGAGCCAAGAGGGAATTGACACCATCGGCCAGAATGACCACATCTGCTTCCATTTCATCTTCACCAGCAATTACCCCGGTAACCTTCCCATCTTTAAATAAAAGGTCATCAACCCTGACTCCAGGGGCTAAAATAGCCCCTGCATCTTCAGCTTTTCCTGCTAACCACTGGTCAAAATCGGCTCTTAAAACTGTATAGGATTCTTTTTGGGCCTGGTTTAACTGCTGGGATTGGAAATCAATGGATACCGCACTATCGTTGGTAAGCATAGTAATGGTTTCTTTAACGACTTTTCTTTCAACTGGAGCCACGCTGGCAAAATCAGATATTATCTTTTCCAGGCTATGGCTGTAGAGTCGTCCACCGGTCATATTTTTACTACCGGCAAAGGTTCCCCGTTCAATAATCAGGACTTCCAGACCGGCATTGGCCAGTAAAAAACCGGCAGTACTACCGGCAGGACCGGCACCAACAATAATACAATCAAATTTTTCTTCAGGCATCTACACTCACCCCTTATTAGCTGCCTTTACTTCTTTTACCGCTTCGGTTAAAGCTGGCAAAACTTCCTTGAGATCACCGACAATATAGTAATCGGCAACCTGGAAAATGGGGGCATTTTCGTTTTTATCTATAGCTATTATGGTTTTAGCATCTCTTATACCATATACGTGTTGTACCTGGCCGGAAATACCGGCGGCAATATAGACATTGGGTTTAATAATCTGACCTGATATACCAATATACCTGTCTTCTGGTAACCAGTGTAAATCTTCAGCAATAGGCCTGGAACAAGCCACTTCTCCCCCCAAGACTTTAGCCAGTTCTTCTGCCATTTTTAATTCATCCTGTTCTGAAAAACCACGGCCTACTCCAACAACTATACTAGCATCTTTAATATTAACTACCTCTTGAGGTTTAGATCTCCGTTCAACTACCTGTACGTTAACACCAGCAGGTAAATCTAATTTTTCTATTGTACCCTCTCTACTGGCATCTTTTGCAGTCCATTTTTCAAAGGTGCGGGAAGCTACAGTAGCAATTACGGGAAACTGACAGCATTCTATAATTTTCTCGGCCAGGCCACCATAAATTATCCTTTTTAAAATAACTTTCCCATCATCATACTCTATGGACTTACATTCAGTCACACAGGGACTATCCAGGAGGGCAGCTAACTGAGCAGCCAAGTCTTTACCCCTGCGGGTAGCCCCTACTAAAATCATTTCCGGTTGAGAAGCCTGTGCCTCTTGAACCAAGACAGGTGCATATTGTTCCCAGGTAGTATCGGGAGGCAGCTCCATGAGTTTTACCAAATCAGCACCATAACCTATTGCTTCCTGCCCCGTTGTCTCATTACCAATAAGATAAACTGTAATAATACCTTCCTGATCACCAAGCAATTCTCTAGCTTTCCCTAACAGCTCATAAGATGTTTCTGCTACATCTGAAATAATCCAAAATTTGGTCATTACCTTTCCCCCTTTAAGCTAAAGAACCATCAGCATTTAACTGCTTAACTAATTTCAAGGCTGCATCTTTTATGGAAAGTCCATCGGTATTAATTTGCATATTCTTCCGTTCCATGACAGTACCTGAAATACTTAACGTTTTTAATTTGGGTTGACTGGCATTTATATCAAAACCTATCTCCTTCAAGCTAATTTTTTCAGTAGGTTTTTTCTTAGCAGCCAGTATTTGCTTTAAACTTGGAATCCGGGGCTTATTGATATCAGGTAATACTGTAACCACCGCTGGTCCTTTAACCTCTAAAACTTCTACCCCATCTTCCAGTTTTCGCTCCACTTTAATTCCTTCTTCCGTTATGTCCAATTTATTAACAAAAGTTACAGAAGCATAACCTAATAAAGCTGCTAACCTGGGACCTACTTGCTGGGAATAATCATCACTAGATCCTTCACCACAGATTACCAAGTCAACGTTACCAATTTTTTTAATTATACCTGCCAGTATTTTGGAGGTAACGGAACTATCCACATCAGCCAGCCATTCTTCATTGACATAAGAAATACTGGCCGGTCCCCGGGATAATACATCTTTTAATGAAGCCTCCACATTTGGTCCACAGGTTACAGCTAAAAATTCACAACCCTTTTCTTCATTTAATAAAGCACCGGCTTCAATGGCATTTCGGTCATATTCACTGATTTTATATTTAGCCCGCTCAAAATTAAGGGAATGGTCTTTTTCTTCCACTCTAATATCTGCTTCATCAATTACCCATTTATAACAGGCAACTACCTTTTTCATATCGAGCCTCCTATTTTAACAAATTACCCGCGATTACCATTTTCATTACTTCTGTAGTACCTTCATAAATTTCGGTTATTTTAGCATCTCTCAGAAAACGCTCAACAGGGTAGTTTGTTGTATAACCGTGACCACCATGGATTTGTACTGCCTTAATCCCAGCTTCCATAGCCGTCTCAGAAGCATATAATTTAGCCATAGCTGCTTCAGCTGAAAATGGTAAGTTATTTTCTTTTAACCAAGCAGCATGATAGACCAGGTGTCTGGCACACTGAATTTTAGTAGCCATATCAGCCAGCATCCATTGAATAGCCTGGAAGGAACCTATAGGTTTATCAAATTGGACCCTTTCTTTGGCGTATTTTACTGATTCATCCAGACAGGCCTGAGCAATACCCAAAGCTTGAGCTCCTACCCCGGCTCTTCCAACATCAAGGCTGTGCATAGCGATTTTAAAGCCCTGACCCTCTTGACCTAATAAGTTTTCTTTAGGCACACGGCAATCTTTAAAAATGATTTCGGTAGTGCTGGAACCTCTAATGCCTAATTTGTCCTCAGTTTGGCCAACGATAAATCCAGGAAAATCCTTTTCCATTATGAAGGCAGAAATGCCTTTTGTTCCTTTACCTTTATCGGTCATAGCCATAACTATATAGGTATCGGCATAGCCGCCATTGGTAATAAAGCATTTGGACCCATTTAATACATAATAATCACCATCTAAAACTGCTGTAGTTTGCTGAGAAGCGGCATCTGTACCAGCTCCCGGTTCAGTTAAGCAAAAGGCCCCTAATTTTTCACCACTAGCCAGTGGAACTAGGTATTTTTGTTTTTGTTCTTCTGTACCATACTTCAATATAGGGTAACAAACGAGAGATGTATGGGTAGCCAATATTATTCCCGTGGAGGCACACGCCCTGGATAATTCTTCAATGACTATCATGTAAGATATAGCATCAGCACCACTTCCACCATATTCTTCAGGAATAATAACTCCCATTAGATTTAAATCTTTTAGCTTTTGTAAAGTTTCCTTAGGGAAACGGTGGTTTTTATCTATCTCAGCAGCAATGGGTTTTACTTCAGTTTCAGCAAATTCCCTAACCATTTGTCTTATCAATTCCTGCTCTTCAGTCAATTGGAAATTCATAACCAAAACCTCCTCTTGGCGTTTATTTGTTTTCCGTGGAGACGTGGGCGCGCTTTTTTTAGCATCCGATGAATGGCAATTTATATTGATGCATCAATTAAGATAACCCCATGAACAGAAGCGTCAGATAATGTTAACTTTCATGTGATGCATCCCAATATCTCACTCCTATGGTCGATGCCTCTTTTCGGTGGCACGATGGCACGGCAGCACGTTAGGTAAGCTTAACATTCATGGTCGCACGTTATTACTTCAGCTATTTCCTTAGCTAACTCTTTTTTATGTTCTAGATTTGCTTGACGGGCAATCATTATTTTCATAGCTTGAGGCGGCCCTGCTCCATGCATGGACTCTGTCCTATAGGCAACAGCACCGGCACCAACAGTCAAGTTTTCTACAAGACGCAGCATTCTCAAACGGCATTCAGTAGAAATTCCATTAATACCACGGTAAAGTTTTTTCATATATTCACCAACTACCGGATGTTCTAAGTCCTTAGCAGAAGGCATAGTTACTAAGAGTCCTCCGGCAATATCCTCGGCAAGGCGGGCGATTTCATAAGGATGCCTTGTCACATTGAGTTTACATACATTAGCCAGTAAAGAATCAACAAAGTATGTTCCCGATGGGGTAGCCTTACCTTCAGTTGAGCAAGCCAAACCACAGGCATGCATTGTTTCATTTAAATGTATCATCTCAACTAACTTATCCTTGATATGGGAAGCATTTTCTACCCCATGATACTCAGCCAAGTTAGCTGCAGCACCTATTAGGACATCTGTTACTCCGCACTTACATCCACCATAGCTTTGGCGGTGGTAGGATGCAAACCTTTCCACTAATTTACCTGAGTATTGATATTCCCGGAACATAAATACCCTTTCCCAGGGAACAAAAACATTATCAAAAATCACCAGACATTCCTGACCACCATAATTAATATTGCCCACGTCAAAGGTTCCTTCCAGCTTTCTGGTATCCGATGGCTGACGACCAAGAATATAAGTGATTCCTTCTGTATCACTGGGAACAGCAAAAGAAACGGCAAAATCTGCATCTTCTACTTTCATAGACATAGTAGGCATAACAATGATTTCATGGGAATTTAAAGCACCTGTCTGGTGACATTTAGCTCCCCTGACCACTATTCCATCTTCCCGTTCTTCAACTACATGAACAAAAACATCCTTTTCTTCTTGTTGATGAGGTCTTTTGCCCCGATCACCTTTGGGATCGGTCATAGCCCCATCACAAACCAGGTCGTTATCCTGGACATATTTCAAAAAATCAATAAATCTCTTATTGTATTCCGTTCCTAAATCCTGATCCATTTCATAGGTGGTAATGGATAAGGCATTGATAGCATCCATACCGACACACCGCTGGAAACAGGTTGCTGTTTTTTGTCCTAAAAGTCTTTGCATTTTAACTTTATTAACGAGGTCATGGGTACTTTGATGAGTATGGGTAAACCTATTAACCCTTTTACCTGTTAAATTAGAAGTAACAGTTGTTAGGTGCTGGAATTCGGGGTCAAGAGCCAACTCATAGGTCATGGCTACAGCATTTAAAGAAGGCCTAACCAGGGGATGGTCCGCTGGACAATCTACCTTCTTACCTAAGATATAAGCATTAAATTTCATTGTTTTAATGCTATCTATATACTCTTTGGCAGTTTTCATTCAACTTACCTCCTTTATATGTGCATGTTAATTCATGCTGCTTAATTCCTAGTAGCTAGTGGCAGTTGCTCTGGTCACTAAACACTGGTCACTGGCCTTAATCTTGCGCTTAAGCCGTTACTAGTCCGGCATTAGAATCGGTTATCATTTTGTAGCCTTCTTCATAGGCTAACAGGTTGTTTTTCAGTACCTTTTGAGGTAATAGTTCAGCTATAATTATTTGCATCTCCTGTTTATCAAAGAAAGGTTCAATACCGGTAAGTGCTCCCAGCATGATTACGTTTGTCATCATCAAAGTTCCCATTTCCTTAGCCTTTTCACTGGCATCTATTACATATCCCTGTGGACTGCGGGAACGTAGGATATTGAGAATTTCTTCTTCTGAAGGATACTGGTCCATACCCATATTGCATAAAACAGTAGGTATCGGATAATTGTTAATGATAAACTTACCTTTAGGGCTTAAAAAATGGATATTACGCACAGCCTCAACAGGTTCAAAGCCCAATAGAATATCTGCACTACCTTGGGGAACTAAAGGTGAATAAATTTTTTTATCCGATATTCTCATATGAGATATAACAGATCCACCCCTTTGGGCTGCGCCGATAGTTTCGGTCCCAAAAACCTCTAAACCTTTATTCATTGCATAGTTAGCAAGTGCTACAGAAGCCAGTAGGTTACCCTGACCCCCAACACCCGCGATTATGATATCAAGCTTCATACTATCGCTCCTCTCTTACAAACGTCAGCACACATTCCACACATTACACATGTTGCCTTATCAATAGAAACCTTACCATCCATATAACGGAGTGAAGGACAGCCGAAATCATTAATACATATTTTACAGCCATTACAACGATCCACATCAACCTCAACAGCCCGGGGAGTAAAGAACAGCTGGTCACTTTTACTGTTTCGTAAGAAACATGGTGCTTTGGCAACAACTACGGAAACACCTTTTTCTTTAATTGCTTCTTCCAGCGCTTTTTTAGTTTCAGCGATGTTATATGGATTAACAGTTCTCACAGTAGCACCAACGGCTTTAGCCACCGCCTCAATACTAATTTTGGGCACCTCATTTTCCCGAACATCCACTCCGGAACCGGCATGGGGTTGGAAACCAGTCATAGCAGTTGTACCATTTTCCCCAATAACTACTGTAATGTTAGCTCCATTATATGAAGCACTGACTAAACCAGGTAAACCCATATGGAAAAATGTAGAATCACCTATCATAGCTACCACAGGACGATCCAAACCGGTACTGGCAAGACCGGCTGCCATGGGAATAGATGCACCCATACAGTAAATTGTTGATTGCAGTTCAATAGGTGGAAAACTACCGGCATCGTGACACCCGATATCACCAGTTACTATACCTTTATACTTTCTAGTCACTTCCTTCATTGCATTTAATAAACTTCTGTGGCTACAGCCTACACACTGAGTCCGGGTTCTAATTGGCATTTTAGGTTTATCAAAAGGTTTAAATTCTTCTGGTAGTTCTTTAATTCCTAATTTACTGATGGCATCGAGGACAATCTGAGTATTCAACTCACCTTCAGCAGGTAAAAACTTCTCTCTTCCTAATACTTCTACTTTTAAGCCATCTTCAAAACAGATTTCCTTGATCATTCTTTCAACAACAGGCTCAATTTCTTCCACTACAACAACTCTTTCCAGCCCTTTTAAGAATTGACGTACCTTTTGAGGCGGCAGAGGTAGAGTCCCAATTTTTAAAATAGGTAAATTTAAATCCAAGTGGGAAAAAGCTTCCTTGATATAGGCAAAGCCTATTCCACAGCCTATAAAACCAGTGCGTCCTTTACCTTCCTCAATCCAGTTAAAAGGACTTTTTTCAGAAATTTCCTTGTATTCTTCCTGTTTTGCATTTAACAATTCATGACGCCACATTGGCCGCATCTTGCCACCGGCTTTGGGTTCATTAACGGCACTCATGACAAAACGGGAACGATCAGGCTCAAAGCTTGGTTCTCGATCAGGTGCTGTACTTTCACCTTCTTCAATAATTGCCCGGGCATGACATACCCGCATTACAGGACGAAGTACATATGCTGAACCTGTTTTTTCAGATAAATCAAAAGCATTTTTCATCATTTCTTTTGCTTCTTCAGGAGATGCAGGATCCAAAATGGGAAGATGTCCATATGTGTGCAATAAAATGCGGGTATCTTCTTCATTTTGAGACGAATTTGCACCAGGATCGTCAGCTGATACTAAGACATAGCCACCTTTTACTCCTGTAAAAGCAAAATGCATAATCATGTCTGTAGCAACATTTGTACCGTTATGCTTCATTACTGCTAATGTACGCATATTAGCCAGGGAAGCACCCATAGCAACCTCAGTTGCAACCTTTTCATTACTGGACCATTCTACATAGAGGTCTGGTCTTTCCTTAGCAATTACTTCCAGAATCTCAGTAGCCGGTGTACCAGGGTAACCTGTGACGACTTTGACCCCAGCCTCAATAGCTCCGAGGGCCATGGCATCGTCACCCATAATAAACTTACGTTTTTGCACAGTTTTGTCCTCCTTTATAAGTTTGTATATTAGTTATTAAAAGTCTTAAGCACCTCATTCATAGATTTCAGCTTTTCCCTTGCAGCCTGAACAAGCATGCCGGCATCAGTAGAATACATTAAATACTGAACACCTTTTTCTGCCCACTTTAGAGCATCCTCCGGTTTAGTTATGAAAGTTCCTACGGCTTTACCCTTTTTCTGACATAACTCTATAACTTCTTCTATTACCTTGATCACTTTAGGATGATCTGTTTTTCCAGGCACTCCCAGTGATTGGGATAAGTCCCAAGGTCCAAGGAAAAGAACATCTAGACCAGGTGCATCTAAAAGCTTATCAGCATTTTTAGCAGCTAATTCCCCTTCCATATGCACAACAGTTAGTACCTCCTGATTAGAAGTAGAAATATGCACATCAGGTTCTATCGACCTATAACCAGATGCTCTTACAAAGCTGCATAAACCACGATTACCTTCAGGATAATAACGAGCAGCCTTTGTGACTATTTCAGCCTGTTCACCCGTTTCCACTTGAGGAATCTGTACACCTTCCGCTCCGGCATCCAGGGCTCGCATGATATAGGAAGACCTTGGTTCAGGGACCCGTACCAAACCAGTAATACCTGCACTACGGGCTGCCCTTAATAAATGTTCAACATGCGGGATATCAAAACCGCCATGTTCCATATCAATAACCACAAAGTCCCACCCGGTATGACCCAGGATTTCTACTGCTGCAGGTCCCAGTCGGCCAAAAGTACCCAGACAAACCTTCCCTTCCTGCAGTTTGGTTTTTAATCTATTTTCTTTCACTCTCTCTAAACCATCCTTTCAAGTATTCTAGCCACTAGTCACTGGCCACTATTTATAACGACATGGATATCCTGGAAATCCCAAATTCCCTGTGGCCCATTATTTCCGCTTTGACCAGGCGTCCATTTATTACTTCCACCAGGTATTGGAACAATCTCTCTTCCACATCGGCCATTCTTTCCTGGCCTAAAATGATTGTACTGGCATCAATATCAAAATCACCTCCCATACTATTCCAGGTTTTAGGATTACCGGTTATTTTTATAATAGGGGCTATGGGATGCCCTGTAGGAGTTCCCTGTCCTGTAGTAAAAACAGCAACCTGGGAACCACCGGCCATCATACCTGTCAAAGACTCTACATCATGACCTGGGGTATCCATGATTACCAGTCCTTTTTTTGTTGGACACTGGGCATATTCCAGTATCTCCTGAATAGGACTTGTTCCGGCCTTGTGGATCGCACCCAGTGACTTTTCTTCCAGGGTTGTTAATCCACCGGCGATATTACCAGGAGATGGGTTCCCCCCCCTGAAATCAACGCCAAGGGATAAATAGCGATTTTCAACCCGTTTGATTAAATCTAAAATTTTTTCTCCTAACTCAGGATTTATAGCCCGGCGAGCTACCAGGTGTTCAGCCCCGATAATTTCTGGTGTTTCTGACAAAATCACCGTACCACCTAACTTGACGATACGGTCAGATACACCACCAGTCACCGGATTAGCGGCAATACCGGAAGTAGTATCAGACCCGCCACACTCAGTACCAAAAATCAGGTGTTCCCAGCCAAAAGGTTCCCTGCGCATCTTTCCCAGTTCCTCGGCCATTTGGGTAGCTATCTTTACTCCTGCATGCACAGCCCCCATTGTACCACCGGCTTTTTGGATGGAAACATAATCCACCATTTTTCCAGATTTAGCTATACCCTGGGCTAAATCTTCTGCTGGAATCCCCTCACAACCTAAACCTACAACTAAAACTGCACCAACATTAGGATTTGTTGCCGTTCCTTCCAATGTACGGTAAACCATGTCCTTGTCAGCTCCGATTAAAGCACATCCATGCTGGTGAGTAACTCCTACTGCCCCGGGAACAGCAGCTGCTATCAATTCAGTTGCTCTATTGGCACAAACAACGGACGATATAATTAAAAGGTGATTTCTAATTCCTACCCTGCCATCTGGTCTCCAAAAACCCAATAATTCTTGCATGTTAATTGTCCCCTTTCTTGTCTCCCCGGCCTCTGTTGCCTTCCACGTTATGTACATGAACATGTTGTCCAGTTTTAATGTCCTTGGTAGCTATACCGATAGGCTCACCATATTTAATAACTACCTGACCGCTAAAAATATCTTGAAGAGCAAGTTTATGCCCAAAAGGAATACTTTCTTTCACGTTTATTTCCCTACCATCCCCGGTACCTGCTTTTAAACCTGATTCTAAATCCATTACTGCAGTAGCAACATTATCACGTTTATTCATAATAACCAAACTAACATTTCCCATTTAACATCACCTTCTTTATTTCGAATTAAAGTTCGTAGTTTTGAACAAAAAATTAAGTACCATAAGAGCTTTGATATTTCTTACAAGAACTTTTTAGTTGGATTGTTATACTTTCTTTTTTCCGTTCATACTTTTATCACCCCATTATGTCCAATTTTAAGCGTTTTGTTCTCTCTTAACCATTAATGTTTTTATACCTTCCTGAGCAACACTTCCATCCTGTTTGATAATCTGAAGTTTCAACTTAATTACTCCTCTATCAGGCTTACTACTGCTGGCTTTTTTATCAATTACTTTTACCTTAACATGAATTGTATCTCCAAAGAAAATCGGTACTTTAAACTGCCAGGAATCTATACTTAAGAATGCTAAAGCAGTGCCCTCCAGGATTCCAAGCCTAAAAAGTAAGCCGTGAGAAATTGCTAAACCTAACAATCCATGAACAATCCTTTTGCCAAAAGGTGTTGTTTTACCAAATTCGTCACTAGTATGTAGCTCGTTATAATCACCACTCATTGCTGCAAACATAACAACATCTGTCTCAGTTATCGTTCTAGCTGGAGTTACATACTCCTCACCTATTACCCATTCGTCAAAATATTTTCCAACCATTATAATCCCTCCTTATTGTTCAATATAAAGAACCAAGGTTTTAAATACTGCTTGTAAATATATATTCTATAGATTGAAAATAAATCCTTTTTTTATAATAATTTTCATTATTTTTATTAAGTTAATAATTATTAAAATTTTTTAAACTAATTCTAATGGATGACAGACTATACTATTTTGCTCATGCCTGGCTAAACCCGATGCGAGATATAGCCTACATGATGGACAAGTTGTTATCATTATATCAATATTTTTTTCCTTAATTTCTGTTACCTTATCCTTTTGAATATTTAGCATCAATTCAGGGTTCAAAAGCCCGAAGCTACCTCCACCACCACAACACTTTTCTTCTGTTTCCAAGGGTACGTAGATAAAATCGGTACTATTCTGCTGTAGTATTTTTCTTGGAGCTTTTCTAGATATTTCATTATCACGTGTATGACACGGCGCATGATAACCTAAACGCATACCTCTTTTTACTTTTAATTTATCCGGTAAAATATTATTTTTATCTAAAAAACCCATGATTTCAACAACTTCCATAAGTTTTTTATTAATTAACTTCCCTCCATGTTCTTCCCACATAGAAACACATGAAGCACAGTCAGCTACAATTAAATCTACATTTTCTTTAGAAAATGCATCAATATTAAAAGCAACCTGCTCTTTAGCTTTATTTATTTCTCCGCTGGCAAACGCTGGTAAGCCACAACACCCCTGCTCTTTGGGTATGACTACTTCATAACCACACTTAAGCAAATAATTCAAGACAGCTTCCCCTGTCTTTTGATAAACGAGATTTGTCATACAACCAGTAAAATACCCTATACGTCCTTTAGGCTCACCTTTAGGCTTGTGTACTCCAGCAAATTTATCCAGAAATGTCTTATCACCAAACTTGGGTAATTCAGACAATGGGAGAAATTTATTTAATAAACTATTTGGTTTAAGACCAGTTTCATTTTCTTTTGTTACTAATTTAGCCGGTAGTGAAAAAAAACTAGCTAATTTGCCGGTTCGACTCAGGTCACTAAAGGCCCATAAAATAAGCTTTTTAGTTAATGGTAATCCCCGTTCAGAATTTACAACTGATCTTGCAGTTGCCATTATTTCACCAACCGGTATGCCTGACGGGCAAACTTTTGCACAAGCTTCACACAAAAGGCACTGATTAAATACTTCCTCTACCCGTTTATTAACGGTAATATCACCATCTAATAAACCGGCTAAAATACGCATCCTGCCCCGAGATGTCAAGGAAGCTAGGCGAGTTGACTTAAAAACCGGACATTCGGTTAAGCACAAACCACACTGTAGGCAGTAAACCAGGTCATCTTTATATTTTTCCAAAGGAGCTAATGAGTTTGTCATTTCCCTTCGCCCCCACTTTCAATCCACAGTTTACCAGGGTTCATAAGGTTTTTCGGATCAAAAACCTTCTTTAAAGCTTTCATATAATCAACATATAAATCACCTAACTGCCACATGGCATATTGAGCTTTTGCAATACCTACGCCATGCTCACCAGAAACCACACCACCCATTTCCAAGGCAGCTTTAGCAACTTCAGCACAAGCCTTTTCAACCCTTTCCATTTCATCTTTATTCCTTTTATCCACCATATAGTTGGGGTGCATATTGCCATCACCAACATGACCACCAATACCTACTCTAATCCCATAATGTGCACTGATTTCTTTAATGGCTTTAACAATATCAGGGACTTTTGTCCGGGGGACTGTCACATCTTCACTTATTACAGTAGGTGCTGCATTGGCATAAGCAGCAAACATAGAGCGCCGGCCGGCCCAAATCTGAGCTGCCTGTTGGTCATTCTCAGCAATTTTTATTTCGGTAGCCCCCAATGTTTTACAAGCATTAATAACTATTTCAATTTGTTCTTCAACATCTTTCTCTTTATATCCATCACACTCTATTAACAAGAGGCCATCTGCATCAGTGGGATAGCCCGCTTTTTTAAATTGTTCGATAGCGCGAACTGTTTCATTATCCATTAGCTCTAGGGTAGTTGGAATAATTTTACTGGCTATTAGCTTAGAAACAGTTTGAGTTGCTTTTGCAAGTTCCGAATAACTAATTAACATAGTTTTTTTATACATCGGACGGGGAATCAACTTTAAGGTAGCCTCTGTAATAATACCCAAAGTGCCTTCGGAACCAACTAATAAACGGCCAATTTCATAACCAACAGATAGTTTTATTACTTTTCCACCATATCTAATAACATTACCTGGTGGAACTACTACTTCTAATCCCAATACATAATCTTTAGTTGTTCCGTATTTTACACCCCGAGGTCCCCCTGCTCTGCAGGCTATATTACCGCCAATTGTAGAAGCTCCTTGACTGGCAGGGTCAGGAGGATAAAATAAGCCCTCTTTTTCTACAGCACTATGTATATCAGCAGTTATTACACCTGGTTGAACCTTAATTGTTAAGTTATCTTTATCCAATTCTAAAATCTTATTCATCCTGCTCAAATCAATTATTATTGCCCCTTCAGCAGGAACAGTTCCCCCAGAAAGACCTGTCCCACTTCCCCTAGGCACAATAGCTATATCATTTTCATAGGCATATCTCATACATTTTTGCACTTCTTCAGTTGATCGTGGCAAAACTACTATACTAGGGTTGCCCACAAACCAACTGGCATCATTTCTGTATGCAAGTAAATCTGTAGCATCAGCCAATACTGATTCTTCAGACAAAATTCTAATTAAATTTTTTCTTAATGTTTCCGTTGACTTGCCTACATTACCCTTCACTAAAAACATCTCCTTTAAGCGAAAATAATTCTTTTAATTCAATCTTAAAAATATTTTTACTGGACAAATACCCCCTCCTAATTAGAATTTAGAATAAGAAGCTAAGTTTATCCTAGCTTCTTATTCTTATATAAGGGGGAGAGATGCTAAAATATATTAATATATTAGTAAATTAACCGGCAGTCCAGCCTCCATCAACCATCATATTTGTTCCGGTGATGTAACTGGCTTTTGATGAACAAAGGAAAACAATAAGATGGGCTACCTCTTCAGGTTTTCCTGCTCTGCCCATTGGTGTCCGGGATGTTATTATTTGGTTCCATTTAGGGTCAGCTAATACTTTTTCTACTAAAGGTGTACTAATAAATGCAGGGGCAATGGAGTTGACACGAATCCCATACTTAACCCACTCAACGGCAAAGGCTTTAGTCATTTGTTTTACGGCACCTTTAGTTCCAGCATATATCCCTCTTTCAGGTAATACTTCTTCATTTTGAATAGAACCTACGTTAACAATAGCACCCTGTATTCCTTTTTCTATCATGGATTTACCTACTTCCTGACAGGTAAAAAAAGTACCTTTCATATTAATATCAACCATATAATTCCAATCATCTTCATTATAATCTTCAATTGGCTTTCTAATATTTACTCCGGCACAATTGACAAGTACATCAATTTTCCCGTTTTTCTCAATAACTTCTTGAACCATCTTTTTAATGTCCGAAAGGCTCCCTACATCTGCCTGCACATAACTTGCTTTTAGCCCCCGGGAGGTTAATTCATTAACAAATTGATTACCTTCCTCAGTATTTCTACTAGCAATCACTGTGTGAGCACCTTCTTTACACAGTTCGATTACTGTTGCCCGTCCTATACCTTTTGTTCCACCTGTCACCAATGCAACCTTACCGTTAAACTCACCCATAACTATCGCCTCCTGTCTCTTTTGAT
>JASKKI010000051.1 GCA_030154225.1 Clostridia bacterium | reverse complement strand
CTATTTAACGACATTAATAAAGGAGGTGACTTAATATTAATAATATAAGGAGGTGAAAATAAGAGTTAATTTATAAAAGTTAGAAGGAGCTGAAAGCATTGTTAGACATTGTTATTCAAAACGGAATAATAGTTGACGGTTCCGGGCAAAAGCCGTATGCCGCTTCTATTGGTATCAAAGGAAATAAAATAATGGCCATCTCAGAAAATATACTTCAGGGAACAAAAAATATTGATGCCTCGGGAATGGTTGTTTCACCCGGATTTATTGACATGCACACCCATTCTGACACTGTTTATTTGTTAGATAACCGGTCTGAAAGTAAAGTTTTCCAGGGAGTAACTACTGAATTTGTAGGCAATTGTGGAATATCTCTTGTTCCCAGTAACCCGGAAAATCTACATTTTCTTAAAGAATATGCAGGAGCTATTTTTGTAGGTAGTAAAGAACTGGACTGGTCTTTTAATTCCCTATCTGAATATGTATCTCAACTAAAAAATACCGGTCTATCAATCAACTGTGCACCTTTTATCGGACATGGTACTTTACGTATTGCCGTTATGGGTTTTCGAGATAGTGAACCGTCACCGGAAGAATTGTCTAAGATAAAAAATTTACTGGAGCGGGAATTAAAAGCAGGCGCCTGGGGAATGTCTTTGGGGTTAATTTATCCTCCTGGAAGCTTTAGTAATACAAATGAATTAATTGAACTGGCCAAAATTCTGGTAAAATATGATGCAGTTTTAAGTGCCCATATCCGCGGGGAAAGTGATACCGTGTTTAATGCTGTAAAGGAAATGATAAGTATTGCTTATAAAACAGGAGTGCATATTCATATTTCCCATTTAAAACTGATGGGCACGGCTCAGTGGGGTAAAGCCGATGAACTATTAAATCTTATTGAAACTGCCCGCAAAGATGGGCTAAGAATATCCTGTGACCAGTATCCTTATGAAGCATCTTATACAGCACTTTCTGCCTTAGTACCCAAATGGGTTCATGAAGGTGGGGTTTTAACAATGTTAGAAAAATTAACAGGATCAAAAAAGGAAGAGATAGCATCACAAATTGGTGAAGAAATGACTAAAAGAGGTGGCCCGGAAAGGGTAATTGTTTCTAATGTTTATAAAACTAATCCCCAATGGGAAGGTAAAAACATCGCCGAAATTAGCGAAAATTCCAACCTTTCACCAGAAGAAACAGTTATAGATGTATTATTAAACACAGGAGGAAAAGCCAGGGCAATTTACTATTCTATGAACCAGGACGATATCTTTACTATTATGCAAAATCTAAATATAGCTGTAGCCAGTGATGGAATTGCCTTAGATTACGACGATAAATTTGGTACAGGTAAACCACACCCGCGCAATTTCGGAACTTTCCCCCGCTTTTTAAAGCTGGTCAGGGAACTTAAACTGCTTCCACTGGAAAAAGCAGTTTATAAGATGACAGGTCTACCAGCAAGCCTTATGGGCTTAACAGATCGGGGGATTATTAAAGAAGGCAATATTGCCGATTTAGTAATATTTGACCCAGATAGCATTGAAGATACAGCAACTTTTGAAAACCCTTTCCAAAAACCAGTAGGTATTAAACATGTCTTAGTATCGGGCCAATTAGTTATAGACAATGGAAAACAAACCCAGGAAAGACCAGGAGAAGTTTTATTAAAAATTAATCAATAAGGAGGAATTATTTATGGGTAGTTATGCCTTGATTGAAAGTCCATCATTATGGGCACTTTTACCCTTAATTGTTTACATCATCATGGTATTTATGGGATATAGACCTTTAACTGCTGTTCTAGCCGGAATAGCTGTAGGATTTATCTTAACGGGACAGAGCCCGGCAAGTTTTTCCAAGCTTTTAAGTAAAGCCCCAGGATCATTTTTGGGCTTAATTGGTGTTATCATCATGTTCGGAAGTGGATTAGGTGTTATTATGACTAAAGCCGGGGTTAGCCAAACCATTGTTAACTGGATCGTAAAATCCATAGGTGTTAATACTAAAAATAAAGCCATTCTGGCAGTTATTGTTGCTTCGGTGGTAATTTGTGGACTTTTAGGAACCCTGGCCGGGGGTACTTCCATAATTGCACCCATCATTATTCCTGTAGTTGCCTCAGTAGGAATTACTCCCAGTACAGTAGGTGCCATTTTTCAGTCAGCCGGCGAAACAGGATTAATTTGGGGACCCTTTACTCCACCTGTTGTCGCCTTGCTAGCCGTAACCGGACTATCTTACTTTGATATGATGCTATGGGCAGCTTTACCATTCGGTATCATCTGGTTAATTGTAATTTATTTTGTTGCTAAGAAAATCCAGAAAGACACAGAATCATGGGACAAATACGAAGATATAAACCCTGAAGATTATAATGTATTTACTCCTACTCCAGAGCATAAAAGAGCAACAACAATTTTCGTAATCGCTTTCATAGCTGCTATAGCCTATGGTTTAATTACTAAACAGAAAACTGGATTTGTTCCTTTTGTTATGCTTGCACTAGCCTTCATCACCGGATTTACAGCAAAAATGAAAATGAACGACATTGTAAGTACGTTTTCCCAAGGTATGGGTAAAATGACCGAAATGTTCTTATTATTCATACTGTTACAACCTTTTATCGATCTAATTATGTTAGGTGGAGGTTTCGAAGCATTATCTAAAGTTCTCATGACCTTATTAGAATCTGGCGGCCGGGTATTACTCATGCTGGTAGGTACCTTTGTCGGTGCTTTCGGTATTGACGGGGCAGCGGTGGCCCAAATCAAAATCACTCATGAATTATTCCTTCCTGCTATAGAGGCCATGGGACTACCCATGGAAATGTGGGCAATAGGTTTGATCGCAGCATCCCGTATCACCACTTCTATTTATCCCACCGCTAACATGGTTGGACAAATGGGTATCGCTAGATCTAAAAATCTGAAAGCTATGCTATTAGGTGGCTGGGCCGTTTCCCTAGCAGCATTGGTTTACATCATTTTCTGGGCCTTTATCGGTGAAAAAATATTCTTTTAAAGTCTTGAATTAACCCCCTGGGGTGATAAAATGATATAGTGATTTTCCTTTATTACGAGGTGATATTATGACTAATAAAAATCCCATAGGTATAATTGACTCCGGGGTGGGGGGACTTACAGTAGTTAAAGAACTACAAACCCTATTACCTGATGAAGACATAATCTATTTTGGTGACAATAAGAACGTTCCTTATGGTAGTAAAAGTCAGGAGGAAATAATCAGTTTAACCAAAAAGATGCTGGATTTTCTTGTAGAACATAATGTTAAATTAGTTGGAGTGGGTTGTAATACAATCTCCACTGTACTTAACTTAATTAATCCCGACTACGATCTAAAAATAATTGGTATTGTTGACCCAACTGTTAAATATATAGCAAAACTACCTGGCAAAAAGGTTGGTTTGATTGCAACTCCTTTTACCGTAAATAGTAAGTATTACAATCAAACACTGGCTAGTATAGACAATACAAAGGAGTTGGTTTCAGAGGGTTGCCCACAACTGGCTACCCTGATTGACAGGGGAGATTTTAATCAAGAGGAACTTAAAAAAGAAGTGGAAAAACACATTACTCCCATAGTAACCAATCATGCTATTAATAGTATAGTGTTAGGGTGTACCCACTATCCAATCATTTTGGATTTACTTAAGGAATATTATCCAGGTATAAATTTTATAAATCCGGCCTTTTATCAAGCCATGGCCATGAAAGAATATCTTACGGAAAATAATCTTTTAGCCAATAATAATAGCTATTTTGAGGTATATACCACAGGTGATAGAGAAAAATACCAGTTATTAATAAAGATGCTGAATTTAAAAGAGCCGGATAAAATTACAAAACTTTAAAATCAATTAGAGCCTGCAAGCATCAGCTGCAGGCTCCTTTAAAAAACTGATAAAAGGTGACATTAAACGATCTATTGTTTTATAATGGCCAGAACTGGATTCCTGCATCTACAAATTTGACATTTTTAAATCCTAGATGATTTAAAATAAGCTGAGCTTCGAATGCTCTAGTGCTTAAAATACAGAAAACGATAATTTCTTTGTCCCGGGGAATTTCAGTACTTCTAGCTCGCAATTCTTCATAAGGAATGTGTAAAATATTTTTTGCTGGTAAACTTTTAGCCTTTCTTTCTTCTTCTGTCCTTAAATCAATATAGATTACATTATCATCATCCAGTTTGGACTTAAATTCCTTATAACCCATATTTTTAGCTTTCCCGTCAATAATGTTTTTAATTACATTAGCAGCATTGATAATATTATCCATTGCCGGGCTAAAGGGTGGTGCATAAGCCAGGTCTAAATTAGCAACCTGATGGGCAGTAGCACCAAAAGTAATGGCAGTTACCATTATATCTAAACGTCTAGCAATATCCCCCGGACCTATTAATTGGGCTCCTAGTATTTTGCCCGTTTCCCTATCGGCTATTAGTTTGGTTAAAATAAGCTTTTTACCGGGAAAGAAATGGGCCTTATCAGGACCGGGCACAAAAGCTGTAACCACATCATAACCTAATTGTTTAGCCTCGGCTTCTGATAAACCCGTTCTCCCTGCGTTCCAGTCAAATACCTTCACTATAGAAGTACCTAAGACACCGGGAAATTGTTCATTTCCTCCGGTAACATTGGTACCAATAATTCGGCCATGCTTGTTAGCTGTCGATCCAAGAGGTACATAGACCTTTTGTTCAGAAACCTTATGCTCACATACTACACAATCCCCGCCGGCATAAATATCAGGGTCACTTGTTTGCAGAAATTCATTTACAATAATTCCTTTTTCTACATTTAATCCAGCCTGTTCTGCCAAGGCAATATTAGGACGTACTCCTGCGGAAATTAAAACCATTTCTCCCTCTATAATACCTTTATCTGTTTCTACTCCTTTTACCTGTCCTTTTTGATTTTTAATAATTTTTTGAACTTTAGTTCCAGTAATTATATTGAGATCTTCCTGTTCAAGGTATGCTGCAAAAGCCGAAGCTAATTCTTTATCTAGTAGAAAAGGCAGTACCTGGTCCTGCATCTCGATAATAGTTACATCTATTCCCCAGTTAGCAATAGCTTCACTAGTTTCTATTCCGATTAAACCACCACCGATAACGATGGCATTGGTTATATCATTGTTTAATAAGTATTCCTTCATATCCAAGGTATGGCGGGGATTTTTAAGATGAAAAACACCTGCTGCATCTACCCCTTCTATAGGAGGAGTATTTGGTTCTGCTCCGGTAGCTAAAACTAATTTATCATAAGGAAGCTCTTGGGTTTCACCTGTATTAACATTTTTAATTTCTACTCTTTTGTTATCCCTATCAATCTTAACCGCTTCCCAACCCATTAAAACATCAATATCTTTTGCCTTTTTAAAAAATTCTGGTGTTCTAACAGCTTCCCAGGAAGTTGCCATTAAATCCTTTAATTCTTTAACAGTAGCACCTAAAAAATAAGGTAAACCACATCCTCCATAAGAAAGCCATTCACCTTTTTCTATTATAGTAACCTGGGCATTAGGATGACATCTTTTTGCCCTGGCAGCAGCTTTAGGCCCCGCAGCTACTCCCCCAATAACAACAATTTTCAATTGTTCCATAACATTCATCTCCTTTAAAGCTTTTACTTTGTATTAATTTTCACAAACGAAACCAAAAGTAGCCTTCTTTAAGGAAAGTTGGCTTCATTTCTCTAATCCTTATTATATTTTAAAAAAAGGATTAAAAATAATTTAAATAATTAATAGCTTGTATTAGATTTGTTAACCGTCTCTTTTTTTTCAGTTTTCTGGGTAGTAAGAATTACACCCAATATAATTAAAGCACCACCTAAAATATGGGCAGAAATTAATTTTTCATTTAAAAATAAAATTCCCAAAATTGAAGCAAAAACCACAATTAGGTTAGCAAATATAGATGCCTTACTTGGCCCCACTTCTAACATAGCTTTATTAAAAAATAAGAAAGAAAATATTGTAGGAAAAATACCAAAATATAATAAACTTAAATAATGTCCAATAGATAACTTGCTAATCCAGTTAAAGCCCAAAATATAATTTTCATAAATAACTAAAGGTAACGTGAAAATTAATCCGCCAATAATTGAGCCAACAAATATTGTTTTTTGGGGAGCAATCTTTCCTTTTTTCTTCAAAACAATGTTATAAATACCCCAGAGCAAAATTGCAATTAACATAATTAGGTCTCCTTTATTAAAGGTCAACCCAAGCAGTTTTTGCCAATTACCCCTGGCAATAATCCAAATTACACCTACTAGCGAAATGAAAATACCAATTACTTGTTTCAAGGAAAGTCTCTCTTTAAGAAATACCATACTAAAAAGAATGACCACCACGGGCGCGAAAGAATTAATTAATGAAGCATTAATAGCAGTTGTATACTGCACAGATAAATATACACACATATTAAAACCCATTACGCCGGTAACTCCCAGGATTACAAAAACTTTCCAATTGCCAGCAAGATTTTGTTTCAGGGCTTTTATTTCCGACCAGGCAAATGGTAAAAAGAAAATCAAAGCTTCTGTCCAGCGTACATAAGATAAAGTCAACGGTGGTATACTCCCACTTACTGCTTTACCTAAAGCAAAGTTACCACCCCAAAATAATGTTGCTAATACAAGTAAAACATATGGATTGTTCAACATTTTTTTCACCCTTATAATAAAATATCCTTATGTCTAAATATTATAAACTATTTAAAAATTAAGGGATATAGCTTTTATACAAATAGTTTACTTATTTTAAGCTAAATTAATATAATTAAAATTAGTTCTTTTTATAAATATACATATAGTATACTTTTTTACTTTTCTAAATAAGTTTTGGGAGGATAATGGTGACATTATTCTCCCCCATCTTTATACGTCATGGCCAGTATTTCCACAGGATGCCTGATGTCTTTAGAATTTAGTGAATATTTTTCTAATCCATGGGTAAGCTGCATACGACAACTGGGACAACCTACTGTTAAAACTTCCGCATCAGTTATAGAGAAATTATCCATTTTCCTTTTTAATATTTTCATGGAAATATCATACTGTTTAATATTAAAAGTACCAGCACCTCCACAACACCTATCAGCTTCTGGCATTTCAACAAAATTAATTCCT
Organism: Clostridia bacterium; assembly: GCA_030154225.1. Lineage (GTDB taxonomy): Bacteria > Bacillota > Peptococcia > Peptococcales > BICA1-8 > JASKKI01. Next base: position 11,229 of record JASKKI010000051.1, on the reverse strand, counting down.
TTTATGGATTGTAATAGTGTCCGTGGCTCTTTTTTTACACCTACTTTTCTATTTAAATGACAGGAATCATGGTAAGTAACTGTTATGTTTAATTCTTTACTTCCAGGCATTACCTTAACCTCATTTATTAAAAATTCATTGATATCCCTGATTTTTTCACTAAAAGCCAGAGCATCCTCATCTTCACACCACTCTGCATATTCCTTTAATGTTCCACCACAGGAACCACAATCAGTTAGAATAGTATCTACACCACTTTTTCGGAAAGAATCTATATTTCTTTGAGCTAGCTCCCGGGCAGTTGCAAAATCACCGGAACTGTAATGGGGTATACCACAACAGGATACCTGGGGAATAATAACTTGGTACCCGTGTTTTTCTAAAACATCAATGATAAGTCATAACCGGAAACATTTTTTATTGTTTTACCACCTGTTCGAATAACCTTACCATTAGCAAGAACAACTTCTAAACCTAAAAGATAATCTCTAGTGACCCCATATTTAAAACATCTAGGCCCTCCGGCATTACTTGCAACATTTCCTCCGATAGTTGACATAGCCATACTCTGCGGGTCAGGAGGGTAGAAAAGTCCTACTTTTTCTACAGCTTTGTGTAATTCTGCTGTAATAACACCAGGTTGGCAGACTGCAGCTAAATTTTCAGTATCTATTTCTAAAATCTTATCCATTTTTGCTAGATCTAGAATTATTCCACCCTTAACTGGAATAGTTCCACCACAAAGATTTGTTCCTCCTCCTCTTGGAATAACCGGTACTTTATATTTACTGGCAATTTTCATGACCTCAGAAACTTCTTTAGCATTATTTACTATAGCTATTACATCAGGTAAATGTGAATATGAAGTAGCATCATAAGAATAACAAACTAAATCTTCTTTACTGGTTAATATCTTTTCTGTTCCAAGTTTTTTTTCTAACTCTTTAACGGCTTGTGGAGCAAACATAGTTCTACCTCCTTACTACGGTTGTAGTATTGGTTTAAACTTTAAACCTTTAAAAATTTTATTCTTTCCTGAAAACTGAATTTCCTCCATAGATTTGTTTTTTTCCTTCTTTCTGATAAAATTATTAAATATTAAACTATTAAATATTACTTGAAGGAGGCTTTTATTGTGGTCGATGTAACTATTTATACAAAAGATGTCTGTCCTTACTGTATCAAAGCCAAACACTTGTTAAAAAGAAAGGGAGTAGAATTTAAAGAAATTAATCTAACCTCAAAACCCGATGAGTATGAAAAATTAAAAAATACTACTAATTTTTATACAGTACCGCAAATATTCATAGGAAAAGAATTTATCGGTGGCTGTGATGACCTCTATGAGTTAGAAAAAAAAGGCCAACTGGATGAAATATTAAAATAACCGGGTGTAAAAACCCGGTTAAAAAATATTTTTCAGATTTAATTTTTCAGTTTCTGGAATATGTCTTAGATAAAGGTATAATCCGGCAATTTCTTTTTTAGCTTCTGTTAAATCTCTGGAAGTGATATATGATTTAATATGGACGATACTTAGCTCAATATTATCTATTTCACTATGGTCAATTAATAAAGCCCATATAAGCTTATTTCCCTTCCATTTTTCTTCAAAAATCCACAAGTTTTCTTCAGCCTTTTCCCAATTTTCTCTTTTGATATTTTCTTCTACATTTTTTAGAGGACTGATCATATTTACGGAAGTTTTCTCCAAAAAACTTACTGATTTAAAACTTATGGTAAAAACCAGTAAGGTAATTATTATGGTAAAAATAATTATACGCATTTTTTTCACCTCTAACCATCATGCCGGCACCTTTTGTTTAGCCTGAGCATAAAAAATACCATTTGAATCTAAAATAGCTATTAAGGCATCATTTGGTTTTTTTATCCCAAACATGTTCAAATTTTCTTGTAACCATCTTTGATCAGCATTGATTGCTTGTAAATTTTTTTGTTGAATAATCCCATCTAATATTAAGGTTAATGGTAATTTAACCGGTTTAGTTGCAATATTTAAATCTTTTACTACAACTTGGCGCTGTTCAGATTTGGGAATGATACTCAGCTCACCATTTGTTTCCAATAATGCAAAGGCCACTTCATTTACATTAGGATAGTTCTTTATTCGCAACTGTTCTAACAAATCATTAATATTATATCTGTTTTTTTTCAATTCTTTCTCCATGATCATACCATCTTTAATTAAAATAGCCGGAGTTCCTGATATTATCTTTCTGAAAGACTGGTTGTATAAAGCTAACAGAGAAATTGTAATTTGCGCAACTAAAAGAATAAATATAGGAATTATCCCCTTCAATAATGGAATACCCGTATCCTCCATAGGAATTGTTGCTAATTCAGCAATCATTAAAGTAACTACAAATTCAAATGGTTGGAGCTGATTAATTTGCTGTTTTCCCATTAATCGTAAAACAATTACAACTAATAGATATAGAATGATTGTCCTGGCTAAAGTTATCAGCATGTTTTCCTCCCGAATGATTACCCTTAAAATGTTTTCCCATTTATTATTTTCACGTTTCCCGTATTATATACTATAAATCGTCTACGGCGATTTTAGTGGTTAGTTATTACTGAATGGATTACTATTTACTGAGCCTTACGAAGTTAATTGTTAAGTATTAAGAAAAACTGGCTACGCCAGTTTTTTAGAACCTACAGTAGCTACAGTGCTACCGTGCTACCGGGAATAATAGATTAAGATCGAGGGTAAGCCCAAAAGTTATACTTTCTTTAAGGTTTAAAAAAAAACGGGCTTTGCCCGTTTTAGTGAAAGTTAAAGAGTAGTTAGTTGTTTTTTGCCAGGTAATTTTTGATGGCATCTTTTAAAGCATCTACACCAATCAATGAACAATGCATTTTATGTTCCGGAAGGCCACCTAACTCTCCGGCTACCATTTCTTCTGTAATTTTTAGAGCTTCTTCTAAGCTTTTACCTTTTACCATTTCAGTTAACATACTGCTGCTGGCCACAGCTGCTGCACATCCAAAGGTATCAAATTTAATATCTTCAATTTTGTTATCCTTCACTTTTAAATAAATAACGGTAGAATCTCCACAATCAGGATTACTAAATTCCCCTACAGCATCGGCATTTTCAATTTCACCCTGGTTCCGTGGATTTTTAGCATAGTCAATTACTTTTTCATTATACATTTCTTTCATCTCCTTACAAGTAAATATTTTATACAGATACCTTAATTAATTATTTATAAATTTTCCACTTTACGCTCTTTTTGGCCCCTACGCTGGGGTTCAATCCCGTGAATAGCCAGGGCCAGCAATAGTCAATTAATAACTAAATCCCTGATACTTACCGATCTTTATATTTTTGAAACTTCTTTAATCAATTTAGTTTGATGTACTTTTTTTCTTAAAAACCCTACATTGGATAATGAATAAATAATTAATGCTGCCCAAATAAAACTAAAACTTAGAAGGTGAATAGTAGTAAATTGTTCTTTAAAAATCACCACGCCCAGAAATAAAGTAATGGTCGGCGCAATATATTGTAAAAAACCAATAGTTGAAAACTTTATCCTCTGAGCCGCTTTTGCAAACCATAATAATGGAGTAGCCGTTGCAATACCTGAAGCAAATAAAATCAGAGTAGTAACCAGGGAGACAACACCTACAGCACCAGTTCCCTGACTCTGTCTATAGAGTATATAAGCTAATGCTACGGGAGCAATAATTGTTGTTTCTATAGCCAGGCCAACCAGTGAATCTACTTTAAGTATTTTTTTCAAAAGACCATATAAAGCAAAAGTAAGGGCTAAACCCAGTGCTATCCAGGGAACTTTTCCGTATTGAACAGTAATAATAATAACTCCAATGGCCGCTAAAATAATAGAGATTATCTGCCAGGTATTTAACTGTTCTTTCAAGATGGTTACACTAAATAAAAACACAACTAGCGGGTTTATATAGTAGCCCATACTTGCTTCTACAACTTGCTTGGAATTAACAGCCCAAATATATATACCCCAGTTTACAGAAATAATAACAGCACATAGAAAAATCAAAATAATATTGCTCCTACTTTTAAAAACATCTCTTATAGGCTGCCAACTACCGGAAAAGAACATTAATCCTCCTACAAAAATAAATGACCAAAATATTCTATGGGCAAGTATTTCATGGGCAGGTATTGCACTTAATAATTTCCAGTATAAAGGTAAAATACCCCAAGCGGAATAAGCCAAAATACCGTATATTATCCCTATCAATTCATTTTTTTTACCATCCATAATTAAATTTGCTCTCCTTCTGGTAATATGTAATATACTTATTCTAACATTTTTTCTTAATAATTTAATAGTTAATTAAAATAAAACAGATGAGATAACTCTCATCCTCAGTTTTGGTTTTTTTGAACCTCTTCTACAGAAGGTTTTTCAGTTAACACCTTTAAAAAGTCATTGGAGGGTTTTACCTTCCAAATATTATTTTCTTTATAAACTTCAAATTTCTGACCCTTTAACTTAATTGTATCTTTATCCCTGATAATATTTAAATCCACTTCATAAATTGTCTTTTCACCTGAAGTTGAATTAGCTTTTATCTCATAAGTGGAAATTTTACCGGTCCAACTATCTACCCAATCTTTATAATTTTCATAGCCCATGGTGAAGTTATTGGCATGTAATACTAGAGCTTCTCGCCAATCTTTTTTACTAAAAGCACGAAGAAAATCTTCTATAGCTTGTAAAGTAGTTTTCCCTAATACATCCAGGCCATTTTCTTCCCGTAACTTTTTAAGTTTCTCAACTTTAATTTTAAATTCTTCCTCAGGGCGGAAAGCCTCTTTAATATACCGGTTAGACGCATTCCAGATTAAATATTCGTCTATCCCTAAGGCTAAAGCTGTGTCAATCTGCACCCTGATTTCTTCAGCCCCGTAAGAGATATTGCCCGGAACCCAGGAAGCTGTAAATCCTTGCAACCAGGGTCTAATAATACCAGGATTTTTAATAGAAGCATTACGCTTTATAGAATCAGTTAGAGCCGCTTTTATTGTGCCCACGGGATTAGCATCAGGAACCCTAAAACCAAAATAACCGGGTCCGTAATGGCTAGGGTAAATCATCGGGCAGATATAATCCAGTTTTGACGTCATTCTTTCCCATGTTTGACCGATTTTATCACTATCTCCCCAGGAAGTAGCAATGACACCAAATACATCAGCAGCAATATGGACATTATAACCTTTTAACTGTTCCCGAGCATATTCTAAAAACTTTTCAATAATCTCATCTTTAGACACACCATTATCACCATAATTAACTACCTGGTCAACCCTTTTTGCATTTTCAGGAAAACGAATATAATCAAATTGAATTTCCCTAAAGCCTAATAAAGCAGCTTCTTTTGCAATAGCAATATTATAATCCCAAACCTTTTTCTCATAGGGGTTTACCCAGGCCACACCGTTTTTGTCCCTCCAAACTCCACCTGTTTTCTTTTGAAGGGCCCACTCCGGACGATGCTCAGGTAAGTTCGGGTCTTTGAAAACAACAATACGGGCAATTGGATAGATATTTCTTTTTTTCAAATCTTCAATTACTTCTTTAATACCCTTAATTGGAGCTTTACGGTTGGCCTGAACCTGCTCAACAATTTCTATTTCACTGGGATAACTCATTAATCCATGGTCATTTTTTACATCAATAACCATGGCATTTAATTCAGTAGTTTCAATCAATTCTAACAATTGGGAATACCTGTTTTCTAAATCTACAGTATTACCTGTTAAATAAATACCTCTGGCTTTCACACGTGGATTATCAGTTTTTTCCTCAGGGGGAAGGGGAACATAAAATGGTCCTAATTCCTCTTTCAAGGCCTGTTCTTTCTTTTCTCTTTCTTGCCGTTTTTTTTCTTCTTCCTCAAGTCTACGTCTTTCTTCCTCTGCCTCTAATTCTTTTTGAATTTCTTCTTGTGATTTTTCTTCTACCTGTTGTTCATTACTTCCGCCGGTGGCATACAAATCTTTTGCACAACCGGAAATAAATAAAGAAAAAACTAATAATACAAAAAGCACCACAGAAATTGCTGTATTTTTTTTCACAAAAATCCCCCTTAAAAAGACATTACTCTACATATTTAATATATTAAAAATATTAACTCAAATCCAGCTTTTTTAAACAACAAAAAAAGCCAGTAGAACATTTTGGGCTTTACTGGATAACTTATATTAAAGATTTCATCTTTTTAATATGTTCTTCAAGATTATGTAATTTTAAAGATAGGGTTATAACAAAAAACGGGCTGGGCCCGTTTTGTAATAGTTTATATTTTTTAAAAGGTCTAACGGCTTAAACCCATGGCCTCTTCAACCCTGGCCATCATTTGGTTTGCCACTTGGTTAGCTTTTTTTGCTCCTTCATTTAAAATATCATCTAATTCAGTAGAATTAATTAAAGATTTATACCGTTCTTGAATAGGCTGTAAGGTTTGGATAACCACCTGAGCAAGGTCTTTCTTGAATTCACCATAACCTTTTCCTTTATAAAGCTCTTCTAGCTCTTCTAATGATTTGCCCGAACACGCAGAATAAATTGACATCAAATTAGAAATGCCCGGCTTGTTTTCTTTATCATAATGGACACTGGCTTCCGAATCTGTTTGTGCACGTTTAATCTTCTTTTCAATTACTTTAGGTTCATCCAGCATGGAAATAAAGGCATTTTCATTCTCATCTGATTTACTCATTTTTTTGGTTGGATCTTGTAAAGACATAACCCTTGCCCCTAATTTAGGAATCTTAATTTCTGGAATTTTAAATATTTCCCCATAGCGATAATTAAACCTTTGAGCGATATCCCTGGTTATTTCCAGATGCTGTTTTTGGTCTTCTCCAACAGGAACAAAATCCGTACTGTAGAGTAAAATGTCCGCAGCCATCAAAGCCGGATAAGTTAATAACCCTCCGGAAACCCCTTCTTTTTGATTATTAGACTTATCTTTATACTGGGTCATCCGTTCTAATTCACCAATGTGGACGATACACTGCATGATCCATCCCAGTTGAGCATGAGCAGGAACTTCTGATTGGATAAATAAGGTTATTTTCTTAGGATCAAGTCCTACTGCTAAGTAAAGTGCCGCTAGTTTTCTTGTATTTTCTCTTAATGCCTTGGGATCCTGGGGCACTGTTATAGCGTGCTGGTTAACAATGCAGAAATAACACTTATGTTCATCCTGTAACTCAACAAATTGTTTTAATGCCCCTAGATAATTCCCTAGGGTAATAACTCCACTAGGTTGTATACCAGAAAAAATTACTCCCATATTATCAACTCCTTATTTTTATTAATTTAATTAAATACTAATAACCATCCTCAAGCCACTAAAAACTAAAAAATAAAAAAACCATTCACCCCAATTTAGGGACGAATGGACCGCGGTGCCACCCTAATAATTTCAACAAAAGCCGAAATCACTTTGCCCGTAAACATTATTTACGGTATCTGTTTTAACGTTCAGACTAACGCCAAAGCCTACTAAGTATTCTTTTCGGTTTGGATGCTCCAAAGCCCATTCCATATTGTTCCACCACTTGTTTACACCAGCCACAAGCTCTCTGTAGGATTCCCAATATGTACTTTCTTTATCATCGCATTTTTATATTCATTTTGAAAAAAATTATATATTAAGAACAATATTCTAGTCAAGTGACTTAGGTTTTTATTATTAATCAATATTGTTTTAAAAACATGTAATTCATCTTTTTTAAAAATTTATACTTTCTTTAAAGTTGACAAAAGCCTGTACTTTAAAGGTACAGGCTTCAATGTATTTCATTTTAGAAAGGGAAAGTTTATACTATTATAAGAGGGGTGATCATGATGACTGGAAACCTTACTACAGGCTTTACTCCATCAGAATGTCGGCAACAACTACGAGGTGATAAGTAATGGAGAAAAAATCAAAAATTATATACTGGGGATATCTCACTTATAAAAAGTGGACTTTTTGTATTGCTATCACCGATAAGGGGCTATGCCGTATCTTGCAACCCCAGGAATCTTTTTCTGTCTTGGAATCATGGGTAGCCAAACACTTTCCCCAAGCCACATTAATCTATGACCAATATAAGTTGACTCCATATCTTGCTCAATTCCAAGAATATTTTCAAGGTCAACGGAAAACCTTTAATCTCCCCCTTGATCTTCGCGGTACTGATTTTCAAATGTCCGTTTGGCGAGCACTCCAAGAAATACCTTATGGAACTACTAAAAGTTATTTAGAGATTGCCCAATTAGTAAACAAACCTGCCGCAGTACGCGCCGTTGGGGCAGCCAACGGGGCCAATCCTATTCCTATTGTGGTGCCCTGCCATCGTGTAATTGGCAAAAACGGGTTGCTCACCGGATACCGGGGAGGTTTGGAAATCAAAGAGGAGTTACTAAAAATTGAAGGTATTACAGATATAGCCGTTCCCCAGAAGAATGTCTTTTGCAGGTGAAAGAAAATAGGGTGTATAAAGGGTTGAACTTAGGTACTGAAAAACCCCTGACTACATCAGAAGATTTCAGTGTTCCCTAGCCGTTGTTTTATCCACAATTAGACAATATTAATTATTATAATGCTTCATTTATACTCCCAGTTCTATAACCTAATACATCCAATGTTACATAAGTATAACCAATAGCTTTTAGTTCTTGTCCAATCTTGTCTAGAATTCCTGCACTAAAAAATTTTTCTCTTTCTTCTGGTAAAACCTCTATTCTCGCTATATTTCCATGATGTCTAACTCTTACCTGATTAAATCCCATATCTAAAAGAAACTGTTCTGCTTTTTCTACCATTCCCAGTTTTTCAATAGTTATTTCATGTCCATAAGGGAAGCGGGAAGATAAGCAGGCAAAAGAAGGTTTATTCCAAGTTGGTAAATTTAATTCTTTGGATAATTCTCTAATTTCACTTTTTGTAAGTTCTGCTTCTTTTAAAGGACTTCGAACATTTAATTCTTGTGCAGCTTTCATTCCTGGTCTATAATCTCCAATATCATCAAAATTGGAACCATCTAAAATATTTTTTATTTGGAGTTTTTCAGCCACTTGTTTTAGTTTACTAAATAGCTCATGTTTGCAATAATAACACCTATCAACAGGATTTTTTGCAAAACCTTCTATTTCCAATTCTTCAGAATTAATTATTATATGCCTAACACCAAATTCTTCTGCAATCTTTTTAGCCTCCATCAATTCTCTTTCAGGATAGGTTGATGAAGTTGCCGTAACAGCTAATACATTATCACTTAAAACATCATGGGCTACTTTTAATAAAAATGTACTATCAACCCCACCGGAAAAAGCTACAATAACACTGTCCAAACTTTTTAACATATTTTGCAGTTTAAGATACTTTTGCTTTAATATCATTATCTCACCTCCAAACATTATTACCATACCATGCACTTGTGTTAAAATTGTGAAATTTATCAAACTTTATAGTGTTCAGGCAATGTTCACAATCTCTTAATTATTTCATCACAAATCTTGCATATTTTTCTTATATAAAATTAATTAGAGGCAAAATAACTTTTTCATTTTTAAAAGAAAGGTTGTTTAATATGGACATTTTAGTTAATATATTACACTTGGTATTTCTCTATTTATTATTTAGAAGCATGATTTTAATTTTTCAGAAAGGTATATCCTCAGAATTCAAGAAAGAAAATATGAAAGTAGATGATAACGCTAACCTGGAAAATTCTGAAATGGCTGATGAAACTATTAAGCAAGATGAGCACTTGATGGTTGAAGACCAAATCTGTAATAATTTTATAGACCGCAGAAAAGCTTATATTATAGTAAGAAATGGTAAAGAACATTATTTTTGTAGTTGGCAATGTAGACAAAAATTCATCCTCCAAAACTCCCACCACGTTATCTCATAAAGTATGCAAGCCGGTACTAAAGTACCGGCTTGTATCTTTATTTTTACCTATACCACCCCAGTATTTCACCAGAGAAACCTTGATGATAAAAAGCTTTTTGTTGCTTGTCCAAATTACTCACTTAAAATTTCCTGTCTTTTTTTCTTATCCAGTGATTTGAAAACAATTTCATAAGAAGTATCTATTAACTTTTTAACAAAATCATCGTTTAAGCTTCCATCCAAATAAACTGTGTTCCAATGAGTTTTATTCATATGATAACCCGGCTGGATTTCTTTATATATTTCACGTAATTCGTCATTTTGATCCTTATAGTGCTTTAAGTTGATACTTACTCTATCCGGTTCATGAATATTAATCAACCCAAACATTTTACCCCCTACTTTAAATACCGGAACAGGGATATTAAAGGGTTGTTCTTCTACTGCACCGGGCTTACTGAGAAAATATTCTCTGACCTCTTCAATATTCATTAATTTCACCTCCACAACTGTTTACGTATTCATTATTTGTAGGTCTAATTGTCAATTTTATTGAACAAGTTAGACTTTCCTTTAGAAAGCAGCAACAGATACTAATATTTGTTATAACAAATTTAACGTTAACATCTTTCAAAGGAACCCTCACCACAATTACTATCTAAACATAAAATAAATTAAGAATAGTAAGAGGGTGATAAAATGAGCTCAAAGATAAGATTTTTGCATAGTTGTTCACAGTCAGATATGTTCGATATATATTTAAAGGATTGCATGCTTTGTTCAAATCTATCATATATGGATTATACAGATTATCAAGATATTGATCATGGAAAAGTAATATTTAAAATCTGTCCCCCTAAGAAACTTTATTCTATTTTAGATGTTTATACCTATGTTTCTGAAAATTCTTATCAAACTGCAGTTATAACAGGATTAAATGGTGACTTAAGTTTCTTTGTGGTACCAGATGCATATATTCCAATTTCAGATAATAAAGCCTTTATCAGGTTTGTAAACCTAGCTCCTGACACAAATTTAGATTTTATATTATATGATGACTCTAAGAAAGCATTTAGGGATATAGAGTATAAAGAAGTTACTGATTACTATCCTGTATATTCGGACACTTATGATATAGCAGTAAAAATTTCTAAGACTAATAAAACTTTCTTAACCATAAATAATGTCACGCTCCAGAAAAACAGATTTTATACTATTTATGTTTTTGGTTTTACTAGGGACTCAACTTCTCCTGGGTTTTTAATTTTTACCGATGGAGCTTATCAATAAGAAATTACGTTTACCTAAAAATTACTA
>JASKKI010000050.1 GCA_030154225.1 Clostridia bacterium | reverse complement strand
CTTATAGTTTTTATACTAACTGCTCAAATGTTTCCATAGCATGATAAGAACTTCTAACTAAAGGTCCTGATGCTACATATTTAAAGCCTATTTTTTCACCTATAGTCTTATATCTAGCAAAAACTTCCGGATGTATATATTCAACTACAGGATGATGTTGTTGGGATGGGGCAAGATACTGCCCAATAGTAAGTAAATCACAACCTGCATTGCTTAAATCCTGTAAAACTGATATCACTTCCTGTTCATTCTCTCCCAGCCCCAACATGATTCCTGATTTAGTAAATATGCTGTTATCCACCTTTTTTACATTTTCTAAAAGCTTTAAAGACCTTTCATATACTGCCTTAGGACGGACTTGTGGATATAATCTGGGAACCGTTTCTACATTATGATTAATTATTTCTGGTTTGGCTTCAACCACTTTAGCTAGTGCCTCTACATCTCCTTGAAAATCTGGTATCAATACTTCAACTACAACATTTTTGTTTAACCTTTTTATTTCCCGGATAACCGTGGCAAAATGACCTGAACCACCATCTTTTAGATCATCCCTGGTTACGGAAGTTATCACTACATGTCTAAGCCTGAGTTCTTGCACTGCCCGGGCTACTCGAGCTGGTTCTTCAAGGTCTACCTGCATTGTTTCTCCTTTAGTCACATTACAAAAGGTACAATTTCTTGTACATACATTTCCTAAAATCATAAAAGTAGCAGTCTTTCTACCAAAACAATCTGTTATGTTGGGGCAATTGGCTTCCTCACATACTGTAAAAAGGGATAAGCGCTTTAACATCCCTTTCACTTCATTTAATTTTTCCGGGGCCAAGGGAACCTTGAGCCAATCCGGTTTCCGTTTATACATTTACATCTCTCCTCAACAGCTCATATAATTTTTCTTTAGCCATAATTTCCGGTTCTAGATTAAATTGTCGACAAAAATATACTATTACTTGTTTACTAACTTTATCTATATTAAGCGGTTTACCTAACAACTTTTGCAAGGAGGTAACTCCTTTTTCCGTAATTCCACAGGGATTAATCCATAGGAAGTGTTCCAAACGAGTATTAACATTAAAGGCAAATCCGTGCATTGTTACCCAGCGCTTTACTGCACAACCGATAGCAGTAATTTTCTCATTTCCTACCCATACCCCGGGATATTTAGGATCTCTACCAGCGGATAATCCGTATTCCTTCAGCAAAAGTTGAATGAAAGTTTCTTCTATCCTTTTAAAAAAATCAGGTAAATCTCTACCGTGTCGCTTAAGATCTAAGATGGGATAGCCCACAAGTTGACCAGGGCCATGGTAAGTTACATCACCCCCCCGGTTCACCCTGTAAACACTAACTCCTTGAGCTTTTAACATTTCTTTAGACAAAATAATATTGTCCAAATTTCCATTTCTACCAATTGTTATTGTCGTAGGATGTTCTAATAAAAGCATGATATCCTCAATTTCATCCAACTGCCTCAATTTTAATAAATGTTCCTGAATATCAAGAGCCTTCTGGTATTCCATATTACCTAATAAAACGACCTGTAGTTTCATTCCCATCATCCCCATATTATTTATAAGGCTTTTGCTTTATAAATAATTTATCAAAATATACTAACAAATAAAATAAAAAAACAGGCTGAGATAATAAAAAATAATCAGATTTTGTTAAAGTAATAGAAAAAGAAAAAGGCTAATGAATATTTATTAAAAATATTCATTAACCTGCTTGTTGAAATATTGGCATACCCAATTATATTACCCTTTTAACCCAATATCTTCTGCTACCTTTTGCATACCCTTTATCGTTTCTGCAATTACTTTATCTAAGTCCATACCTAGTTTTTGTATTCCTGCTTCAATGATCTCCCTATTAACTCCTGCTGCAAATCCTTTTTGCTTCCATTTCTTTTTAACCGATTTGACTTCTAAATCTAAAATACTTTTACTAGGTCTCATCAAGGCTGTCGCAGCTATTAAACCTGTTAATTCATCTGTGGCATATAGTACTTTTTCCATCGTCTCTACAGGTTCAACATCAGAACAAATATTCCACCCATGACTTTCTATGGCACGTATGTAATCTTCGGGCCAGTTCCTGGCAACTAATATTTCCCGTACCTTTTTACAGTGTTGGTCAGGATACATTTCATAATCTAGGTCATGAACTAACCCTATAATTCCCCATTTTTCTTTATCCTCGTTAAATAATTCTGCAAAATGTAACATAACAGCTTCCACAGCCAGTGCATGGCGTATTAAACTTTCATTTTTATTATATTCTTTTAAAAGTGCTAAAGCCTCTTCTCTAGTTGGAATTTTTTCCATAATTCAACCCTTCTTTCTTAATTTGTTAGCTATATTTCCATATTTTATCATTATCTTGCATACTGTCAAGTTTTATGAAAGAAGAGGCCGCAGCGGTAATACTATCGGCCATATCCATAAATGGTGAAAAAGTATAATGTATAGGCTAATCTATAGACTACGGGTTATTACCTAATAACCGGCAGTTCCGAAATGAGAACTTCTCCTAACGGAACATACACCTATCCCGTGTTATTTTAGCATTATTCAAAGTATGTTTCATGGCATAATGGGCTGCAACTATAAACTCTTCAACTTCAACTGATACTCCTGCCTTAATAAGCTTATACATCTGCTTGTGATTAAATCCTAAATCATTTGCCAATCAAACATCACTTAATTTTTCTCCTGGTTGATAAATACCAGAAATGATATATTTTTTAATTTGCTCATAAGCCTGGTAATAAAGAGGGGTAGAACGTTCTTCCATTTGATAACCTCCTGAATGTTGATAAATTCACTTAAGTTATAATTTTATATTTTTGAATTAATATTATAAAATTTAATAAATCCTATACTATTTTAGTTATAGTATAGGATTTACTGTAAAGCAATTTAATTCTATTTCTGACTCGTACAAATTATAGCCAAATTGCTATCAAATAATTAATAAATTATAATGAATCTAAATATATCTCATCAACTTTTCGATATTTTTATTTTTTTCCATTTTTTTAAAGGAGCTTTAATCATGAACCGAAAAATACTAGTAATTGAAGATGCAGAAAACCTCTGTGATTTAATAAAACTTTATTTAAAAAAAGAAGGTTTTGAGGTTATAGTTACCCATGATGGACTGGCAGGGTTGAAATTATTTCAGAGAGAAGCTCCTGATCTGGTTTTACTGGACATTATGCTACCCAACCTCGATGGCTGGCAGGTCTGCCGTGAAATAAGAAAAATCAGTAATATTCCCATTATAATGATTACTGCTAAAGATGAAGAATTTGATAAAGTTTTAGGTTTGGAATTAGGAGCTGATGATTATATTGTTAAGCCTCTAAATTTTAAGGAACTCATCGCTAGAATAAGGGCAGTTCTCAGACGTTTTCACCCTACAGGTTTACAATTAAATAAACTAATTTTTCCCGGCTTAACAATAAATGCTGACACTTATACTGTAACCATTAATAAAGAGGAAATTACCCTTTCACCAAAAGAACTGGAACTTTTATATTTTCTTGCTAGCCACCCAAACAAAGTTTTTACCAGACAACAACTACTTGATCAGGTATGGGGATATGACTTTGTAGGAACCACCAGAACGGTAGATGTGCATATAGAACGATTGCGAAAAAAACTCAAAGATAACCACTCCAATTCCTTAAAAACCGTTTGGGGTGTTGGTTATAAATTTGAGGTGCGGAATAATGATTAAAGGAATTTTCGGTCGCCTACTCTTTGTTTCTCTAGCTGTCATCCTGATTACAGTAATAATTTTGTTAGTACTTCTTTCACATGTTTACACAAATTTTTACACAACTGAAAAAGAAAAAAGCCTGATAAAAGCCGGAAAAGAAATTACAACCACAGTAGAAAAATACTTAAAAAACGAAATTTCGGAAAATTATTTAACAAATGAAATCAAAGGATTAGCCCATAAATATAATTCGGAAATAAGTATTTTTCCTATGCAATTGGACCAAGAAACAAACCAGAGTTTAGAGACCTTTACAACACATTTAACTGAAGATTATTTCACATCTGACGAAGTTAACAAAGTTTTGAAAGGAAATACCGTTACTAAAGTTACCCCGGAACCAGAAATAAATTTGATGTCAGTAGCTGTTCCGGTAGTTATTAACGATAAAGTGGTAGGAGGAGTATCTCTTCATTCCCCCATGTATGATGTTGTTAATACTTCCAGCCAGTTGCGTCGTTTAAGTGCTTTTGTTATTATTCCGGCAGCATTAATTGCAACTATCTTAGTTTATTTTCTCACTGGATATTTCATTCGTCCTCTGCAAGATATGAGTAAAGCTGCCTTAAAAATTGCCAAAGGAGACTTTTCTGCAACTATTTCCCTTCAGGCAAAGGATGAATTAGGTACTTTAGCTCAAAGTTTTAATTTTATGGCAGGTCAACTGGCCAAAGTCGAAAAAATGCGCAAAGAATTTATTGCCAACATATCCCATGAACTAAGAACTCCAATTTCCTTTATCAGCGGTGTTCTCCAAGGTATTAATGATCAAACTATCACTTCTGCAGAAAAAGAAAAATATGTTGCCCTAGCTATTAAAGAAATTGAAAGAATTAACCGTTTAATCAACGATATGTTAGACCTGGCCCGCCTTGAACATGGTGATATCAAACTGGAATTACGAAAGATAAATTTAGCTGAATTGGTTTTAGAAGTACTGGCAGCTAAAGAACCTGAATTTCTAAAAAAAGATTTAAAACCCGAACTGGACTTTAGAGGCCAAACATATGTACTGGCTGATTACCACAGGGTTCAACAAATGATTATAAACTTACTGGATAATGCCATTAAATTTAGCCCTCCAGGAGGATCAATTTTAATAGGTATTCAGAAAAATGCTGCTCTCGCCACTATCTGGATTAAAGATTATGGACCTGGTATTTCCAAGAAGGATCAGGAATACATCTGGGATCGCTTCTATAAGGTAGATAAAACCAGAAGGCCTGAACAAGGGGGGTCCGGTCTTGGTCTGGCCATCACTAAGATGCTAGCCGAAGCCCATAATGGTTCAGTTGGTGTAAAAAGTGACCCAGGTAAAGGAAGCACTTTTTACTTTACCTTGCCCCTGTGGTCAGAAGAATAAACAAAAACCTTGCAGATTTACCAGTCAGGTTAATCGGCAAGGTTTTTTACATTTTTATTCAAATAGTTTTATAGCCTCTTCAACGCTTTCTTTACTATGAACAAGCAAATCATTTGCTTCATTGAGATTCGGTTGAGTTTTTTCCAAAATTTCACTCAGTTCATGAACGTGTTCTTTTAAATCTGCTGCTCTTTTTTTGTCTTTTACCGCTATTTGTAGATTAATAGCATCTAGTATCTCATCCAGTTGAATAGCCTTTTCTCTAGCTATCTGTATTTCTTTAGTATTTATCGCTTTTTTAATTTCCCCTATAACCACCAGAGCAGCATTTAACTGCTGAATTTCCGGGGGTACAGTAGAACCTAACTCTTGCTCCTCATTATCGGTAAGTTTTTCAGAAACAGCTTCCTTTTTGACACTATTTTCCAATTTATCAGGTTTATTTTCAGTTTGTACAGGTTTACCCATGTCAAGATGTTGTTCCGGCTTAGCCACATAGCCATTAATAGTTAAAACAAGTACAAAGATAACCATAAAAATACCCAGGGCGACTATTATTTTACGTTCTTTAAGATTATTGCTTTTAGCCCGGTCAATAAAGGGGACTGCAATAAGACCCAGTAATAAAAGAATACTTGTCCAAATCAATCCTTGTAAACCAGTCCAGTTTTCGATAGAAAATATACTTAAAAATAACCAGGGTGGTTTAGTAGCTTCAATTCCCTCTACAGGTACAGGCCCTAATTCAGGTCTTAAGAACGTAGCCAAAATCGTCACAATCCCTAATAAAATAAAACCATAACCACTTAATTTAACTAAATGCTGAGAAAACATTTGGGTATCGCTACTTTTACCACTATTCCAGGGTAGTGGTGAAATTTTTAAACTTTTTACAAGTAACAAGTGCCCTACTAACAACCCTATCATTACCAGGGGTAACATACTGGTGTGAATAGAATATATCCTAGTTAAAAGAGGTACACCACGGGCAAACTGCTGGTTAAAAAAGAAACCGAAAACTCCCACCTGCTTAGCTGCTTCTATGGTATGAGCCAAAGCTTCAAAAGCTTCTTGGTCCCATTTGAGAATGGTTCCTGTATAATATAATCCCACCATACCAAAAAATAAACCTACTCCTAATAACCAGTTTAATTCCCGTGGTCGTTTATAAGAACCGTAAACAAAAACCCTAAGTAAATGTAAGATAACTGTAACCATTGCCACCTGAGCCGACCAAAAATGTACCCCCCGTAAAATACTACCCATTTTTGTTTCCTTCATCAATACTCTGATACTACTATTTGCCACCTCAGGATTAGGAACATAATATTGAGCCAAGATAATCCCTGAAATGATTAAAATAAGAAAACTGATTAACGTTACTCCACCCAAAGAGAATAAAAAAGTATTAGCATGCCCGGGCACTTCATAATCAAAACTTGATAAATCTAATCGCTCTTTAACCCAAGCTCTAATTCCTGCCTGAGATTTTTTTTCAGCCATGAATAATCCCTCCTTTTTTCCCGGTAGCAGGTAACCCTTTTTTTCTAATTATCAAACCACCAATAATGATAAAAACTACTCCCACTATTATCAACAAATAATCATTAATGGTACTTTTGAAACCAACTTTAAAGGAAAGCTCTTCTGCTGTATTAGGTTCTTTACCTAAAGCCTTCACCAGTAAGAATGTGGCTTGTTCCAATTCGGAGTTTTCCAATGCTTTCTGGGCTTTTAGAAGCTTTTCCTGGTCTATCTCATCACTTTCAAGCTTTAATGCATCCTGAACCCGTTCTTTAGCTGCTTCTACATTATTGGTACCTTCTAAAAAAGCAAGAGCCTGGCGTACATATGTTGGAGCATCAACTTCTCCTTCTTCTCCACCATGGGCAAAAGCTATTGAAGAAGCTGTTAGTAAGAATACCACTAAAAAAAATAAGACCACTCTCTTTTGCATCATACTACCTCCCTTATGTTTTTCATTTATCACTTATAGTCATCATAAAATTTAAATATCACATAGTTATCAACAAATTGTAAACAATTAAACTAAAAAAAAACTGAGTACGTTGGTCTTTTAGCGGCTAGTGGCTAGTGACTAGTGACTAGTTATTTAATACTTTGGCTTGACGACAGCAACCTTTTATTACCAATAACAACGGGACTTTACAAATAAGATAGGAATAAGTAATATTAACTATATTGGAAAAAAGGAGGGATATTTATTAGATCTTTTATACTCACCTTGTCATTAGTACTTCTTCTTTTCCTTTTCACGCCACTGGTAGCCCATGCTGACAACTTTAAAGTAATAATTGACAACCAAACTTTTACTTTTATTCAGCCAGCTATCCAGGAAAATGAAGATATTTACATTCCTATGCGAACTTTTTTTAGTATTTTAGGAGCGAAAGTATCCTGGGATGCGGAAAGCAGTAATATAATTTTGTCAGCAGATAATAAAGAATATTTTCTTAAAACTGATCTAACCCAGAACAGTATAATTGTCAATGAAAATACTGTAGTGCCGGTAAAGAATATAAGTTATCAAATTTATATTCCAATAGATTTTGCCAGTGAAATACTTAATTATCATTTATCTTGGAATAGTGAAGAAAATTCATTAACTATAAGTAAAATTACCAATACATTTTCAATTTTCAAGAATTTACCTGAAGTTGAAAAATTTAAAGTTATTGAAACAATAACAGGTATAGCCTCCTGGTATGGAAGTAAATTTCATGGAAGGAAAACCACTAGCGGGGAAATATTTGACCAAAATGCATTCACAGCTGCCCACAATACATTACCATTTGATACATATGTAAGAGTTACTTTTTTAGAAACAAATAAAAGTACAATAGTTAGAATTAACGACCGCGGTCCCCATAAGGCAGGTAGAATATTAGATTTGTCAAAGAAAGCAGCTGAAGAAATTGGTTTAAAACCCTTTGGTATCGGCAAAGTCAAAATAGAAGTGTTAGAAAATTATACAAAATAATTTAACTCAAAAATAAGTTTATTTAGGCTCGATTTTACTTTCGAGCCTTTTTTAATATCTTTTTCAGATATTTTATTGACATATGCCCATAACAAATTTTATAATGTGTTTGGTGAACATATGCTTAATATTTTATAATCAAAAAATTAAGAGGTGTTAGAACATGACAAATTATGCTAATAATTCATGTAATTGCAGTAATGAAAAATGCGGGCAAGATACTTGCATAGAAGAAACGCGCTCTTCTGACAACAAAGAAAAGAAAAATGTATTAAATAACATTAAACATGTTATTGCAGTAATGAGTGGCAAAGGTGGAGTAGGTAAATCTACTGTAACTGCTCTCTTAGCATCTTCTCTTTATCAAAAAGGTTACAAAGTAGGAATCCTTGATGCCGATATTACAGGACCAAGTATTCCTAAACTTTTTGGAATTAAGGAAATGCCCCAAGGTACAGAATTTGGACTTTTACCTGTTAAATCCAAAAAAGGCATTGAAATAATGTCTATAAATTTATTACTTCCCCATGAAGATGACCCGGTTATCTGGCGTGGTCCTATCATTTCGGGAGTTATTAAGCAGTTCTGGGAAGAAGTAATCTGGGGAGATTTAGACTTTCTCTTAGTAGACCTTCCTCCGGGGACAGGTGACGCGCCATTAACAGTATTACAGTCTCTACCCTTAAAAGGAGTAATTATTGTCACATCTCCTCAAGATTTAGCCAATATGGTAGTAAGAAAAGCAATCAACATGGCTACAAAGATGAATATCCCCATTTTAGGCTTAGTAGAAAATATGAGTTATATAGAATGTCCTGAATGTAATAAGAGAATATATCCTTTTGGAAAAGGAAAAATCCAAGAAATGTCTGAGGAGTTTAAACTACCTTTACTGGGAGTTCTTCCCTTGCAATTATCCCTCAGTTTAAAGGGAGATGAAGGAAAAATTGAAGAGTTTCCTGTTGAAGACTTCTTAAAAACTGACCTGTTACTATTACAATTATAAAAATAGCTTTAAAGAGGTGCTCTTAAGAGTACCTCTTATGATAAAAGGAGGTTTGTCCATGTATTCTGACAAAATCCTAGACCATTTCATTAATCCCCGCAATCTGGGTATAATTGAAGATGCTGATGGTATTGGTGTTTTGGGAGATCCCGAGTGTGGAGATTTCATTAAAGTATATCTTAAAGTAACAGATGACCATATAAGTGATATTCGTTTTCAAATCGCTGGTTGTCCGGCAGCCATTGCTAGTGGTAGTGCCATGACAGAATTAGCAAAAGGAAAATCTCTAGATGAAGCTGCGGAAATTACCGATGATACTATTTTGGAATATCTGGGCGGACTCCCTAAAGAAAAAGCCCACTGTTCAAATTTAGGTGCTGGTGCTTTACATAATGCAATAATCAATTATCTTACTAAAACACTTAAAATAACTGTAATTTAAAAGCAAAAACAAAATAATACAAAAAGGCTGTTGACACCTAATTAAGTCAACAGCCTAATATTTTTCTATTTATTCATCATAGCTATCTTGTTCATCTTCAATTAATTGTTCAATTCTCGATAATTCTTGTTTCAAGTACTCTTTTTTTTCTTTCAACAAGGTCTTTTGGAAATTTGGATCAACACTTACCGGACCCCAGCATCTAATACCACGTCCTGTTCTAGGACCAAGTCCCCGGCCTATTCCTCTACCAGCACCCCTTCTACCCATACCAAACCAAGCAGCTTGCCCTGGTTCTAAAACTCTTATACAATACCCTCTTCCTCTACCGGTCATTGCTCCTTCATTGAATGGTCCCATTCCATTAAAACCTGGCATTTAAATTCCCCCCTTTACCAAAAATTTTTGCATAAATTATGGACATATGTTCAATACTATGATATATTAGTTTTGGGCATATGTCAATTATATTTTAAATGATTTTCATGAAAGGAGGTAATTATTATGAAAGTTGCCCTAAGTTCAAAAGGCCAGACAATAGAAAGTCAATTGGAAGAACGCTTTGGCCGTTCCCCAAACTTTATAATTTATGATCTGGGAAATGATAGTTATCAGGCCATTGATAACACACAAATTCTAAATTCGGCTCAAGGAGCAGGTATTCAAGCAGCAGAAAATATCGTTAACACAGGTGTCGATGCACTTATTTCAGGAAATGTAGGACCAAAGGCGTTTCGTGCATTACAGGCAGCCGGGATAGATATTTATCTAACCCGGGGAACTACAGTTAAAAAAGCACTTGATGATTTTAAAAAAGGTAAATTATCCAAGGCTAAAAGTAATAATGTAGATGGGCATTGGTTTTAAGTACCTTTAGGAATGGAGGAACATTAATGCAAATAGCCATTGCAAGTGGCAAAGGTGGTACTGGAAAAACCATAGTTTCCAGCAACCTAGCATATTACTTGAATAAAATCGGTAAAAGTGTAGCTCTCATTGATTGTGATGTTGAAGAACCCAATAATCATATTTTTTACGAGCCTACCTGGTTTGCCGATGAAAACGTTAATCGCCTTGTACCACAAGTAGATACCATCCGTTGTACCGGTTGTGAAAAATGTGCTGAATTCTGTCAATTCGGTGCTATCGTGTGCCTTAAAGGTAAAGTGTTGACCTTTCCTGAACTCTGCCACAGCTGTGCCGGATGTATTAACATATGTCCCACCTCAGCACTTGAAAAAACTTCTAGAAAAATCGGTGAAGTTCAACTAGGTTTAAAAGACAATCTTCTCATCGTTCAGGGAATGCTAAGGGTTGGTGAAGCTATGTCTCCACCTCTTATCAAAGAGGTCAAGCGACATGGTATTGGAAAAGAAATAGTTATTATAGATTGTCCACCAGGAACTTCCTGTCCAATGATTCAGGCTGTTAAAGGAAGTGACTTTGTCTTACTGGTTACTGAACCCACTCCTTTTGGCCTTAATGACCTTAAACTAGCTGTAGAAACAATCCGGGAATTAGGTATTCCTTTTGCCCTTTGCCTCAACCGTTCTACTATTGGGGATGAAAAAGTCTGGGATTATTGTAAGATAGAAAATATCCCCATTATTTTAGAAATTCCTGATGACCGGCAGATAGCAGAAGCCTACTCTCAAGGTAAACTATTCCTAGAAGTGTTACCTCACTACGAAAAAGTTTTTGTGGAACTTCTCACTAGTCTGGAGGAGATTAAGTCATGTTAAAGGAACTGGTTGTTATTAGTGGTAAAGGTGGTACCGGGAAAACTAGCATAGTAGCATCCTTAGCTACCCTTATTGATAATAAGGTTCTTGCCGACTGTGATGTTGATGCAGCAGATTTACATCTGGTCCTTAATCCCCGCATTTTAGAAGAGTATGAATTCAGGAGCGGAAAAACTGCTTATATAAATAAAGAAAAATGCACACAATGCAAAAAATGCCTGGAATTATGCCGTTTTGATGCCATCGGAGATGATCTAATAATAGATAAAGTCTCCTGCGAAGGCTGTGGTGTATGTGTTTATTTTTGTCCTTTAGGAGCAATAGAATTTAAGGATAATCTTTCCGGACACTGGTTTATCTCATCAACTACTTACGGACCATTGGTACATGCCAAGCTAGGTATTGCCGAGGAAAATTCCGGTAAGCTGGTAACTTTAGTGAAAAGTCAGGCCAGAAAAGTAGCAATGGAACAGAATAAAGAGCTAATCCTTGTTGATGGGTCACCGGGTATCGGCTGTCCAGTTATAGCTTCTATTTCCGGAGCAAATCTGGTATTAGTAGTCACGGAACCCACCTTATCAGGTATACACGATTTAGAAAGAGTTATTTCCTTAACCGAACATTTTAATATTGAAACAGCTGTATGTATTAATAAAGCAGATATAAACTATGAAATGACGGAAAAAATCTTAAACAATTGTCAAAAACAGGGTTTACCTGTAGTAGGAATAATTCCCTATGACAATTCTGTCACCAAGGCTCAAATCCAAGGTATCAGTATTTTAGACTTGGCACCCGAGAGCAAAACTGCAAAAGAAATAAAAAAATTAGAAAAGGAATTAAAATTATTATTAAATTAAGGGGCGATTAACTTGAAAATTGCTTTACCTGTTGTAAATAACCAACTATGTATGCACTTTGGTCATTGTGAAGTATTTGAATTTTATGATGTAAACGAAAAAGAGAAAAAAATCCTAGGTAAAAACAGGCTAACACCTCCACCCCATGAACCGGGAATATTACCAAAGTGGATTAAAGAACAGGGAGCTAACCTTGTTATTACAGGTGGAATGGGTATAAAGGCTCAAAGATTATTCCAAGAAGCAGGGGTCCAGGTTATCACTGGCGCACCAGCCGATAATCCCAATGCTATCGTAACAAGTTATCTAAACAACACCTTAAATACTGGAGAGAATGCTTGTGATCATTAAAAAAACGGGGTGCCCCCGTTTTAGTGGCTAGTTATTAATGGCTAGCATTAAAAATTTAATTCCACTGGAGTGATATTCAGTTAATCTTAATTGAGCTTATTTACAAAAATTGACGGTTAAAGACCGGCACAGCCGGTCTTTAACAATTATTTTTTAATATTTCGCTCAAATAGCCAACTAACAATTCCTCCATCCATAAATTTGACATTTGTAAATCCTTTTTCTTCTAATATTCTTTGAGCCTCATAACCTCTCAAACTTATCTTACAGAAAATAATTATTTCTTTATCACGGGGAAGTTCTTTATATTTCTGCCGTAGCATTCCCAGGGGAATATATACGACATTTTTATATGGCAAGGATATTTCCTCTATTTCTTTAGGACTTCTTACATCTAACAGAACAAAATCCTCTTTATTTTTTAACTTCTCCCTTACATCTAACATGGAAATTGATTTAGCTAAACCATCAATCTTATTTTGCATAATATTTGCCGCTGTAATTAAATTATCCATAGCCGGAGCAAAAGGTGGCGCATATGCTAAGTCCATTTTGGCCATTTCTTTAGCAGTTATACCATAATATAATCCTAGACTTAACATATTTAACCTTTTAGCTACATCACCGGGGCCCACAATTTGTGCTCCTAAAATTTTACCATCTTTTTTATTTCCAACTAATTTAATAAAAATGGTCTTAGCAGTTGGATAAAAATGAGCTTTATCCGGACCAGGAGCTATTACTGTAACTACATCATAGTTTAACTCCCGAGCCTTATCTTCAGTAAGTCCAATACTACCGGCATTAAAGTTAAATACTTTACATATGGTTGTTCCTAATATTCCAGGAAATTCTTCCTTTATGCCAGCAATATTATTGGCAATTATCCTCCCGTGAATATTAGCTAAATCTCCTAAAGGTGTATATACCCTTTTTCTAAATAGTAAATGATAATTATCTATACAATCTCCGCCGGCGTAAATATCCGGATCTGTAGTTTGTAAATAGTTGTTTACTTTTATAGCACCGTTTTCAGTTATTTCTAAACCAGCTTCCAAAGCAAGCTTACTGTTGGGTTTTACTCCAACTGATATCAGGGCTAGTTCAGCTTCTATTGTTCCTTGTTCAGTTATAACAGCTTTTAAATTTCCCTGGTCATCACCTTCGAAACTTAACACTTTATTTTTAACTAAAACATCTACCCCGTTTGTTCTCATATCCTCCATTAACAGGCTTGCCATTTCAATATCAAACATTTTAGGTAAAACTTTATCCAACATCTCTACAATGGTGACTTTTATGCCATGCTTTGTTAAGGATTCTGCTACTTCTAATCCTATAAGTCCTCCACCAACAATTACTGCATTTTTAATAGTTCCTGAATCTACTGCTCTTTTAATTGCCTCAGCATCATAAGGATGGTTAAGTTTATAGACATTGTTTAAGTCTTTCCCCGGTATAGACGGTTCTATGGGTGTGCCCCCAACAGCAAGAATAAGCTTATCGTATGAAATTTCCATTTTTTCTCCGGATTCAAGTTTAACTACCTCAACCTTTTTCTCAAGTCTATTAATTTTTTGAGCTAATGTTCTATCCATTATTTCTATGTTTTTTACATTTTTAAAAAAATGCACATCCCTGGGAACACCTACTGGAGTACTCCAAAGCTCCTTTATATCATGTACTTCATCTGAAATATAATAGGGCATTCCACATCCACCATATGAAAGGATTTCACCCTTTTCGATAATTGTTATTTCGGCATCTAAGTCTAAACGGCGTAACCTTGCTGCAACCTTAGGACCACATGCCACTCCTCCAATAACTAGATACTTATTTGCCACCTTTCAACACTCCTTTTGTAATATTTTTCACAATCAATCCATTACTCTTTTCTAAAATGAACATTTGTAAAATTATCACAACTTAATGTTAAATTTATATTGGGCATATGTCAATTATAAAAATATTTATATTTTATAATTTTTATTTATATCTACTTAATAGTGCTTAAAGTTAAAAATTTGGAAGGAATTAATTTCCATGATGTCGAAAATTAATAATATTATATAAATAAGGAGGGAAATTCTTTGGAAAAGTTTCTTTTTGTTCTAAGCCGAGGCCTTGAGGACCCTACCCGGGCTACCAGAGCCTTTCAGTTGGCTAAAGTTGCCAAAGAAAAAGATTACGAGGTTAATTTTTTCTTAGTAGATGATGGGGCATATTATGCAGTAATTGGAATGGCTGATAATGTGAAAGCACCTACAGGTGATTCTATTAAAGATTACCTTGACTATTTAACCGCAAACAAAGTTCCCTTTTATGTATGTACACCATGTGCCCGTTCTCGCCAAGTAGATGAAGAAGACTTTATCGAAGGAGCAAGATTAGCCACTGCTGGCCAGCTTATAGACATGGCAGCCCAGTCTAAAGTATTTACATTTTAGAACTATAAAGAGGAATGAAAAATCATTCCTCTTTTATAGTTTTCTCTTTTATACGATAACCAAACTGGTCACATTTAGGACATTTTATCTCATTTCCACAACCTGCTCCGAAAGGAACTTCAAATTCATATTGGCAAGAAATACATTTAAAATGCCTTCTATCTGCAATCCGGTAATTTCCTCCTTCCACTCTGATAGCCTTTCCCTCAACTATCGCTTCAGCCAGTTTACTCCTAGCACTCATGAGAATTCTTTGAAAGGTAGGGCGGGAAACATGCATTTTTTCTGCACATTCCGCTTGTTCTAAACCTTCCCGGTCTTTTAAACGTATTGCTTCTAATTCCTCTACACTTAAAACCAACTCTTCCAATTGGTGTTTAGGTATACCTGCAGGTTTAAAATAAGTATGAATAGGCTCAAATTCAACCCTACGGCATTTAGGTGGCCTCGGCATGCCAAACACTCCTTTCGCCAATAATAACCAATCTTATATTGAGAAAAATAAATCTTCAATAATCATCTTATATAAACTTGGTTTTGTTATTATCTATTATAAACATATTTCATTATAACTTACTATCTTAAGTATTTACTTAAAAGATTAAATTTGTTATATTAATATTAGCATATGCTCATAAATATTGAAAAGCATTTTTAGTTAAAACCAAAGGAGGATTCAAAAATATGAAAATTGCAGTACCCTCTAGAAATAATCAGGTTGATAGTCATTTTGGTCACTGTGAATATTTTACAATTTTTACCGTTGATGATAGTAAAAAAATTATAAATGAGGAAAGATATGATTCTCCAGTAGGTTGTGGTTGTAAATCTAACATTGCCTCTGAATTAGCCCGATTAGGAGTTACGGTAATGTTAGCCGGAAATATGGGAAGCGGTGCAGTTAATGTTTTAACAACTAACGGAATAAACGTTATTCGCGGGTGTTCGGGAGATGTAAGAGCTGTTGTAGAGCAATTTCTAGCTGATAAAGTTACCGATTCTGGTGAAAGTTGTTCAGACCATGGAGATTGTCATAATCATTAATTTGACCGATATTAAGTAAACCCGGCCACCGCCGGGTTTTTTTATTATTATTTTATTGATACTCTTAATCCTTCTTTTAAGCTTCATATAAGGAAATACTTTTACCCTTCCAAATATTTGATCTTTCATTGATTATTCAACCCTTCAAATTCACTAAAAATTTTCCTAATCCTCCCCGGTATAGGACCAGTTGAGGCAGTACGGGGGAAATATGTGACATAGATTGTTTCCCCTTTTAGTACAAGTATCTCACTTTCGTCCTTGTAGATGAGAAATTCAACCCGAAAGCTGCTATTTCCCATCTCTACTATGCGCACAAAAATCTGTAATATTTCATCAAAATAGGCCGGCTTTTTGTATTCAAGAACAGTTTTAACCACCACTGTATCAAATTCATTAGCTTCCGAAAGTTTAGCATAATCAAGACCCAGATGTCTGAGATACTCTGTCCAAGCAATATCCAGGTAAAATAAATAATTGGCATTAAAAACAATTCTCTGGCTATCCACTTCATGGTAACGAACTCTTAACTTATAAAAGAAATTAAAACCTTCTGGCATATTTCCCACCTCTTTCATTATTGGGCTAACCATCCCCCATCAACCGTTATGGTGGAACCCGTTACATAATTAGCAGCATCTGAAGCAAGGTATACTACAGCACCTGCTATCTCGTGTATTTCACCTAATCTACGCATAGGAATTTTTTTGGTAATATAATTATAAACTTTTTCATCATTTAATTCTTTTTCGTTCATAGGAGTCATCACATACCCAGGTGCTACAGCATTTACTTGAATATTATATCTGGCCCACTCTAAAGCCAAACCTCTCGTTAATTGTAATACTCCACCTTTACTTACCAAATAAGGTAATACCGATTTATCCCCTACAAAACCAAAAATGGAAGCAATATTTATGATCTTTCCCTTTTGCTGGTCAATCATAACCCGTCCCACCGCTTGTGTTAACATAAAAACACCTTTTAAATTTATGTTCATAACATGGTCCCAGTTTTCTTCCGTTAAGTCTTCTGCCTTTTTGGTTATAGCTGTTCCGGCATTATTAACTAAAATATCTATTTTTTCGTATTTTTCCAATGTCTTGTTAACTAGATTATTAATGGATTCAGGATTAGATACATCAGTTGGCAGGGCTAAGGCATCTCGGCCCATACTTTTGATTTCAAATGCCACTCTATCACAGTCAGCTGGTGTCCTACTCACTACCACAATATTCGCTCCCGCTTGAGCCAATGCTAAGGCCATTCCATACCCCAATCCCTTAGTTGCACCAGTTACAATAGCAACCTTGTTTGTTAAATCAAAAGTTGGTATTTTCATCTTCAATCCTCCCTGTTTCATATCAACTAAAATAATATTATTGAGAATGCATCCTAACTGATATTAGTCAGGATGCATTATAAGTCTTTAGTTAACTAATTTAATTAAATTCACTTTTCATTAATTCAATTTTTTTAATTAAAGTTGTTTTTAAATTTTCTTCTTCTAAAGGAAAATGATCTAAAGTATTTCCAGCAACTACTATAGTAGGTCCGGAAAAATCAGGTCTTTCGGCACAATCCGAAAGACACCCACTGAGAATTAACAATGCATTATAGGGTTGATTTTCCCAGAATACCAAATCTACCTCGTCTTTTAACTCCTTTTTTAAATTTAGTAAAAGTTGTTGTGTTTCAATATAAGGATTACAGTTTCCACAAAACTTAAAACCCACTTTAAATTTTTTAACCATAATAAAGGCCCTTACCTATTCTTGTTTAGTTGCTGCTGCCTCTTTTTTTGAATTATCGACATTTATACCAGCTAATTTTTGAGCTAATTTAATCTTGTGCGGTAAGTTGCCCATACGTAATAACATAACACGTTGGGCTTGAGGTGAACCTGCACCATGCATACTTTCAGCTAAAGCAGTCCCTCCTGTCATGTTTTCAATAAGTCTAGCCATACGGTAGCGTTCTTCTGTAGAATAATCTGCTTTACCTACATAATATTTACGAATAAATTTACCTAACTCAGGATGATTAAAATCTTTTTCCGAAGGCAGAGTTGCGATAAATCCTCCGGCAATATCTTGACATAGCCTATCTATCTCATAAATATGTCTTGTTACATTTTGTTTCACTACATTTCCTAGTAGAGAATTAGGATAGTAAGCACCTGAAGGAAGTCTAACACCTTCTGAAGAACACGCTATAGAACAACAATATAAAGTTTCAGTTAGATGTATCATTTCAACTAATTTATCTTTTATATGTGATGCTTTACCAACACCATTGTATTCGGCTATCGCAGCAGCTGCACCTGTTACTACATCACTTACTCCACCTTTACAACCACCATAGTTTTGCCTGTGAAGAGTAGCAAACCGCTCAACTAGTCCCCCTGTAAATTCAAATTCTCCACACATAAAAACTCTATCCCAAGGTACAAAGACATTCTCCAAAACTGTTAAGCATTCTCCACCGACTATTCCATATTCAGCATTTCCCTGGTCCATCTTATCAAATTTACGTTTGTCATTGGTCTGTCTACCAAAAATATGAAAAACACCTGGTGCATCAACAGGAATTGCACAAGATACAGCATAATCTTTATCCTCTTCGCCTAAAGCAGAGGTAGGCATTACTAACATTTCATGAGAGTTAACCATTCCTGTCATATGAGTTTTAGCCCCACGGATAACAATACCCTTATCATTTTTTTCAACAACATGTACATAAAGATCAGGATCTGCTTGCTTAGAGGGACTTAACCCCCGATCCCCTTTGGGATCAGTCATAGCACCAGCAACCATTAAATCATTCTCTTGTACATATTGGAGATATTTTAAAAAACGCTCATGGTATTTGGTGTTTAACTTTTTATCTATATCAAAAGTAGTGGAGTAAACAGCATTTAAACCATCAAATCCTACACAACGTTGAAAACATGAACCTGTTTGTTGTGCAATTAAACGTAATAGTTTAACTTTTTTAACTAGTTCTTCCGTACTCTGGTGAATATGTGTAAATCTATTAATTTTTTTACCTGTAATATGGGAAGTAGTTGTAGCTAAATCTTCATAAGCTGGATTATGGGCTACATCATAAGTTAATGCCGCAGAATTAATATGGGGTTGAAGTAATGGGTGCCCTACAACCGATTCAATTTTTTTCCCTTCAAAATAAACAACAGGCTTAAGTTTTTTTAGGCTTTCCATGTATTGATAACCAGTCATTAATGGCATATAAATACCTCCTTAATATTTAAATATCCCTGGTCCATAGTGAAGCCATAGCCGGCCCTCCACCGACACATAAAGAAGCGCCACCAGTAGTTAAGCCAAGTCTCTCCATTTCATAATAAAGAGTTACAATA
>JASKKI010000049.1 GCA_030154225.1 Clostridia bacterium | reverse complement strand
GAAGGAATAAATAAAGTTATATCTATAAGTTTAGGTAGTCCCCTTAGTGATCATCTTCGTTCAGGAGATGTGCTAATAAATGACCTACCTAATGGTAGTTGCCA
This sequence comes from Clostridia bacterium, assembly GCA_030154225.1. GTDB lineage: Bacteria > Bacillota > Peptococcia > Peptococcales > BICA1-8 > JASKKI01. The sequence continues at coordinate 19,398 of JASKKI010000049.1, read as the reverse complement.
GAAATTAATAGATTTATTTCTAGACAAAATGGTAGAAGTTGATGGAGAGCCATTACGGGTCTTTGTCGGGAATATTATTGATAGTATTAATGAAGAAAAGTCTATGGATACTTTAGCCTGTGTGGACTGTTCTTGTCCAGAAATTTTATCCATTTTAAAAAATAAAGGTTTGTCTACCCTATTAATTAGGGTGATTACCCCTAAAGCTAAAGAGACTAATTTAGATACTGAAATAAAAATTAGTGTTGCTCAAAAATTGCTATTTTTATTGAAGAAAACTATTGAGCAGATAAGTTGACAATCAGAACTATCTGTTTTACTATTTTAAAGGAAGATAATAATGGAAAAACTATGAACGGAAGAGTACTTTAGGGGAGGGTTACAGCGAGCCCGGAAGGGTGGAAGCCGGGTACTAAACCTGAAGGAAAATCATCCGGGAGTTGTTAGTACGAATAAGGTAGTACTATTCGGCTGGTCATCGTTATCGGACCCTAAAGTGGTGGGATTTAATCCCATTAGGAGGGTGGTACCGCGAGAACAACTCTCGTCCCTTTGTGGATGGGGGTTTTTTTACATGGTAAACAATTTATTATCTAGCCATTAGTCGCTAATAACTAATAACTTTAATATGATGAGGTGAAAAAGTAATGGAGAAATTTGATTATGGCAAGACTTTAAATTTGCCACAGACAGAATTTCCTATGCGTGGGAATTTACCTGCTAAGGAACCGGAAATCTTAAAATTTTGGGAAGATATTAAAATATATGAAAAAGTACAGGAAAAAAATTCCGGTAAGCCAAAATTTGTTTTGCATGACGGGCCACCTTATGCCAATGGTGATATCCACTTAGGTCATACCCTTAATAAAATTCTTAAAGATATAATTGTTAAGTATCGTTCTCAGAATGGATATGATGCTCCTTATGTACCTGGTTGGGATACCCATGGACTACCTATTGAACTCCAGGCCATAAAAGCTTTAGGGTTAAATAGGCATGAAATCGATAAAGTTAAGTTTCGCAGACATTGCCAGGAATATGCTTTAAAATATGTGGAAATACAAAAGGAACAATTTAAAAGGCTGGGGGTAAGGGGTGATTGGGATAATCCTTATCTCACTCTTCAGGCCGAATTTGAAGCGGAACAAATTGGCGTTTTTGGAGAAATGGCTAAAAAAGGTTTTATTTATAAAGGACTCAAACCTGTTCACTGGTGTCCTCAATGTGAAACTGCTTTGGCAGAAGCAGAAATTGAATACCATGATAAAAAGTCACCCTCAATTTATGTTAAGTTTCCGGTAAAAGATGCCAATGGGAAATTTGAAGAAGAAAATAGTTTTATTGTTATCTGGACAACTACACCCTGGACTTTGCCTGCCAATATGGCAGTGGCATTACACCCGGATTTTGATTATCAATTGATTAAAGTTGGTGAAGAGAACCTCTTATTTGCCAAAGAATTAATATCTTCCGTATTAGAGGCTGTTGGAGGCACAGGTGAATATCGAGTTCTTGCTGAATTTAAAGGTAAGGATTTAGAAGGAGTTTTATGCAGGCATCCTTTTATGGATCGTGATTCTCTTGTAGTTTTAGGTGATCATGTAACATTAGAACAAGGTACTGGCTGTGTTCATACCGCTCCTGGTCATGGTGTGGAAGACTTTATGGTAGGTAAAACCTATAATTTAGAAGTTCTTTCACCTCTTGACCATACAGGAACATTTACTGAGGAAGCAGGGCAATTTGCTGGTATTAAGGCTGATGTAGCCAATAAGTTAATTACCGAGGAATTGGATAAATTAGGCTTATTACTGAACTTAAGTTTTATAAATCACCAGTATCCACATTGTTGGAGATGTAAAAGTCCAACAATGTTTAGAGCTACAGAACAATGGTTTGCTTCTATCGATGGTTTTAGACAGGAGGCCTTAGAGGCAATAAACAAGGTTAAGTTTATTCCAAGTTGGGGTAGAGACCGTATTTATAATATGATTGCAGATCGTGGTGACTGGTGTATTTCTAGACAGAGAACATGGGGGGTACCTATTCCTATTTTCTACTGTCAGGATTGCAATAAAGAGATTATTAATGATGATACAATTTTTCACATTCAAGACTTATTTAGGAAACATGGATCAGATATTTGGTTCGCCAAAGAGGTGGAAGATTTAATTCCTGAAGGCCTAACATGTCCCCAATGTGGTAGTACCAAGTTCCGTAAAGAGACGGATATTATGGATGTTTGGTTTGACTCTGGTTCAAGTCATAAAGCGGTATTAACCACCAGAGATGAACTGGTGTGGCCTGCTGATCTATACCTTGAAGGAAGTGACCAGCACCGTGGTTGGTTTAATTCTTCTCTTTCTACTGCTGTGGCAACTACAGGATGTGCGCCTTATAAAGCAGTATTAACTCATGGCTTCCTTGTTGATGAAAAGGGAAGGAAAATGTCTAAATCTCTAGGAAATGGTATTGATCCTTTGAAAGTCATTGAGCAAATGGGTGCCGATATTTTGAGACTCTGGGTATCTTCAGCTGATTACCGCACTGATGTAGCAGCTTCTCCAGGTATTTTAAAACAGGTAACTGAAAGTTATAGAAAAATTCGTAACACTTTCCGTTATATGTTAGGTAATATTTATGATTTTGATTACTCGCAGGACAAAGTAGCTTATGATCAAATTAATGAATTGGATAAATGGGCTTTACTTAAATTGGCTAAATTAGTCAACAGGGTAACTAAAGCATATGATGATTATGAGTTTCATGTAGTATATCATGCTGTACACAATTTCTGTACTGTTGATATGAGTGCTTTTTATCTTGATGTTATCAAAGACCGTCTTTATACTTCTAAACCGGATTCTAAGGAACGGAGAGCAGCCCAAACAGTCATTTACGAAATCTGTACCGCTTTAGTGAAAATATTAACTCCTATTTTAGCTTTTACTACCGAAGAAGTATGGAACCATTTACCACAAGAAAATAAAGAAGCCAGTGTACAGCTGGCGGGCTGGCCGGAATTTGATAAGAGTTTTTTAGATCCTGTATTAGAAGCTAAATGGGATAGAATACTTGATATCCGAGAAGAAGTTACTAAACAACTGGAAGAAGCTAGAAGGAAAAAAGTTATCGGTCACTCCTTAAATGCTAGTGTACAGATTTTTGCAGCTAAAGAGCTTTATGAATTTTTAAAAACTGTTGAAAAAGATTTGGCAGGAATTTTTATTGTATCAAAAGTAGTATTAACACCTGTTTCCGACGAACAGAATTTAGCGAAAGATGTTTATAAATCAGAGAAAATTGAAGGTTTGGCTATTAAAATTGAACAGGCACCAGGGAAAAAATGTGAGCGCTGCTGGACATTTACTGAGGATGTGGGGCATGATGTTGAGCATCCAACCCTCTGTAGCAGGTGTGTAAGTGTTTTAAAATAAAAGAATATATAATAACCTAGCCTAAAATTTTACAATTTGGGCTAGGTTTTTTCAAGTGAAAACCTTTACTATCCAGAAGATTTCTATTATTATAAATTTAAGAAAGTTGAAAATTATAGCGGAGGGATAGAAGAATGCAAAAGGAAGAAAGCAAGAAAGTATTGGAAGCTATTTGCCGCTTATGGAAAAAATATAACGGTCAAGCTAGTTGTATTGGTCGCATAACCGCTGAGACTAAACTGCATGAAGGACAGTGCCGGAGTATTATAGAAGAACTGGTAAATAGAGGTATTATTACTAGAGTTGTAACAGTTGATATGAATAATCATAAAAGATATTGTTATAAGCCAGTAGAATGTGGTTGCGAGGAAATAACTGATATTTTATCCAGAATATAAAAAAATTTTTTAATAGATCGCCAATTTGGCTTTTTTTTTGGGCAGGAATTTTAATATAATATTGAGAATATAATTTATCAGAACCTTTTATATTTTTTTAAAAAATTTAAAATGCTGGATGATGAATGTGGGAGAGTTCTTTAATGGACACCGAAGGAGCAACAAATCTTATTTGCCAGGGGATTTGGAAACTCTCAGGTACCAGTACCGCATTCTGACAGGTCTCTGGAGAGCCTCCTTTATAGAGGCACCAAAGGGGTAAAATCTCTCAGGTTACGGGACAGAGTGACAAAGGCAAGCTTGCTTTCTTGTTGCTCTGTTTTTTATTTGCGTTCATAATTCCTAGAATTATGAACCCATGAAAATTAAATACTAAGAACCAAGGACTAATGACTAAAACAAATGTTATTAGTTAATTAATGTGGAGGTGATTAAAATTGTACAATTTAAAAAGAACTCCTTTATATGAGGAACATGTAAAATTGGGAGCAAAGATTGTGGAATTTGGTGGTTTTGAAATGCCTGTTCAATACAAAGGAATTATTGATGAACATAATGTGGTAAGAAAAAAGGCTGGTTTATTTGATGTTTCCCATATGGGTGAGATTGAAGTTAGAGGACAGGGTGCTAAAAAGTTTATTCAGAAGTTGATTACAAACAATATTGAAAAAATAGAGCCAGGAAAAATAATTTATTCTCCTATGTGTTATGAAAATGGTGGAACAGTAGATGATTTATTAGTCTATTGTTTTAATGCTGAACATTACTGGCTAGTGGTAAACGCATCAAATACTGAAAAGGACTGGCAATGGATAATAAGTCAAAAGAGAGAAGAGATTGAATTAATTAATATTTCCGATGACATTGCCCAGTTGGCTTTACAGGGACCAATGGCTGAGAAAATATTACAGCAAATAACTCCTTTGAATTTAGAAGAAATTAAGTATTTTAGATTTATTCAAGGACAGGTAGCTGGTTGTGATAGTATTGTTTCCAGAACAGGATACACTGGGGAAGATGGTTTTGAAATTTACATAAAAACTGAGGATGCCTGTAAATTATGGAATGAGTTATTGGATAAAGGTAAGCCTTTGGGATTAGCTCCCATAGGATTAGGGGCTAGGGATACACTAAGATTTGAGGCTGGTTTACCATTGTATGGACATGAGTTGAGTCCGGATATAACTCCTCTGGAAGCAGGCCTGGATATATTTGTGGATTTGGATTCTGGTTCTGACTTTATAGGTAAAAATGCTTTACAAGCCCAAAAAGCTACTGGCTTAAAAAGAAAAAAAATGGGTATAGAAATGGTAGATCGTGGTATTCCTAGAGAAGGTTATACTATACAAAAAAACAATCAAGACATAGGTTATATCACATCCGGTTCTTTTAGTCCGACCCTAGGTAAAAATTTAGGTATAGCTCTGGTCAAAACTGAAGAAGCACAGGTTGGGAATAATGTTGATGTTATGATCAGAAATCGGCCCTGTCGGGCTGTTATGGTTAAAACACCATTTTATAAAAGGGAGGTTAAATAACTATGTATCCAAAAAATTTAAAGTACACAAAAGAGCATGAGTGGGTTAATTTAGAAACTAAAAAGATTGGTATTACCCATTATGCTCAAGAAGCATTAGGTGATGTAGTTTTTGTAGAATTACCAGAGATTGGTGTTGAATTCGAAGCAGGTGATAGTATAGGGGTAGTGGAATCCGTTAAAGCCGTTTCGGATATTTATTCACCTGTAAGTGGTAAAGTAGTGGCTGTTAATGAAGATTTACTAGATAGTCCTGAACTAATTAACCAGGATCCTTATGGTAAAGGGTGGATTTTAGAAATGGAGATAACAGGAGGAGAAGAAGAATTACTGGATGCAGAAGCCTACCAAAGACTGATTGAGGAGGAATAGGCATGAATTTCGTTCCCCATACTGATTCTGAACGTAAGGATATGCTGGCTAAAATCGGTATATCTTCCACTGAAGAATTATTTAAAGATATTCCAAACCGGGTAAGGCTAGAAAGGGAATTAGATCTTCCACCAGGTTTAGATGAATTTAGTTTAAGAAAAGAAGTAACTTCGTTAAGCCAGGAAAATGCCCATATAGATGAATATGTATCATTTTTAGGAGCAGGTGCTTATGAACATTTCCGGCCGGCGGTTATTGACCATCTTTTATTACGTTCTGAATTTTATACCGCTTATACACCATACCAGCCAGAAATTAGCCAGGGGACATTACAGGCAATTTTTGAGTTCCAGACTGGTATTTGTGAACTAACAGGTATGGATGTAGCCAATGCTTCAATGTATGATGGAGCAAGTGCTATGGCCGAAGCAATTATCATGGCTACCACTCAAACCAGGAAAAATAAAGTATTAATCAGTTCAACGGTTCACCCCGAATACCGGGAAGTTGTTAAAACTTATGCCTGGGGCAGGGGAATTGAAATCCTTGAGAGTCCCTATAAAGAGGGGTTAACAGATTTAGAATCTTTGGCAACCAATCTATCAGAAAACATAGGTGCTGTGGTAATTCAAAATCCTAACTTTTTCGGAGGAATTGAAGATGTTAAAAAGATAGTAGAACTGGCTCAAGGATATAAGGCCATGGTAATAGTTTGTGTAGATCCCATCTCTTTAGGTGTTTTGGAAGCTCCCGGAAAATTGGGGGTTGATATAGTAATAGGTGAGGGACAATCCCTGGGTATTCCTTTAAGTTTTGGTGGACCTTATCTTGGTTTTATTGCTACCAAAGAAAAATATGTACGTCGTTTACCGGGAAGAATTGTTGGAATTGCCCGGGACCGTAGGGGTAATGAAGGCTTTGTCTTGACATTACAGGCCCGGGAACAACATATTCGAAGAGAAAAGGCTTCTTCTAACATTTGTTCTAATCAAGCTTTATGTGCTCTAGCTGCGACAATTTATTTAAGTACACTGGGTAAAAAAGGTATTAAAGAAGTTGCAGAACAATGTTTATATAAAACCCATTATGCCAAAGGAGTATTAGGTGAAATCCCCGGGGTTGAAATTGCATTTCCCGCTAATAAAACTTTTAAGGAATTTGTAGTTAAATCAAAGGAAAAAATTAATACTATTAATAAACGTTTATTTAAAGCCGGGATTATCGGTGGCCTGGATTTAGGAAAATTTTATAAGGAATTAGAAAACCATATGTTAATCTGTGTTACGGAAACCAGAAGTAAAAGAGAAATTGATTTATTAAAAAGGGTTTGGGAGGGAGAAAAATGAAGGAAAAATTGATTTTTGATCTATCAACTCCCGGCCGAAAAGCCTATTCATTACCTGAATTGGATGTGCCCCAAGTGGATTTAGCTAGTCTTGTACCTCGGGATATTGTTAGACAAGAAGAACCGGAATTGCCGGAGGTTAGTGAAGTTGATGTAGTAAGACATTTTACCAGATTATCTCAGATGAATTATGGTGTTGATACAGGTTTTTATCCTTTGGGATCCTGTACTATGAAATATAATCCTAAAATTAATGAGGATATGGCAAGGTTACCGGGTTTTGCTTTAGCTCATCCCTATCAGGGTGAGGAATTATCCCAGGGAGCACTGAAACTCATCTATGATTTAGATAAATATTTAAGTGAGATTGCTGGTATGGAAAGAATTACTTTACAGCCGGCGGCTGGTGCCCATGGGGAACTTACAGGAATTTTAATAATTAAAGCCTATCATGAATACAGGGGAGATTTTAAACGTAAGAAAGTTATTGTTCCAGACTCGGCCCATGGAACCAATCCTGCTACTGCCAGTCTGTGTGGTTATGACACAATAGAAATAAAATCTAATTCCCGGGGTTTAGTAGACCTGGATGAGCTAAAAAAGGTTGTCGGGGAAGATACTGCAGCTTTAATGCTTACTAATCCTAATACTTTAGGTTTATTTGAAGAAGAGATTTTAAAAATTGCTGATATAGTTCACGAAGCAGGAGGGCTTTTATATTATGATGGCGCTAATATGAATGCTATTATGGGTTATGCCCGTCCAGGAGATATGGGCTTTGATGTAATTCATTTTAATCTTCATAAAACCTTTTCCACACCCCATGGTGGTGGAGGACCAGGTTCTGGTCCGGTAGGAGTCAAAAATTTCTTGGTACCGTTTTTACCCCGACCAACAGTAGAATATGATCCTAGGAGAGAACATTATTATTTTGATTATGACCGTCCTCAATCCATTGGTAAGGTTAAAGCTTTTTATGGAAATTTTGGAGTAGCCATAAAAGCTTACACTTATATTTTAGCTTTAGGTGGGAAGGGATTAAAAGAAGCAAGTGAATTGGCTGTATTAAATGCAAATTATCTAAAAGAACAGTTAAAAGAAAATTACCAAGTTCCATTGGATAGAGTTTGTAAACATGAGTTTATAATTACTCCTGAGAAAAAGGTTAAAGAAAAAGGGATTCATACTTTAGATATAGCTAAACGATTAATTGATTACGGCTTCCATCCACCTACCATTTATTTTCCATTAATAGTTGAAGAAGCAATGATGATTGAACCAACTGAGACTGAAAATAAGGAAACTTTAGACGCCTTTGTTCAAGCTTTGATTAAAATCAGCCAGGAAGCTTTAGAAAATCCTGAATTATTGCATAATGCACCCCATTCTACCTATGTTTCCAGGTTTAATGAAGCGGAGGCTGCAAGGAAGCCTATTCTCCGCTGGAAACCTAATAAATAAGAGGTATACTATAAATATCTTACTTTAACAAACTACTAAGTAAATTAAAAAGCCGGTTTTTTCCGGCTTTTTGTTGTTTTATTCTTTTTTTTAACAGGATTTTAGCTTATACTGTTTAATATATAAATTTCAAGTTTCATTATGCTAATAAAGGAGGAAGCTATATGCAAAGTAAAGGAAGCTCTAGAATAGTAGTAACAGTTGTGGGCAAGGATAAGGTTGGTATAATTGCCAGTGTAGCTAATGTTCTAGCAGATCTTAATGCGAATATTTTAGATATTAGTCAAACTATTTTACAGGAGTTTTTTACAATGATTATGATTGTGGATATTGCCAATTGTACAGTTGATTTTAGTACATTAAAAGAGAAATTGGAAGAAAAAGGACAGGAAATTGGAGTAAAAATTTCAGCCCAGCATGAAGATGTATTTCAGTTTATGCATCGTATATAGGAGGTGGATGCAGATGCCTATTTCCATTACTACTGAAGAAATATTAGAAACCATACGTATGGTTGAAGCAGAAAATTTAGATATTAGGACTATAACTATGGGAATTTCCTTGCGCGATTGTTCCCATCCTGATATTAAAGTAACAAGTCAAAAGATTTATGATAAAGTTACCAGAAAAGCTGAAAACCTGGTCAAAGTTGGCCAATCAATAGAAGGAGAATATGGAATACCCATAATTAACAAAAGGATTTCTGTAACCCCTATTTCAATAGTAGCTGAGGCCTGTGAATCTGATAATTATCTGGAAATAGCCTTAAGTTTAGATAAAGCTGCCAGGGAGGTAGGAGTAAACTTTATCGGTGGTTTTTCCGCTTTAGTGCACAAAGGTATGACTAAAGGTGATGAAAAATTGATTTATTCTATACCATACAGTTTAGCCCAGACAGAAAGGGTTTGTTCCTCAGTTAATGTCGCTACTACCAAAGCGGGTATTAACATGGATGCTGTTAAAATAATGGGGGAAATAATTAAGGAAACAGCAGAATTAACCAGGAAACAGGATGGTTTAGGCTGCGCTAAACTTGTTATTTTTTGTAATGTTCCTGAAGACAATCCTTTTATGGCCGGAGCCTTTCATGGTGTTGGGGAACCGGAAGCGGTTATTAATGTAGGTGTCAGTGGTCCGGGAGTTGTCTTAAATGTTGTTAAGAAAAATCCCGATTCAACCTTTGGTGTTTTAGCTAGTAAAATTAAACAGACAGCATTTAAAATAACGCGTATGGGAGAATTGGTTGGTAAAGAAGCGGCGAAACGTTTAGGTATACCTTTTGGAATAGTGGACCTTTCGTTAGCTCCTACACCAGCTATAGGTGATAGTGTTGCGGATATTTTGGAGGCAATGGGATTGGAAAAATGTGGGACTCATGGTACAACTGCCGCACTAGCTATGTTAAATGATGCTGTGAAAAAAGGAGGGGCTATGGCTTCATCCTATGTAGGAGGGTTAAGTGGAGCTTTTATTCCCGTTAGTGAAGATGCGGGTATGATTAGAGCAGTGGAAGCCGGTGCCCTGGATATCAATAAGCTGGAGGCTATGACTTGTGTTTGTTCCGTTGGTTTAGATATGATTGCAGTACCAGGGGATACTAGTGCAGCAACTATCTCGGCTATAATTGCTGACGAAGCTGCTATTGGTATGATTAATAAAAAAACAACTGCGGTAAGAATAATACCGGTACCAGGTAAAAAAGTTGGTGAAATGGTAGTGTTCGGTGGGTTGTTGGGTCAAGCTCCTATTATGCCTGTTAATCAGTTCAGCTCAGATAAATTTATTAAACGAGGTGGAAGGATACCGGCACCTATACATGCTTTAAACAACTAACTATAGATAATTGGCTGGTGAAAGCTGGCCAGTGCTAAATGAGTACTAAATGCCGTCCCTTTAAAAGGGCGGTATTTTTTATTTAATGAATGGGGAAAATGACATTAAGATTAGGGGGAGTATTTTCATGTTTAGTTCTACTAAGAAACTAGAAGCATTAATTGAAAAACTGGCAACAGATATGGAAAAAATGAAGCTAGCTGAGTATATAGAGTTGTTAAATAATCCTAGGAAACTACTTTGGATAAACTTTATTGCTGGTGTAGCTAGGGGGTTAGGAACTGCGGTAGGTTTCACCATTCTTTTTGCAATATTTCTCTACTTCTTGCAAAAACTAGTACTGTTAAAACTACCTCTAATCAGTGATTTTATCGCCGATATTGTCAGGATGGTTCAAAATAATGCAAGAGCACCCAAGTATTAAGGAGGGATGATTTTGACTAAAGATGTGATGGATGCTATTAAGGAAAGAAGGAGTGTCCGGAAGTTTAAATACCAGCCTATTAACGAAGCGACTCTAGGTAGAATTATGGAAGCTGCAACTTGGGCTCCTTCTGCCGGTAATATTCAACCCTGGCAGTTTTATGTTATTCATAATCAGGAGGTGAAAATTAGGCTTAAAGAAGCCAGTCTAAATCAAGAAGCTGTTGTTGAAGCACCTGTAGCGGTGGTTGTTTGTGCCGATATAATGATGTCTAGTGCAAAATATGGCAAACGGGGGGCTGAACTTTATTGTCTACAGGATACAGCTTGTGCCATCCAAAATATGATGCTGGCGGCAGTTGCTTACGGTTTAGATACTGTATGGATCGGTGCTTTTGATGAAAAAAAAATAGCAGCAGTACTACAAATACCTGCCCATTACCGTCCTGTAGCCATTATTCCCATTGGTTATGGTGAGAAAAGGCCTGATGCACCTTCTAGGAGGCCAATAGATGAGGTTATTCATGTTATTAGGTAGCAAGGAGGGAAATTTGTGGATATTTTAACAAAAAAAACTTATCGGAATAAATTGGAAAAATTAAAAAAAGAATATAGTGAATTAATTAATTCGTTAGATAAAGGGTTAAACAACCCTTTATCTGAGACAACTGCTGAGTTATCTTTATATGACAATCATCCAGGGGATGTAGCCAGTGAAATTTTTGAAAGGGGTAAGGACATTGGGTTTAAAACATATGCACTACAGCAAATAGAAAAAGTGGAAGATGCTTTAGAAAAACTGGAAAAAGGACAATATGGTTTTTGTGATAAATGTGGTCAACCTATACCTGAAGAAAGATTAGAAGCCATTCCTTTAACTACTATGTGTGTAAAATGCCGGGAAGAAGAATGGGAGGATGGAGCAAAATATAATATTAAAGCAAGAAGGCCTATTGAAGAACAGGTTATTATGCCGCCCTTTGGTGGGGAAACCAATAATACACCGAATGAAAAACTTGGACAGGGTGTTAATAAAAATGAATTTGATGGTGAGGACTCTTGGCAGGCGGTGGCAAAATACGGAACTTCTGAATCACCCAGTGATATTGGAAGTGTCCTTAATTATAATAATATTTATTATGATTATGATGAAGATATAGGTACAGTGGAAAGATATGAAAAAATACCGGTTTATAAGGATCAGGATGGACAGTTTTATCAAGATTTTGAAGGATTAGATGATGAAGATATTCCTCCGAGAGTTCATGATGAAGATTAAACTATCATAAGGGATAAGATACCAATGTATTTATATGCAGACCGGATTTTAATACAGGTTTTAGCTTTTTCCGTTGGACCGCTTTTAGGTTTATTAACTACGGCCTTTAGTAATCCATGGTTAGGAATGTTTATAGGTATACTGGGATTTGCTTTTACCTATTTTCAGCCATTTTTTTCAGATATATGTTTAAAGAATACTGCGCTAGCTCTTAATATAAATGAGGTTATTTTAGCAGAAGGTAAAGTCACTTATGAAAGCAAAAATACAATTATACAGGGAAAACTCTTCCTTAACACTCATAGTTTGGTTTTTGTAGTAAATAATAGTGTTGACTTTTCTCTAGCTTTAAAAGGAATTATTGGGGTAGAGATAGAAAATGGGGAAATAAACACCGAAACGATAAATCAGTTGACATCTATATTGGAAAGAAAATCACCCAATTTACCCCAATTCACTACTCTAGTAAATCAACTGGCAGAAAATTCCTCGGGTGTTTTAAAAATAACGGTTAAGCAAAAAGTATTTGTTAACACCTATTATTTTGAAGTTTCAAATCCCTTTTTATGGGTTAAGAAATTAAAACAATTGATATAATAACTAAAGATAAACATCAAATATCAACTCTAAAATCTTAATCCAACCTGAAAAAGCCGACGTAGCCAGTTTTTCTTACTTTAAAGAAAGCATAAAATTTAACCACAGATGAACACAGATGAACCGGTACTAATTGATAATGCTTTAAACGAACGGAACGAAGTGAAGTGAAACCTTAACCTAACAAAGCGAAACCTAAAAACTGGCGTAGCCAGTTTTTCTTAGTATCATTGCTTTTTTATTTATGCTAAAATTACTTAGGATAGAAATTAGAAATAATAAAAAGGAGTGACTGACAGTTGTTATTCTGGCTTACAGCTTTGATTATTCTAATTATTGACCAGGGTAGTAAATATCTAGTTAAAGCTACTATGGTTCTATATGAAAGTATACCGGTAATTCCTAATATTTTTCATTTAACTTATATAGAAAATCCTGGTGCTGCTTTTGGTCTATTAGCCAATCAAAGGATATTTTTCATTGTAATAACAATAATAATCCTGATTGCAGTTATTTATTTTTACCGTCAATTAAAACCTGGACAAATACTTTTGAAAATTGCCCTAGGTATGGTTGTAGGAGGAGCCATAGGAAATCTTATTGACAGACTAAGAATTGGTACGGTAACAGATTTTTTTGATTTTAGAATTTGGCCAGTATTTAATATTGCAGATTCGGCCATTGTTATAGGTATGATATATATATCATACCAGCTTCTCTTTCATGGGGAGGAGATCTAATGGATAGATTTACTTTTAATATTTCTGGTGAACAAGATCAGAGGCTGGATGTCTTTATTACTGAAAATATTGAAGAAATTTCCCGTTCTTATGTACAAAAATTGATTAATGAGGGATTAATTAAAGTTAATGACAAAAAAGTGAAAGCTAATTACAGGCTTAAGGAAGATGATCTGGTAGTAGTGTTAATTCCCGAACCTCAGCCAATAATTTTAAAACCTGAAAATATTCCATTAGATGTAGTTTATGAGGATAATGATCTATTAGTAGTAAATAAACCTGTAAATATGGTAGTACACCCTGCAGCAGGAAATTATTCCGGGACACTTGTCAATGCTCTACTTTATCATTGCCGTGATCTCTCAGGAATCAATGGCAAACTAAGACCGGGAATTGTTCATCGGATTGATAAGGACACCTCCGGTCTGTTATTAGTGGCTAAAAATGACTTTACTCATCAAAGTTTAGCTAAACAGCTGAAGGAACATAGTGTGGATAGGGCCTATTTAGCTCTGGTACATGGTGTGATAACTGAACCGGGAGGCATTATTGATGCGCCTATTGGTCGCCATTCTTCGGACCGAAAAAAAATGGCGGTAACCTTTAAAAATTCAAAAAGTGCCTTAACTAGATATCTAGTTAAGGAAAAATATAAAAATTATACCCTGATTGAATGCAGGTTAGAGACTGGAAGAACACATCAAATTAGAGTACATATGGCGTATATTAATCATCCGTTAGTAGGAGATCCCCTATATGGTTTTAGGAAAAATAATCTTGGTTTTGATGGGCAAGCACTCCATGCCTATTTGATAGGCTTTACCCATCCCCGTAATCAACAAAGATTACAATTTACGGCAGATTTACCGGACAAGTTTAATAAAATCCTAGAGAATTTACGTAAGGAGGAGGTTAGTAAATGAATATTAAGGAAAAAAATATCCTTATGGATGAAGAAGCTCTTAATAGGACTTTAACCAGGATCGCCCATGAAATTATAGAAAAAAATAGAGGTATAAAGGATTTAATTCTGGTGGGAATTAGAAGAAGGGGTGTACCCTTGGCGGAGAGATTAGCTCAGAAAATTAAATTAATTGAAGGTGCAGAAGTAAAAGTCGGAAAATTAGATATAACTTTATATCGTGATGATTTGACCACTTCTGGGGATCAGCCGGTAGTTCACGGAACGGAAATACCTGTTAGTATTAAAGGTAAAAAAGTAATTTTAGTAGATGATGTATTATATACCGGTAGGACAGTTAGAGCTGCTCTGGATGCTATAATTGACCTGGGTAGGCCATTAGCCATTCAGCTTGCTGTACTAGTTGATAGGGGACATAGGGAATTACCCATTCGTGCAGACTTTGTTGGAAAAAATATACCAACTTCCCGTAAGGAAATAATCCTTGTTAAATTAGTAGAAGTTGATGGTTGTGATGAAGTAGTGTTAGGGGAAATTAGGGAATAATTCAAAAAAACTAAAAGACTGCGAAGGAAAAACTCTAATATTAGCGAAATTATATTTATAAAAAAATTTTATAAAAAAATGGAGGCAATAAAATGCTTAATGATAGCATTAGAGTTTTTCTTGCAGTTGCGGAAAAAAGAAATTTTTCAAAAGCTGCGAAGTCCCTCTTTTTAACACAACCTGCAGTAAGTTTTCAAATTCAAATGTTAGAACAATATTATGGAACTGTTCTCTTTGATAGGGTAAATAGAAATATAACCTTAACTGCCGCGGGTGAATTGTTACTAAAATATGCCCAACAGATGAGTAATTTACAAGCCGAATTAGAAAAAGAAATGCAGGAACTTACCGGTACTATTAAAGGAAGACTTTTAATTGGTGCCAGTACGACCATTGGAGAATATATTTTACCCTACCTGGTGGGAAGTTTTAAAAAGGAATTTCCTGAGGTTGATGTCAGCTTGGAGGTAGCTAATACGGAAGAAATAGAAAAACATATTCTAGATACATCTTTAGATGTGGGATTGGTTGAAGGACCTGTAAATGGTAGAGATTTGGTTATTGAAAAGTTTCTCGATGATGAGTTAGTTTTAATCACACCTGTTGATCATCCCTGGGTAAAAAACAAAAAAATATCTGTTTTTGAACTTAGTAAATATCCATTTATTACTCGAGAAAAAGGTTCTGGAACACGACAAATCATGGAGTCTGCCTTGAAGAAAGCCGGATTTGACCCGCATAACTTAAATATTATAATGGAATTAGGTAGTACAACGGCTATTAAAGCTGCTGTTAGTAACGGTTTAGGTGTATCTATTATTTCTAAATGGGCAGCAAAAGAGATGGTAAAATTAAATAAATTGGCCACTATTACTATTAACGAAACGGAATTCGAACGTCAATTTACTGTAATTTATCACGAAAAAAAATTCAGAACACAAGCAGTTCATGAGTTTTTAAACTATTTAAAAAGTGAAGCAGTTCATAATATATTAAAAAAATGAATTTGAAATGAGGTATGAAATTAATGCCGGTACGTAATAATTTAAATAGGATTTTAAGAGAAAAAGGAATAACTCTAGATCATTTATCCGAGCAATTAAATATACCTATTGAGACCTTAGATGAAATTTATATGAATCGTAAAGGGTTTTCGCCGGAAATTTTGACGGTAGTTTCAGAATTTTTAAATGTTCCCCAGGAAACTTTACTAATTGATGGACGGAAAAATATTTATGAAAATATTGGTATTCAACTCAGACAAATCAGAGAGGAAAAAAAAATAACTTTAATTGAGTTAGGTAAAAGGTCAGGTGTCTCTTATACACATATCAGTGAAATTGAACGGGGTAAAACCTGTGCATCATTAAAAACTTTAGAAAAGTTAGCAAAAGTATTGGAGATACCTACTAGTTATTTCTTTCAATTAGAAGAAAGCTTTACTTTAGGGGATAAAATAAGAAGGTTAAGAGAAAAACAAAATCTCACCCAGGTACAATTAGCAAAAAAAATCGGAGTATCACTTAGTTTAATAGGTCAAATTGAAACAGGAAGGGTAAAACCTGCATTAGATACGTTGCAAAATATCGCTAATGTTTTCGGTGTAAGTATTAGTTATTTTTTATTAACGGAGTCGGAAGAAATATCTCTGCGTCAGGCCAGCTGTGGATCACAAACTAATACTTTAGATAAACTTAATGAAATTACAGAAGATTTAGAACCTCAAGATTTTAGTTTAATTACTGATATGGTAAATGTATTGAAAAAACATGGCCGTTTAGGAATCCAAGAATATAATTTAGATGTTGAAACCCGGGAACTGTTGGAAATTATGTCTCAGCTTTCTGATGATGATAAAAAGTTTGTTATTGAAAATGCTAGATGGGTTTTAAAAAAAGCAAAAGCCAATGTTTAAAATCGCCCTTTACTAGGAGGCGATTTTTGTATTTAAATCTTTTTAAAAGAGGGAAATAAAATTATTTTGTTGAATATTAAAAATGAGGTGATAATATGGGGCAGGAGAAACAACCATCAGGAAAGAAATCAAAGACTCTTATCAGAAGTAGTATACTCATTTTAGTACTTATAATTGCTATATTAATTTATATAATTATTGCAGATCCATGGAATTTGAGCAAAGCACCTTATGGTGCAGGGGATTATTACTATACCGATGTAGAAGGATTTGATTTTAGTGTAAATATTGGAACAAAACATCCAATTATTTTCTTTACCTTATTTTTTGGCTGGGCTTTTGCTTGTTGGTATTTTCTTAAATGGCTGGAAAGTAAAAAGTAGGGAATGCTATTTTTAGAAAAATAAAGTATAATTATATGTTGAAAAACTATTATGTAATTTTTTGTAGAAAGGTGGAAAAAAGAACTTGTTAAATGATAGTATTAGGGTTTTTTTAACGGTAGTTGATAAAAAAAGCTTTTCCAAGGCAGCTAAAGCGCTTTTTTTAACCCAACCTGCTGTTAGTTTTCAGATTCAAATGCTTGAAGAATATTATGGTACAAGACTTTTTGATAGAGTTAGTAGAAATATTACTTTGACTGAAGCAGGGCATCTATTATTACAATATGCCAATAAAATGAGTAAACTACAAAGTGAACTAGAAAGGGAAATGCAAGAGCTTACTGGAACAATAAAGGGTAGATTATTAATTGGTGCCAGTACTACAATTGGGGAATATATTGTTCCCTATTTATTAGGAGCTTTTAAAAGGAAATATCCTGAGGTAGAAATATCCCTTGAAGTAGCCAATACAGAAGATATCGAAACAAAAATTCATGATACATCTCTGGATATTGGCCTGGTTGAAGGTCCAGTTTCAGCCAAAGATATTGAAAAAGATGTATTTTTAAAGGACCAATTGGTTCTCATTATTTCCCATGATCATCCTTGGGCGAAACAGGAAAAAATTTCCGTTTTCGAATTAGATAAATATCCTTTTATATCCAGAGAAAAAGGCTCTGGGACCAGGATCGAAACGGAACAACATTTAAAAAAAGTCGGTTTTTCTGCTAATAATTTAAATGTGATTATGGAACTGGGAAGTACTTCGGCAATTAAAGCGGCTGTAGAAAGTGGCTTAGGAATGTCTATTATTTCTAAATGGGCTGCTAAGGAAAAGGTAAAGCTTGGACATTTAGCTCAAGTAGGTTTTAAAGAAGATAATTTTGAAAGGGAATTCGCTGTTATTTACCATAAGAAAAAATTCCGTACCCAGGCTGCCGAAGAGTTTTTAAGATTTGTAAAATCAGAAGAAGCTTTAGAGCTTTTAGAAGCCTAGAACAGTAACCCCATAAATTTAGCAACCGATAAACACAGATAATTAAGCTAATAGTCAATAGCTAATAGTTGATAGAAAAATCATAAATAATTGACAATTAGATAGACCTGCTTTTGCAGGTCTATCTTAATTTTTTTCCATCCAACATAAAAATCTATAACAAATAATACCCCAGAGGAAAAAGGCACTAAAAAAAAGAATAGGGTGGTTAGTACCAAGGTTAATACTTTTTTCACCAAAAAAGATTTTATCCCAGTTAGGAATATCTGTATAGTAATAAGAACCTGCCCCAAAATCTAAACCTTTTATAAGTCCTAAACCGTTATACATAATATAGATTGATAAAATTATTGTTATCATTAAAACAAAAATACTAATTTTTGTAAGATTGTTTCTCATAGTTTATACCCCACTTTCTAAGTGGAAAAATTAAATAGTTTAACTGGAAAAGTAATATAACTGATTAGGTTAAGGCTATTTGGCCTTAACCTAATCAGAAAGAAATATTAAAAGTAGTTAAGCTTAGGTATTAAACTGTTAATTGTGGAACTGGGAAAATAATACCACTTAATAGTAACCAGGCAACTAATAAAGTAAGTACTAAGTTAAAACTTTGCCCTACAATGTAAAGCCAGAGTGGTTTTCCGCCCTGTACAAGCTCAGCCATTTCTTTAAAATTGGATTCGAGACCTATGCTGACGAAGGCCATACAGAAGCACCAGCCTTTAAATCCACCGGTTAACTTTAATAAAGCTTTTGTTTCCTTTGCTCCTAGTGCAGGTTCAACAATGAAGGAGAATATTATTGAGGCAGCGATAAAGCCAAGGATAAATTTGGGGAAGCGGTGCCAAATCTCACTAATACCTACTGCAGGACCATCAGCATCTTTTTCAACTTTGGTTGCAAAGAAAACAGCAATAGCAAAAGCAATAACACCGATAAGTACGTTTTGGATCATTTTAACCATAGCTGCAACCTGACCACCCAGTTTACCAAGGGCTTCACCGGCTAGTACAACAGCACCTGTGGAGTCTACAGTACCACCAATCCAAGCTCCACCGACCATAGGATCCATACCAACTGTTTTAATGAAGATTGGCATTCCTACCATCATTAATACAGTAAAGATTAGTGACAAACCGATAGCGAAGGTTAGATCGTCTTTTTTGGCTTTGGAAGCTGCAGCAGCAGCAATAGCAGCGGAAACACCACA
>JASKKI010000048.1 GCA_030154225.1 Clostridia bacterium | reverse complement strand
ATAAATATTATGTTATTGGAGATGCTTATAAACCTGGTAAAATAACCGATGCTATTTACCAAGGGTTTAATGTAGGAATTAATCTTGATAAAAACTTTATAAATCGTTTTAAAATTTTTAATAAATTTCATTTTCCACAAGGAAAATGAAATGCCATGTTGAATAATGAAATATGAAAATAATTATCGTATGTTGAAAATAAGTGTTATGAAAAGGGGGGATCGAAGGGGTTGAATGTTTAATATATTTATAATTTTTCATAATCTTTCTAAAAAGTTTATAAATTCTAAGGGGGAAACAAAATTATGAAGAAGAGAATTTCATGGTTAGTACTTGTTTTATTTATGCTTTCACTAGTTGTTACTGGTTGTGGCGGAGCTAAAGACGCTGCACCTGAAAAAGATGCTCCTACTGCTTCTGAGAAAAAAGAACCTTCAAAAACATATGAAATTAAAATTGCAACTTGGTTTGATCCTTCCCATCCAATGGTAAAATCTTTAGAGAAGTTCCAAGAAATAGTTGAAAGTAAAACTGAAGGTAATATTAAAGTTAAAATATTCCCAAGCAGTCAGTTAGGTAGTGAAGATACATACATTGATAGTATTAAGGCTGGTACAGTTGAAATGGGTGTTACTGGTACAATGATTAATACTTATGCACCATTAATAGCTGTAGCAGAGAAACCATATTTGTTTGAAAGTTGGGAACATGCCGAAAAAGCTTACTTTGAAGAAAAAGTAGGCGATATAATGGCAGAAGGTATTATTGACAAAGCAGGTTTCCGAGTTCTTGGTTGGGCTGTAAATGGTTGGAGAATGTTATCTTCCAGTAAGAAAATTGAGAGTTTTGAGGATTTAAAAGGCTTACGCTTACGCGTACCTAACGTACCATACTATATTAAGATGGCTGAAGCATGGGGATGTAATCCAACTCCAATGTCTTTCTCTGAACTTTTCACTGCTTTAGAGCAAAAAGTAGTTGATGGACAGGATAACCCTTATGCAACAGTACGGGCATCTAGCTTCTATGAAGTTCAACCTTATATGGTTCATACTGGGCATTTATTTACTCCATGTCCATGGATTTTAAATGAAAAGTTCTATCAGAGCTTACCTGAAGATTATCAAAAAATTGTTACTGAGGCCGCAGAAGAAGCAATTAAGTATAACTGGGAAATCTCTAAAGCAAATGAAGATGCTGATATACAATTCTTAAAAGAACAAGGAGTTGAAATTGTTATTCCTGATGCAGAGTTCAAGGCTAAACTAATGGACTCTCAAAAAGTTAATGACCAATGGTGGTTTGATAAGTATCCAGGTGCTGAAGAATTATGTAAGAAAATTGATTCTTTAAAATAATAATTACAAAGAATGTTGCTGCCTACAAATCGTGGGCAGCTACATTGTAATAAGGAAGGTGACATAATGTCCAAAGACACAAATAGTTTAGTAAGTAAGATCTTTCATGGTTTTATTGTTATAACATTAAGCGTGATGGTTTTGTTCGTATTCACCAATGCCTTTCTACGTTACACATTTAATACAGGTATAACTCAGGTGGAAGAATTAGGACGCTACTTTTTTATTTGGACAGTGTTTTTAGGAACTATAGCTGCTTTTAAAGATAATCAACACGTTGGTGTTACAATATTAATTGATACCCTAAAAGGTAAAAAGTTATTAGTATTAAAAGTTATGGGTTATATTGCAACACTAATAGCTATAGGAATAGTACTTAAAGGTAGCATTGCTTATACAATTACAAGCATGCCATCTCTGGGACCTGCAACAGGTATACCTTTTGGTATTATAGCTTGTTCCTTAACAGTTGCTGCTATAGCAATCATAGGATTAGTATTAGTAGATGCATATAAGTACTTTGCAAGCGTTGGCAAAAAGGAGGAGTAGGCTATGTCATTATTTGTATTTTTAGGTTCCTTATTTGTGTTGCTGGCTTTAGGTATACCAATAGCTATTGTTTTAATTTTATGTGCTGTTATTTTAATGCTATATGCAGGTAATTTTAATGCTGAAATACTAGCTCAATCGATGGTAATGGGTGCTAATAGCTTCCCTTTAATGGCAGTACCATTTTTTATGTTGGCTGGAGAAATTATGTCCAGAGGTGGACTGTCTAAGCAAATAGTCGATTTTGCTAATATTTTAGTAGGTAGAGTAAAAGGTGGACTAGGGTATGCAGCAATTATAGCTAGTATGATATTTGCCGGTTTGTCTGGTAGTGCTGTTGCTGATGCTGCTGCTTTAGGAAGTATATTAATTCCTTTAATGGTTCAAAAAGGATACAATAGGGAAAGAGCAACTGGTCTAATATGTTCAGGTGCAGTAATAGCTCCAATTATCCCTCCCAGTATTCCAATGATTTTACTAGGTGTAACTGTTGGTATTTCTATAGGCAAATTATTTTTAGCAGGCTTAATACCCGGTATTATTCTAGGCTTTGCCCTTATGATAAGTTGGCGTTGGGTAGTTAAAAATGATGGTTACATAGATACTACTACATATACAAAAGAAGAAATGTCTCAAATCATTAAAAAATCCTTACCAGCTTTAGTAATGCCCCTTATTATTGTTGGGGGAATAAGGTTTGGTATATTTACACCTACTGAAGCAGGCTCCTTCGCTGTTGTGTATGCCTTTATAGTTGCTCTTTTTGTCTATAAAGAAATTACTTTTAAAGACTTACCGGCCATATTTGTTGATGCCGCAAAAATGACCAGTGTTGTAATGTTTATAGTAGCCTCAGCCTCTGCTGTATCCTGGTTACTAACTGTTCAACAGATACCATTACAAATAGCTTCCTTGTTCGAAGGTTTTAGTGATAGTCCTTTATTATTATTAATAATTTTAAATATCTTCTTATTCCTTTTAGGTATGGTAATGGATTTAACTCCAGCAGTACTTATTTTTGCACCGGTTTTATTCCCTATAATAAAAATAGCTGGTATTGATCCTTACTTTTTTGGTGTAATTATGATTTTAAACTTAACTATTGGTTTAATCACTCCCCCTGTAGGGACTATTCTCTATCTTGGATGTAGTGTAGGTAATATTTCTTTTCCTAAGATGATTAGAGGAATTATTCCTTTCCTTGTAACAGAAATAATTGTTTTATTCTTGTATATCTTTTTCCCACAAATAATTTTAGCGCCTCTTAACCTACTATATTAATTTTTAAAAAGGAGAATATTTATGAAAAAGACCGCATTTATTCATATAAATAGTAATGACTCCGTTGTAGTAGCACTTAGAAAAATTAATAGTGGTGAAGTAATTGATGTTTTAGACAAATCGATTACAGTTAAGGGTAATATACCACCTGGACATAAAATTGCTATTAAAGAAATTGCTAAGGGTGAAAAAATTTTCAAATATGGTTATCCGGTAGGCATTGCTAGTGAGCCAATAGATGCTGGTAGTTGGGTTCATTCCCATAATGTTGAAACAAGTTTACATGGGAAACGGGAATATGTATACCAACCACAGTTTGAAGAGCCTAAAAAGACTGGCAAAGAGATGCAGTTTAATGGTTACCAAAGGGAAGATGGCCAAGCAGGTATTAGAAACCATGTGTTTATTATACCTACAGTATTTTGTGCAAATGGAGTTATAACTAAGCTAGCAGAAATGGCTAACTTAGCTTACCCCAAGGATGAAAATTTCGATGGTTTCCTTCCGTTATGTCATCCCTATGGCTGTAGCCAAACGGGTAAAGATTTAGAATATACTCAAACAATTTTAGCAAACTTAGCCCAAAACCCTAATGCCGGTTCTGTTTTAATTGTTAGTTTAGGTTGTGAAATTAACTCCTTAGATGTATTTAAACCATATTTGGGTGAAATAAATGAAAAGCGTATTAAATTTTTAACTTTACAAGAGGTTGAAGATGAGTTTGAAGTAGGTATGAAATTATTAAAAGAACTTTATGATTATGCTCGTGCTTTTAAGAGGGAACCTCTTCCTATTTCTAAATTGTGTATTGGTGTTAATTGCGGTGGTTCAGATGGTTTATCAGGCATAACCGCTAATCCATTAGTGGGTGAAATAAGTAATAAGGTTACTTCCCAAGGTGGTAGTATAATTATGACCGAAGTGCCGGAAATGTTTGGTGCAGAACAGATTCTGATGAACCGTGCCGCAAATAAAGAAGTTTATGAGAAAATCATTAATTTGATTGTTAATTATAAAGGCTACTTTGCTAAGTATGGCGAAGAAGCTAGTGAAAACCCAACCCAAGGTAATCGTGCTGGAGGCATAACAACATTAGAGGAAAAATCACTGGGTTGTATTTTAAAAGGTGGTAAGGCAACTGTCACCGATGTTCTAGAATATGGCGAGCGATTAAAAACAGCAGGTTTAAATTTACTAAGTGGTCCTGGCAATGACCTAGTTGGAATAACTGCCCAATTTGCTGCTGGCTGTAACTTATTGATTTTTACAACTGGTAGAGGCACTCCTGGTGGTTTTGCAGGCCCTACTTTAAGAATCTCAACTAATAGTGAACTATATAATAGAAAAAAACATTGGAATGACTTTAATGCTGGGCGTTTATTAGATGGTGAAGATATGACTGAACTAGCCGATGAGTTAATGGAAATGATTTTAAAGGTTGCCAGTGGCCAACTAAAAACAAAAACAGAAATTAACAATTATTATGAGATTGGCATTTTAAGGGATGGAGTAACCCTTTAAAAATAAAAGGAGGAGCGATTATGAAAAAACTACAAATTTTGCAGAGAATCTTAGACAGTGGCATAGTTGCTATTATTCGAACTGATTCTAGTGAAAAAGCAATTAAACTGATTGAGGCAATTAAGGCAGGTGGGATTTCTACTATTGAGGTTACTATGAGTGTACCAGGGGCTATCGATGTTATTAAAGAAATTGCCAATACTTATAAAGATGATATTGTCTTAGGTGTGGGATCAGTTTTGGATTCTGAAACGGCAAGAATGGCTATACTGGCTGGGGCCCAATATGTTGTAAGTCCTCATTTAAACCCAGAAGTAATAAAACTATGTAACAGATATCAAGTGCCTAGTATGCCTGGGGCGATGACAGTAAAAGAAGTAGTTGAAGCAATGGAGGCAGGAGCAGATATTGTAAAACTATTCCCAGGGGAAGTTCTTGGACCTAAAGCAGTAAAAGCTATCAATGCTCCAGTTCCACAAGCTCCTCTAATGCCAACTGGCGGTGTAAGTCTGGAAAATGTACAAGAATGGATTAATAATGGTGCTGTAGCTGTTGGAGTAGGTGGGTCCTTAACAAAAGGTGCTAAAACTGGTGACTATCAGCTGGTTACCGAAACAGCCCGGAAATTTATAGAGAAAATTAAAGAAGTTAGAAAATAAAAAACTTTAAAAAATAAAGGAGGAATAAAATTATGGCTAAAAAGGTTGTTACATTTGGTGAAATTATGATGCGTTTAGCTACTCCCAATTATCAGAGGCTAATTCAAGCCAATAGCTTTGATGTTACATACGCAGGTGGTGAAGCCAATGTTGCTGCTTCCTTAGCTAACTACGGTTGTGATGCTTACTTTGTAACTAAGCTTCCACCCCATGAAGTAGGTCAGGCTTGTAGAAGCTATCTACGCAAGTACGGAGTAAAAACTGATTATATAAAAATGGAAGGGGAACGTTTGGGAGTCTACTATTTAGAAGCAGGTGCTTCTCAAAGACCATCAAAAGTTATCTATGACAGAAAAGATTCTGCAATAGCCCAAATAACTTCTGGAGAAATGGATTGGGAAGAAATTTTTGCTGGGGCAGATTGGTTCCATTTTACTGGTATTACACCAGCATTAAGCGATTCCGCTGCTGAAGTAACATTAGAGGCTTTAAAAGCTGCTAAAAAAGCAGGTATAAAAGTCAGCTGTGATTTGAATTTCCGTAAAAAGCTATGGACTTCTGAAAAAGCAAATGAAGTGATGAGTGGATTAATGGAGTATGTAGATGTATTAGTTGCCAATGAAGAAGATGCAGAAAAAGTATTTGGGATAAAAGCTGAAAATACAGATATAACTAGTGGTGAGCTTGATGATGCAGGCTATCGTCAAGTTGCAGAAAAGTTAACAGAAAAGTTTGGTTTTGAAAAAGTAGCAATAACTTTAAGAGAAAGTTACTCAGCATCAGATAATGGCTGGTCTGCTCTCTTATTTGATGGCGAAAAGAAAGAATTTTATAAATCTAAAAAATACGATATCCATATTGTAGATAGGGTTGGAGGCGGAGACTCCTTCTGTGGTGGCTTAATCTATGGCCTAATAAGTGGAATGGATAATCAAACAGCTATAGAGTTTGCAGTTGCTGCTTCCTGTTTAAAACATACAATTCACGGAGATTTTAATTTAGTATCCAAAGAAGAAGTGGAAAATCTAATGAAAGGTGACGGCTCTGGTAGAGTGCAGAGATAATATATGTTCCCTCCTCCTTTTATATATAGATAGGCCAGGCTAATAGCCTGGTCCACTTTTACATTAGAACTAAGTAAATTTTGTAAGGGGATGTAGAGTGATGAACCGTTCAAAAGAATTAAGAAAGGTAGGCCCAGAAATAGATGCCTTAAGGCAAGGCATGGATTGGCATCAATCTGATTTAGATAGAACACAAATTTTAATAGACAGTACCCAAGGGTCAAGTCACCCCGGTAGTTACAAATTAAATGAATTAGTTGCAGAAGTAGAAAAAGGGGTTATGTATAGGCAAGGGAAACCAGCCCAATTTACTGTGACCGATATATGTGATGGTATTGCCCAAGGGCATGCCGGTATGAATTATTCTTTAGTATCTAGGGAAATTATAGCTGGTATGGTTGAAATCCATGCCAGGGCAAATCCTATAGATGGCTTAGTACTTATTTCTTCTTGTGACAAAGCTATTCCTGCTCACTTAATGGTAGCAGCCCGTCTTAACTTGCCTGTTATTCATGTTCCAGGTGGAGTTATGATAGCTGGGCCAGATAATTTAACCCTTGAGCAGATAGGGACCTATGGAATGAAGCATTACAAGGGGGAAATAGATGATGATTATTTCCAGAGGTTAAGCGCATCTGCATGTCCATCATGTGGTGCCTGTCAGTTTTTAGGGACAGCAGGTACTATGCAGGTTATGTCTGAAGCATTAGGTTTGGCTTTACCTGGTTCAGCAATTGCACCCCAAGTGTTAAAAACAACTAAGGACTTGGCTCGGGAGGCAGGGAGCCAAATAATTGAGTTAGTCCAAAAAGGTATAAATGCCAGAGATATTTTAACCTATGAAGCCTTCTATAATGCTATAGTTGTTCACGCTGCTATCTCTGGTTCTACTAATGCATTACTCCATTTACCTGCTATTGCCAAAGAAGCAGAGATAGAATTAGAAGCAAAACTTTTTGATGAAATCAATAGAAAAGTGCCATACATTGTCAATACCAAACCGGCAGGTAAATATGCAACAGAGTTTTTCTGGTATGCCGGAGGTGTACCAGCTGTTATGTTAGAACTTCAAGAATTTTTATATTTAGATGTTTTAACATGTACTGGTAAGACGTTAAAAGAAAACTTGGAAAATATTAAGAAATCCCATTGGATAGAAACCAATAACGGTTATTTGCGTAAATTTGGGTTAAAGCCAGAAGATATATTGTATCCAGTTAATTCACCTATTCAAAAGCAAGGGTCTATTGCAATTTTGACCGGTAATATAGCCCCGGAAGGCTCAGTTGTAAAACACTCAGCTATTGACCCTAAAATGCATGTTCATACAGGGACGGCAAAAGTTTTTCAAGATGAGTTGTCTGCCCGAGAGGCAGTTCTGACAGGAATTATTAAACCTGGAGATATAGTAGTAGTTCCTTATGCAGGTCCTAAAGGTAGTGGAATGCCAGAAATGTTTTATACATCTGAGGCAATTGCAGCAAATCCAGACTTGATTGCAACTACAGCTATTATAACCGATGGCAGATTTTCTGGAGCAACAAGGGGACCAGCAGTGGGTCATATTTCACCGGAAGCTGAAGAAGGAGGTCCTATTGCCTTAGTTGAGGATGGTGACCTTATAAAAATTGATATACCCAATAGGATTCTTGCTATTGTTGGGATTAAAGGTGAACCTAAGAAACCTGAGGAAATTGAAAAAATCTTAGTTGAGCGAAAAAAAGCATGGAACAAAAGAGAGCAAGGTAAGGAAAGTGGTATACTAGGTATTTACAAAAAGTTAGCAACATCTGCAATGTCCGGTGGTTACATGAAACAATAAACAAGGAGTTGTAATTAAGGTGAGTATTTTAAAAAATCTTCTTAAGGATACGACGATTCCAAAAATGGTGAAAATTAAGCAGAAATTTGATGGTAGTCATATAGAAAATGTAGCCCAAGCCCTTAAAGATGAGTTGCAAAAACCTGGGGGGATAGAGCAAGTAAAGCCAGGACAAAATGTGGCTATTTGTGTAGGAAGTAGAGGAATGGCTAATATAGCAGAAGTTACTAAGACTGTTATTGATGTGCTCAAAGAAAAAGGGGCCAAGCCATTTATTGTGCCTTGTATGGGTAGTCATGGAGGTGCAACTGCTGAAGGGCAAAAAGAAGTACTTGAACACCTGGGTGTTAGTGAAGAAAAGATGGGTGCTCCCATAAAGGCTTCAATGGAAGTAATTAAGATTGACCAACTAGAAAATGGTCTGCCAATTTACGTTGATAAAATAGCATCCCAAGCTGATGCAATCATTGTTATTAACAGGGTTAAACCCCACACAGCTTTTAGAGGGCCCATTGAAAGTGGTCTTATGAAGATGATAACAATAGGGCTTGGTAAGCAAAAAGGTGCTGAAAGTTGTCATCAAATGGGCTTTAAATATATGGCGAAAATAGTCCCCCAAGCAGCTAAAAAAATTATTGCTAAGTTACCAATTGTCTTTGGAATAGCACTAGTAGAGAATGCTTATGACCAAACATGTATTGTGGAAGTTGTACCAGCTCAGGATATCGAGCAAAGGGAAATAGAATTACTTAAAGAGGCAAAAAAACGGATGCCTAAGCTTTTATTCGATCAAATAGATGTATTAGTTGTTGATTATATTGGCAAAAATATCAGCGGTGATGGTATGGATCCAAATATCACAGGCAAATATGCAACACCTTATGCCTATGGTGGACCAGAAATTACTAAGGTAGTTGTTTTAGATCTTACTCCAGAAACAGGAGGAAACGCTAACGGTGTAGGAACAGCAGATTTTACTACTAAAAGATTGGTAGATAAGATGGATTTAGAAACCACTTATGCCAATGGTATTACTTCTACTGTCTGTAGCCCAACAAAAATTGCTACAACATTAGAAAATGACTTGTATGCTATTAAGGCTGCTATTAAGACCTGTAATATTTTAGATTTAACAAAATGTCGTTTAGTAAGAATAAAAGATACTTTACACTTAGGTGAAATTGAAATATCTGAAGTTTTATTAGAAGAGGCTAGGAAGCATCCAGATATTGAAATTATTTCTGAACCCTATGATTTAGAATTTGATAATGATGGATACTTGCAAAAATAGATTGGAGTGGTAGTTATGAAAATTACTAAACTAGAATTATATAAGGTACAGCCTCGCTGGGTTTTTTTGAAAATTGAAACAGATGAAGGGATTACAGGCTGGGGGGAACCAGTAGTAGAAGGTCGGGCTGATACTGTAATTGCGGCAGTTAAAGAAGTCAGTGAATACCTAATTGGCAAGGACCCTCTAAGGATTGAAGATCATTGGCAAGTGTTATATAGAGCCGGTTTTTACCGAGGTGGCCCAATACTTATGAGTGCTATTTCTGGAATTGATCAGGCTCTTTGGGATATTAAAGGAAAGTACTTTAATGCACCTGTTTACCAACTATTAGGTGGAGTGTGTAGAAATAAAGTTAGAGTTTACTGTTGGATTGGTGGTGATAGACCACAGGATGTAGGCTCGGCTGCCAAAGAAAAAATGGAGCAAGGTTATACAGCGGTAAAAATGAATGGTACGGAAGAACTACATTATATTGATTCCTATAAAAAAATTGATGCAGCAGTAGAAAGGGTAGCGGCAATTAGAGAGGCATGTGGACCTGATTTTGGTATTGCTGTTGACTTTCATGGTCGAGTGCACAAAGCTATGGCTAAAGTTTTAGCTAAAGAACTGGAGCCCTATAGACTTATGTTTATAGAAGAACCTGTTTTAGCTGAAAATAATGAAACCCTAAGGGAAATTGCAAACCATACCTCTACACCTATTGCTACAGGGGAAAGAATGTTTTCTAGATGGGATTTCAAAAAATTATTTGAGGATGGTTATGTAGATATTATTCAACCTGATTTATCCCACGCTGGTGGTATAACAGAAGTTAAGAAAATCAGTGCAATGGCAGAAGCTTATGATGTAGCAGTAGCTCCCCATTGTCCTTTAGGGCCTATTGCTTTAGCTTCTTCACTACAACTAGATGCTTGTACACCAAATACCTTTATTCAAGAACAAAGCCTAGGTATTCATTATAACAAAGGCGGAGATCTTTTAGATTACTTACTAGAACCTAGTGTGTTTAAGTATGAAGACGGTTTTGTAAATATACCTCAAGGTCCTGGTTTGGGCATTAAAATTAATGAAGAAAAAGTAAAAGATGCGGCTAAGGTTGGACATAACTGGAAAAACCCTGTTTGGCGTAACGAAGATGGTACAGTGGCTGAGTGGTAAGGAGGGAAACTATGCAACACCTAATATTAATTAATGATAAGGATAATGTAGCTACAGCTACTACTGAGTTAGAAAAGGGATTTGAGTATAAAATCGAAACTTTAGAATCCAATAGTATAACTGTAAATTAAAAGAAAAGATTAAACTAGGTCACAAAGTAGCTATTAAAGAAATTGCTAAAGGTGCCCAAAAAGTTAGGGATATGGTACGAGTTGCTAACAAACAACAAAGGGAGCCTATAAATATAGAAGAAATAATACTAGGTACGGAATGTGGTGGCTCTGATACTACTTCTGGTCTTGCAGCTAATCCGGCTGTAGGTGCTGCAATGGAAAACAAACCAAATCAGAGGTGCTAGGGCAAAGGGACTTTGCTATCAATAGGATTGGTCCATTTCTTTAAAATATTTTTTCAAAGGTGATAAAATGCTAAAAAATGAGATTATTAATAAATTAAGAAAAATTGTCGGTAGTGAGAATGTTTTAAACAGTAAGATAACAATGACCACTTATGCTTATGACTCATCTCCTTTTTTGGGCAAACCTGGTGCAGTTGTATTTCCTACCACTACAGAAATGATAGTAGAAATTATTAAGCTAGCCAATAAATATAATATACCTGTTACGCCAAGGGGGGCAGGCACTTGTTTGTGTGGGGGAGCTGTAGGAGTAGAAGATGCCATTATTATTTCCTTAGCTAAATTTAACAGGATTTTAGAGATAAATGCAGTAAATAGAACTGCCTTAGTAGAGCCAGGTGTTGTTAATAAAGAACTACAGTTGGCAGCAGAACCCTATGGATTAATGTATGCCCCTGATCCAGCCAGTCAGAATGTTTCAACTATTGGTGGAAATATTGCAGAAAACGCTGGAGGTATACGGGGGGTAAAATATGGCTGTACTAAGGAACATGTATTGGGACTAGAGGTAGTATTACCTTCAGGTGAAGTTATTACTACAGGAGGGTTGAATTCTCAAGTCGATCCTGAAATTGATTTGACATATATTTTCTGTGGAGCTGAAGGCACATTAGGTTTAGTCACTAAAGCTTTATTGTCCTTAACACCAATAAATTCTGATACTAAAACAATGACAGCAGTTTTTGCCACTTTAGAAGATGCCGGAGCCTGTGTATCTGAAATTATTGCTAAGGGTGTTATTCCAACTACCATGGAAATATTGGATAATACCGTGATTAAGGCAGTAGAAGATTATGCTAAGTTAGGTTTGCCTAAAGATGCTGCTGCTTTGATTTTATTAGAGGTAGATGGTTTTCCAGCTGAAACAAAAGCTATGGTAGAAAATATTATCCAGGCCTTTAAAAATAATAACTCAATAAATTACAAGATAGCTAAAGATGAAAAGGAACGCCAGGATCTTTGGAAAGCCCGTAGGGCAGTAAATGGGGCCTTAGGTAAACTTAAGCCTTCCAATGTGGTCCATGATATTGTGGTACCTAGGGATAGATTAGCTGTAATGCTCAAAAAAGTAGCTAAAATAGCTGAAAAATACGATATTATAATAGGCCAAGTTGCCCATGCAGGAGACGGCAACTTGCATCCCACTTTGTACTATGACCATAGAATTCCTAAGGAAGCAGATGTTATTGAAGAGGCCTGTGATGAAATTATTAAAGAAACAATAAATGAGGGTGGTACTATTTCCGGTGAACATGGCATTGGCTTAGAGAAATTAAAGTACATGCCTTTAGCCTTTAGCCAGCCTAGTTTGGATTATATGAAAAAAATAAAAGAAAGCTTTGATCCCGAAAATAGAACTAATCCAGGAATACTCCTGCCTTGACAGGGGTCATGGAGGTGTATATTTATGGAAAAGAATAAATTAATAGAAATATTTAAAACAGCTTTAAAAGAGGAAATGTTAGAAACAAATGTTGAACATAATATAGATCTATTAGGAAGTGAGTATAAGCCTGATTTAGTCATTTACCCCCAAAGTGTTGATGACTTGATAAAGGCGGTAAGATTAGCTAATGAACATAAAATACCTTTATATCCTATTGGATCTAGCTCTAAATTTAAAAGTGCTGTAGCACCATTTACAGGTGGAGTCTTAATTTCAACGAAAAGACTAAATAAAATAATTGAATACCGCCCTGATAATATGAGTATAGAAGTAGAAGCTGGAATGAAAATTAACGAATTACAAGAGGCACTAGCCAAAGATAATATATTTTATCCGGTAGAAGATCGGTTCACTAATGCCACCATAGGAGGGCAAGTAGCGGCAAATAGCTATGGGAGAAAAAAGTATATGTATAAGTCAGCCCGTTTTTATGTGATGGGTTTAGAGTTTGTTTCTCCCCAAGGAGAGCTGGTAAGAGTTGGTGGTAGGACTGTTAAAAATGTCTCCGGCTATGATGTAAGTCAGTTACTAACAGGTTCATGGGGTGTTTTAGGAATTATTACTAAAGTAACCCTTCGAGTTAGGCCTATTCCTCAAAAAAGAACTCAACTGGAATACATAACAGAAGACTTTAGTAAAGTTACAGAAGTAATTGACTCTATATTAAAAGAGCAGATAAGTCTGGCTTCATTAACTTTTAGAAAAACTGATAAGAAATACTTACTACAGCTTGAACTAGAGGGGTTTGTAGAGAGTTTAGAATTACAAGTTAATAACTTAAAAGATAAATATGGCTTTAAAGATGGATCAAAAAGTCAGATCGAGGTTAACAATTATTCAGAAGCAATAATTTCTTTGCCTTTAGATACTTATTGTCAAGGGTTGAAGGAAATAGAGGCATTAAAAGATAGTCAAGGTCTTATTTACCAAGGCAACATAACAAATGGCCTGGTGGAATTAAACAGTCAACTGCTTAATCAGGAATTAGTAAATAAAATAACATCAGTGGTTAATGACCTACAAGGTACATTGGTTTATCAAGGGCAGAGGCTAACCAAAAAAGAGCGAGGAACTGGGTATATAAAAGTCTTAAAAAACCTTAAATCAGTCGTAGATCCCCATCATATCCTAATTCCTCAAAGTTTAGTTTTAAAGGAGTAGTTGAGATGAATAAAAATGTAATTCTAGAAGTATTAATGAAATGTAATAGGTGTGGATTATGTCAAGAAGTTTGCCCAACTTATAGAGTTTCAGGCAATGAATTTGCCGTTGCCCGGGGAAGAAATCGTTTGATTCGTATGGCTATAGAAGGCCAATTAGAGTTTGATAAAGAGCCAGAAATAGAACAGTTTATTAATGAATGTTTGCTTTGTAAAGCCTGTGAGACTAACTGTCCTTCTGGTGTACCTACTCCAGAGCTAATATCGCAAGTTAGAGAGTACTATACATCTACTAAAGGGTTACCTATTGCTAAAAAGATAATGTATAGGGGTGTATTTTCCCATAATAAAAGAATAGATCTAGTAAGAAGACTAGCCAAGGTTTATCAAAAAACTGGGATTAAGACACTAGTAAGGATGACTGGTGTAAACAATATTTTTAATAAAGCCGATGATATGCTACCAGATTTGCCGAAAAATAGTGTCCGAGGACAGCTACCAATGCTCTTAAAAAATATCCATCAGCCAAAATATAAAGTGGCATATTTTTTAGGATGTAGTGTTAATAACTTCTTTAGTAGTATTGGAGTTGCTACGATCAAAGTCCTTCAAAAAAACAGTTGTCAAATAATAGTTCCAGATGTTAACTGCTGTGGTGCTCCCCATAATAGTGCCGGTGATCAAAGGGAATTTAAAAGACTAGCCATTAAAAATTTAAAAGAGCTGGCAAAATTAGATCCTGATGCAATAATTGTCGATTGTTCAACATGTGGTTCCATTTTAAAGGAGTACGTTGGGTTATTTGAAAATGAACCTGAGTATCAAAAATTGGCTAAACAAATAGCTGAAAAGGTTAAGGATATTAGTAGCTTTTTAATAGAGATAGGCTTTAAAAAAGAAATGGGTGAGATTAAGGCACGAGTGACTTACCATGATCCTTGTCATGGTGTTAGGTTTTTGAATGTTCAAGAAGCACCTAGAGAAATATTAAAAAGCATACCGGGTATTGAGCTAATTGAAATGAATGAGGCAGATATGTGCTGTGGTGGTGCAGGGTCATATAGTATTTTTTACCCCAAGCTATCCAGACAAATACTTTCCCGAAAAATTAATAACTTCAAAAAAACAGGTGCTTCTATATTAGCAACGTCCTGTCCTGCTTGTACAATGCAACTGTCATTTGGTATGAAGTTACATGAGTTAACAAGTCCAGTAAAGCATCCCGTTGAACTACTGGCAGAAGCTTATGATAATAAAGCAAAGTAGATGAATACAATGGGGAATAGAAAAACCGCTTTAATAACTGGAAGAACAACAGGAATAGGTAAGCTATTGCATTAGAATTAGCCAAACAAGTGGTTAATGTTTTTATTAATTACTCCCGGTCTGAACAAGATGCGCTTGAAGCAAGAGAAGAGCAATTATTACTAGGTGTTACTTGCTTTCTTCAAAAAGCTGACGTTTCCAAAGACATGAAGTTAAGCAAATGATTGATAATATAGTGGAGCAATTTGGAAGATTGGATTACTTGGCAACCTACTTTAGAGTTTAGCGTAGAAAATTGGGATGATGTAATGAATGTCAATTTAAAAACTGCGTGTAACTAGTGGGCTAAATATAACATTAACGTTAATAAATTGCCCCAGGTTATATAGTAACAGATAATACTGCCCCACTTAGAGATGATGAAGATAGAAATAGAGTAATATTGGAGAGAATCCCTGCAGGAAGATGAGGTATCCCTGATGATATGAAAGGTGCAGCAGTATTTTTGGCTTCAGAAGCTGGTGATTATATGCAAGGTCATTTTCAAACTATAGATGGTGGCTGGCTAGCAAGATTAAATTGATATGTATATTTCTTTCACCCCTGAATAACCTCTAAGTAACACAAGAAAACGGTGTGGCTCCTTTGAGGGTTTTTAGGGGTTTTACTTTGCTAAAAAAGGGGGGAATAAAATTGGACTAAGTTATCATAAAAGATATTAGGATAGAAATATTACGTATACCTTTAAAAAATTGTATAGCTGATTCTTCTCATAAAGATGCACAAAATTGAGAAATGAAAAAAGAAAAATATAAGACAAATAATAATTATCAGGTAAATTTTAAGATTTAAAATAGTAAAAAAGTTTAGAGGATTTTAAAAAAAAGATAGAATAATAATTAATGATTAAAAAACGTTTTCACAATGTGGAAAAATTTTTGGAGGTGAGGTTTTAGAAAAATTATGTCTAACAATTAAAAACAAGTATATTTTAAAAGGGGGTAGTAAATGTGTTTAAACTTATGAAAAGTAAAAAGTTTGTTTTAGCTATGGTGTTTTTATTATCACTGGTCTTAATTGTGGGTTGTTCAACACAAACTAAGAAAGAAGAACCTACACAGAGCGAAGGAAAAAAAGAAGAGCCCAAAAAAGAAGAAACAAAGAAACCTAGAATTATTAGAGCGGGTATAGGTCTAAATGATAAGCACCCACAGTTTAAAGCACTGGAAGAATTTAAAAAGATAGTAGAAGAAAAAACAAATGGATCTGTAAAGGTTGAGTTGTATCACAGTGGTCAAATTGGTGATGATCGTACAATGATGGAAGCTTTACAATTAGGTACTCAAGAAATGACTTGTCCTGCAACAGCTCCAATAGCCAACTTTGTAAAAGAGTTTAGTATTTTTGATTTTCCATTTATCTTTCCAAATGAAAAAGTTGCTGATATGATTCTTGATGGTCCTGTAGGTCAGGAACTTTTAGATAAATTACCAGAACAAGGTATTATTGGGCTTGCATACTGGGAAAACGGTTATAGGCAGTTAACAAATGATGTACGACCAGTAGCTAAAGTTGAAGATTTTAATGGATTGAAAATTCGTACTATGGAAAATCAAGTGCACTTGGATGCTTTTAGAGCATTAGGGGCAAACCCAACACCAATGCCATTCCCTGAATTATTTACAGCAATGCAACAGGGAACAGTTGATGGTCAAGAAAACCCATTTGCAACAATATATTTGCAAAAATTCTACGAAGTACAAAAATATGTAAGTGACACAAACCATGTTTATAGTCCATTCGTGTTGATGATGAGCAAAAAGTTTTGGGATGAATCAACACCTGAAGAACAAAAAATCTTTAAAGAAGCTGCTATAGCAACCCGTGACATAAATAGAAAGCTTAATAGAGAAGCAAATTCTAAATATGTTGAGGAACTTGAAAAAACAGGTATGACTTTAACCAGAATATCTGATGAGGATAGAGCGGAAATGGCAAAAGTTGTAGCACCTGTTATCGAAAAGCATAAAGAAAAAGTCGGTAAGGAATTTGCTGATAAATTTTATAAAGCAATTGATGAAGCTATAAAAGCAACTTCAAACTAATAAATAACTATTAAAGGTGGGTTTTTTAAAGCTCACCTTTAAATTAAATAAAGGGGTCAGATAACATGACTTTTTTGCGCAAACTTAATGAAAATTTTGAAGAATATATGTGTGTAGTTTTGTTTTCACTAATGACGTTCTTTATTTTTGCTCAGGTGGTTTCAAGATTTGTCCTTAACTTTTCTTTAGCTTGGACTGAAGAATTAGGTCGTTTTACCTGTGTATGGTTGGTGTATATGTCTGCAAGTGCAGCAATAAAGAGGTCAAGACATATCCGGGTTGAACTTATATTTTTAATCTTGAAAAATAGAGCTAAAATCTTTATGGCTATCGTTTCTGATATCATATGGCTAATATTTTCCCTTTGGTTAGTAAAAGATGGTATAAAGGTTATAAATATGCTGTATGGTCATGGACAGACTTCTCCTGCGGTACAAATCCCTATATGGATAGCATATTCAATAGTACCACTTGGATACTCGTTAATGACTTTAAGGCTTATTCAAAGTTTATATAAGGATATAAAGAATTTTATTAATCCAGCAACAGCCGAGCAGGGGAGTGATTAACTTTGTCAATACCAGCACTATTAGGTTTAACTTTTATAATTTGTATGTTTATAGGTGTTCCTATTGCAATTGCAATAGGGGTAGCAACTCTGGTTTCTTTAGTTGCAGGGGGTATTCCTACTACTTTTTTAGCCCAAGGTTCATTTACCGCTGTTGATAATTTTCCTTTGATGGCAGTTCCTTTCTTTATTTTAGCTGGGAATTTAATGGAAACAGGGGGATTATCTCAAAGGTTAGTAAATGTAGCATCTGCGTTACTGGGGAATGTTACTGGAGGATTAGCTATTGTAACCATTATCGCTTGTATGTTTTTTGCAGCAATATCTGGCTCAGGACCTGCAACAGTTGCTGCTATTGGTGCAATAATGATACCTTCCATGATAAAAAGAGGATACGGAAGGGATTATTCAGGAGCAGTTGCCTCATCAGGGGGTTCAATAGGTATTTTGATTCCTCCATCTATTCCAATGATAATTTATGGGGTAGTAGGAAATGTTTCTATCAGCAGCATGTTTTTAGCTGGAGTAGGACCTGGGATATTGGTTGGTCTGGCCTTAATAATTGTAGGTTTCATTATTGCTAAAAAAAGAAACTATACTGGTTCGGGAGAGAAATTTAATTTAGGACATCTGCTAAAGGCATCATGGGAAGCTAAGTGGGCTTTGTTTGCTCCAGTGCTTATTTTAGGTGGAATTTACGGTGGTATTTTTACCCCTACGGAATCTGCTGTTATAGCTGTTGTATATGGTATGGTTGTAGGACTGTTTATTTATAAAGAGCTAAAAATAACTGATCTGCCAAAGGTTTTTATTGACTCAGCATTAACGGTTGGGTCTGTAATGATAATTTTAGGTACCTCAACGGCTTTTGGTAGACTTATTACTATGTATCAAATACCTCAATTAGTTGCTTCCTCGATTCAAGCTTTTTCAGGTAATAAATATGTTGTATTAATGTTAGTAAACTGCTTATTCTTAGTTACTGGAATGTTTATGGAGACATTATCCCAGGTTATTATTTTTACACCTTTACTACTTCCTGTAGTTACTGCACTAGGTGTTGACCCTATTCATTTTGGCATATTAATGGTTATGGGTGCAGAAATAGGGTTTCTGACTCCCCCGGTTGGAGTTAACCTATTTGTTGCTACAGGAATCGCTGAGGTATCTTTGGAAAAAATATCTCAAGCGGTGTTGCCCTTTATTTTAGGGTTGTTTTTAGTAATTATACTTGTTACCTTTTTCCCGCAGATTTCTTTATTCTTACCACAGCTTTTGAAGTAATTTGTTAGAAGGGTAAAATGAAGAGTATGATTAGCTAAAAGGAGATGGTAATTTGGAAAACAAACAAAATTCTATTCAATTAAAAACTATCACCCAATTAGCCAAATTACCTAAACCTACTGTCTATAGAATCCTATCAAGTTTAGAAGCATGGGGTTATGTAAAACAAGTAACCATAGGTTATAAATTGGGAACTAAGTTTCTGGTCCTTAGGGTATAAGGTGCAAGAAAAGTTAGAAGTTAGAAAAATATCCTGCCCATACTTAGAGCAATTAAAAAAATGTTAACAAAACAATATTTTTAGGTGTTATTGATAATGGTAAAGGTTTATATTTAGATAAGTTAGATAGTACCCATTCTGTAAGGCTAGTCTCTAGTATTGGTTCTCGAAATTATTTGCATAGTACTAGATTGGGGAAAAGTTTGTTAATGGGCCTAAGTGATAACCAAATAAAAAAGATAATGGCTGAAAAGGGAATGCCTAAAATGACAAAAAATACAATAGTAGAAATTGATAAACTATTAGCTGAAATTAGTCAAGGGAGAAAAAGAAGCTATGTGATAGATAATATTGAGAATGAAGAAGGGGTTCGCTGTGTTGCTGCCTCCATAAAAGACCATCGGGGGGGCCGTGATTGCTTCAGTTAGTATTTCTGGACC
>JASKKI010000047.1 GCA_030154225.1 Clostridia bacterium | reverse complement strand
CACTCTCACACTATTTTAGACCAATTTTTTCCAGCCCTTAGCAAAAAATTCAAGTTTTTCTTTAACCATTTCACTCACAGCTTTTTTGCATGCTTGGGGTATTTCTACCATATCAAAGGCTGAAACATTCTTTTCATGGGTATTAATAAAAGCGTCAATATATGTTTTCTTAACTTCTGTACCAATGTTTATCTTTTTAATCCCTAATTCAACACCTTTAGCAAACTGGGCTAAAGTTAGTCCGGTACCTCCATGAAGAACTAAAGGAACATCTTTAGCAATACCGGCAATGGTTTTTAAACGCTCAAAATCTAATTTTGGCTCCCCTTTGTAAAGACCATGGGCATTACCTATGGATACAGCTAAGGCATCCACGTTGGTTTTATTTAAAAATTCTTCTACATGGGCAGGGTCAGTCATTTTAGCCTGTTTTACTTCTTCACCATCTTCAATACCGGCCAGTGCTCCTAATTCTGCTTCTACAGACACACCTAAAGCTTGAGCTGCTTCTGTCACTTTATTAGTTATTGCTATATTTTCTTCTAGTGGTAAGTGAGAACCATCAATCATTACTGCACTGAAACCCAATTTAATTGCTTTTAAACAGGTTTTATAATCTTTAGAATGATCTAGGAAAACGCATACTGGTACACTTGCTTCTTTTGCTAGTTGTACCATTATTTGTCCGACATATTCATTTCCAGGTTTGTTCAAGGGACCTGAACCAATCATCAAAATTACAGGTAGACCTGCTTCCTCAGCTCCTTGAACGATACCTTGTGCAGTATATAAATCATAAGTACTAAAGGCTCCTACTGCACCATCATGAAGTTCTAGGACTTCTTTTAATGTAACTTGTGCCATTAAAATTCCCTCCAAACAATTCAGATAATTTTTATTTTACAAAATCTTCCTAATAGGTTTTTACCAAACCTTTGTTTAGGTGGAAGACTTTAATTGCCATTAAAAAAAGAGTTAAAAAAAGAAAATTAGCAATAATATATAATAGTAAAAATTTATAATTAAAATAAATGCAAATATATAATATTGTAATATTATTAATTTCAGCTTTATTATATTTTTTGCCATTAGACAATGTCAATAAAAAATTAAGAATTGGTTAATTTTTAATAAAATCAGGTTAAAAAAAAGCCCTTTTTATCCAATACATCTTAATTTAATAAATAACTAGTTTTTTTGAAAAAATCTTTCGGGAATAAAAAAAGTTGAGAAACATAAGTTTCTCAACCTAAATATTAACTATAATAATAAAAATTACATATTCAGGGTTTCTATAACTAACCCTTCATTTTCATTATTAAGGGAACTATCCAATTGTACTCTGTAGCTGTACATATCAGCCCGGTACTTGTTAACAGAAACCTCTAAAGCTTCATCCCCACTGAATACAGTACGTTTCATAACTAGAAGAGGTGCCCCTTTTTCGATATTTAATGCGTTTGCCACTACTTCATCAGCAAGAGAAGCAGTAATTATCTGGTCAGCCTTTTCTAAAGTAATTCCTAAACTATCCTGCAGTATTTCATACATTCCCCGACAAGTCAGATCGTGTTTTCGCAATTCTTGACCGACCTCAAAAGGCCAATAGCTATCTAAGTAGACAACGGGAATATCATTCATTTTTTGGATCTTTCGAATTAGGACTAGTTTCTCCTCATCAAAGTCTTTAAGCTCCGGTACTTCTTCTAAAAGTTCATCAGTTACCTCTACTTCTTCAATGGTTAGAATTGCTGCACTAGGCTTCATACCTTTTTCTCTAATTTCCTCGAAAAACCCAGTTAATCTTTTCAAGGTTTCAACCATGTCCCCTTTAACAAAGGTTCCTTTTCCCGGCTTTCTTTCTAACCATCCCTCTTTTACTAGTTCATAAATAGCTCTCCGAACAGTTGTACTGCTAACATTATATTTTTCCATTAATTGTTTATCTGTTGGAAACAATTCCCCTGATTTCCATTGTCCGTTTTTTAGGCTTTCTCTCAATTCTTGGGTTATTCTATAATGAAGCGGCAAAGCGTCATGCATTTCTACACCCCCATATATTACAATATTGCAAGATTATTTGTTATTATTATATTGGTTTGATTAAGAAAATTCAACAATTAGTGTTGTAATTAACTTTTAAACCAACCTATTTAGTTCATAAAAAGTACTAATTTTTCTTAGAACTTCCTCTTGCAGGAAATTATTTTTTTGTCCCGAAATTATCACTATATACTTAAGGGATATTCAGTACGTGGTGTGAAAGCTTAAAGGAGGAAAGATAGGAATATGACGAAAAAGAAAATCTTAGTTAACAATTTATTACCCCCAAAAGGTCTAGAGGATTTATATTCCCATTTTGATGTAATTGCCCCAAAAGATGTGAAGTTTTCCAGGGAACAAATTCTAACCCTTATTCCTCAATGTCACGGTTTGTTATCAGCCGCTTTTAAGGTGGATAAAGAAATAATAGATAGGGCTGAAAACCTTGAAATAATCAGTAACTTCGGTGCCGGTTATGATAATGTGGATATTGACTATGCAACCCAAAAAGGCATCATTGTTACTAACATCCCGGAAACAGTTACCCAATCAACTGCTGAATTAACTCTTGGTTTAATAATTGCTCTTTTACGAAGGATGGTTGAAGGTGACCGACGACTTAGAGCAAAGATTCATAATGCCTGGGGTCCAACAGACTTTTTAGGAGATGTTCTGGCAGGAAAAACACTAGGTATTGTTGGGATGGGTAGAATTGGGCTCTCCGTCTCTAAATTAGCCCAGGCTTTCGGTATGAATGTTGTCTATCATAAAAGAAGTCCTTATTCAAAATCCCAAGAGGATAACTTAAATATTAAGTATTTACCTCTAGAAGAATTATTACAAAACTCTGATGTTATTTCCTTACACTGCCCCCTTACCCCGGAAACTTACCATCTCATAAACGAAGAAAGTCTAAAAGCTATGAAACCTACGGCATATCTAATTAATACAGCTCGGGGACCGGTTATTGATGAAAATGCCCTGTTGAAAGCTTTGAAGACAGGAGAAATTAAAGGTGCAGCCTTAGATGTTTTTGAATTTGAGCCAAAAGTGACTGAAGGGTTATTAAGTTTAGATAATGTTGTTTTAACTCCACACATTGGTTCTTCTACTTTGGAAACAAGAACAGATATGACCAAAGCCTGTGTAAAACATCTTATCGATTATTTCTCCGGTAAGAGACCTACTCATATAGTCAATCCCGAAGCATTTAATAAGAACTAGGCTTAAACAAGCCTAGTTCTTATTGTGTAACAGTGCGATAGTACTAGGAGGTTTCCCTTCGCTAAGTTGAGGTTGATTAAAATACTTTGAAAAATTTCTTAACCTTAGCCTCAGCCTTAACCTGTCCCAATAAGGACATAATCTGGGCAACTGGGAACAAGTCTTTTACACTTACACACTAGTACACTAAAAATTAGCCTTCCTTTTTCGGTTGTTCTGGTTTTATATCCATAATCTTAAAGTAAAAATAAGCCATATCATCATAAGGTCGTATATAGGTTCTAGATAGTTCAAATACCGGTGAATCAGAAGTAACCAATCCCGGATTTGTGGTAAGCCCGATTTCATAACCTACTTCCTTGGCCACTTCTATTACCGCTTCATTATAATCTCCATAAGGATAGGCTATTACCTTAGGAGTATACCCTAATTTGTGTTCCATTTTGGCTTTTGCTAATAAGAGGTCATCAAAAATCCTTTTCTTCCACTCCTCGTCACTTTCAAACCTTTTTTCCTTATATAGGTAAACCCTATTTGTTAAGGCAGGAGCTGTTTTCTTGTTATCAGTAACTTCGTATATGTGTTGATTATAAGTATGGGAACCAAATTCAATAAGTCCCGAATCCAGCATTTCCCTCATCTGTTCCCATGATAAATGGCTTAAAATTTCAGGTTTGAACTGAGGAGTAGTCTCTTCCTGAATTGTTTTCACAACTACGTTTATGGTTGCCTTCATATTATATTTTTTTAAAATAGGAAAGGCATAAATATAATTACTTTCATAGCCATCATCAAAGGTAATGCAAAACACCTTTTTGTCAGGCATTCTACCTTTTTTCATCAATTCATAAAGTTCACTAACAGTTACACTAGTAAAACCCATATCCTTTAAAAGTTTAATTTGGTTTTCAAATTGAGCAGGTGTTATTATTTCATCATTGTAAGGAATATTTAAATTAGGGGGTGCTAAATGATGATAAATAATTATTGGAACTTTTACCGGATAAGATACCTCTTCTACTACAGGGGGTGGGGAAGGTGGCGGAGGAGGTAGTGGCGGTTCCGGCTCCGGTTCAGACCTTGGTGTTACTAGGTATACCGTTGTTAAAATAACAGCGACTATTTTATGTAACATGTAATTTACCTCTCATTTTTATCTCCAATATCTGTAAGCCATTTTGGACCACAATCTCGGGGTACATAATTCTCAATATAAGACAGAACTTCTTTAACATCCTGAGTCACAAAATATAAGTCTCGACAATCAACTTTTGCAAAACGACGTTCTATAATATTTTCAAATAACTGTATTAAACCATCATAAAAACCATTTACATTAAATATAACTATAGGTTTATTATGATAACGTAATTGCTTTAAGGTAATAATCTCCAATAGTTCTTCTAATGTTCCAAATCC
This sequence comes from Clostridia bacterium, assembly GCA_030154225.1. Classification (GTDB taxonomy): domain Bacteria; phylum Bacillota; class Peptococcia; order Peptococcales; family BICA1-8; genus JASKKI01. The sequence continues at coordinate 15,006 of JASKKI010000047.1, read as the reverse complement.
ACCAGGCAAGGCAATAAATCCTTCTGCTTTTTCATCCATCAGAGCTTTACGTTCCCTTAACCCTTCTGTAACTATCAGTTCATCACACTGTTCATATACTATTCCTTCCTGATTTAAGGCTTCGGGTATTACCCCTATAACCTTCCCTCCAAAATCATGTACAGCTTTTGCCATTTCTCCCATCAACCCAACAACTCCACCCCCAAAAATAAGCCCCATACCTCTTTGAGCCATTTGAGTTCCTAGTTGACGAGCTGCCACGAAATATTCTTTATCTACTACATTGCTTGAAGAGCTATATACACAGATGTACTTGTCCAATTTATGTCATTCCTTTCAAAGTTAATAACTAGCAGTTGTTTTCTAGTTGGTATTATTTACAGAGTCTTACTCACTATTATACCACCCCAACCAAGTATAAAAAAATAATTAGTTCAATTATATTATTTCCATATTATTCGTAATAAAAGCGTTCATAAGAAAAACCGACTTCGTCGGTCTTTCAGAACCTACAGTAGCTACAGTGCTACCGTGCTACAGGAAATAAAAAATTTAAGATTGAAGGTTAGCCCAAAAGTTATACTTTCTTTAGCGATTAAAAAAACGTCCAGGTTAAGACCCGGACGTTTTTTTTTTATAAATTTTTGATTTGTTCAAAAAGGACTTTATATTTACTTTCCTTACGATAAAATACAGGTATTTTTCCTAAGGGAGCATCTACTTCATATGTTCCCTGTCCGTATTCTTCACCGGTCCAAACATTTACCCATTGGTCATCAGGTAGATATACCTTTTGAGTAGTCTTACCTTCTTCAAAGACAGGAGCTACCATGAGGTCTCTACCTAATAAATACTGGTATTTAAGATTAAGAAGGTTTTTATCCTTTTCATAGTGAATATAGGGCATTCGCATACAGGGAATACCTTCTTCTGCATTTTCTTTAACAATAGCTTTCAGATAGGGTTTTAAGTGGGTGTAAATATGGCTCATTTTAGCAAAATGCAATAAAGTCTCTTCATCGGAATCAAACTGCCAGCATTCATCAGGACGATTACCTTCATGGGTACGCATAATAGGTGTAAATGCTGCCAATTCCGCCCATCTCATGAAAAGTTCTTTTGTTCTGACTATACCAAATAACGAAGTATATCCACCAATATCTGAATGGGACAAACCAAATCCGGTCATACCCAAAGATAAAGCAGCAGGAATTACCGAGGCCAGACCATCATCTAATCCCCAGTTTACAGTTTGGTCACCGGCCCACATAATGAATGAATATCTAGAAGTTCCAGTATAACCTGCCCTTGTAAAAAATGTTACTTCATTAACTTTTCCCGCTTCTTCCACTGCCTCTCTGTTTACCCTTGCCCATTCTGCAGGATATTTATTATGAAATGCCTCTGCACTCTCACCGGAATATAATACAGCGTCGGTAGGTAGATATTCACCGAAATCACACATCCAACCCGATAACCCAATACCAATCATGTTTTCTTTTATTATATTTTTAATCCATCCAACTGTTCCAGGATTTGTCAAATCTAAAACACCCGCATCCATTTCTGTAATACCTAGATAATCTTCTCCTTTTTCATTTTTAACCAGGTATCCTTTTTCTGATGCTTCTTTAAAAAGCTCTCCATCTGTAGCTAAAAATGTATTAATATATCCTAAATATTTAATTCCTTTTTTGTTTAATTCTTTAATTGTTTCCGGAAGATTGGGGTACATTTCCTGGCTATACTTCCAATTCCAGAAAAGTCTTTTACCGAAATCGGTAATTCTTTTCCCTTCCCAGTCCTGGCACCATAAAGCTGTCACTTTTAGTCCATGTTTCTCGGCTTTTGCCAGCTTATCAAGTACAATTTGGGTTCCACCCTGTAACCCCAGCCATACTCCATCATATACCCATTCAGGTAGTTCAGGCTGTCTGCCAAAAAATTCTGTCAAATTTCTAAGAACATCTAGGACTGATTCCTGTTTAGAAATTATTATTCTTTCTGGAATATGCCAAATACAAAGTTCATGATAAGATTTATTCCTAAAATCGAATTCCATATAATAAGAATCATCTACATGACACCAGTAACTATTGGATGAAACAAATGTTGGCTGTGGATAATACGTTGTATACCAGTCACCACCTGACTTATAATGCACATCTGCCTGGAAGGTAACATAATCTTTTTTATTTCTACCAACACCCTGCTCACTAACCCAAAGGGGTACATTTTTACCTCTTAAGTTAAGTTCTGAGAACTGTTCTCCACAACCGAAAATTCCTTCTTCTTCCTCAGCCTTAATTCTAACCCAAACTCTATTTAAACCTTCAGTATAATCCTGGAAGATAATTTCTAATCTATCATTGATAACTGTAAAGTTGATAACTACAAAAGCTAGGTCAGATTTATTAAATTTCACTAGTAAATTATTTGGGCTTTGTTCTAGTAGTTCAAATTCAGTAAGAGCTAATTTTTCATCTAGACACTCTTCAATTTTAAAATTCCCAAAATGCATGTCATATTTTGCCTGCCCTTTTCCTACATGAATAAAGGGTTGTTTGGTTGAATGATAAATAAAAACATAGTTTTTGAATGAAAGGGAAAAATCATTTTCAGTAACCTTTATTTGTAACATCTTAAGACCTCCAGAAAACATATAATTTTGTAATATTATAACTATGTATAATTTAACATTTACCTAATACTAATTCAATATAATTAAAATAATTTTACACTTATTATTCCTAAAACATTTATTGTATTTGAATAATTATAGCATTTCTTCGATAAAATAACTTTAAAAGTAAAAGGAGGTTTTTAGTATGGATTTTGAAAGGGCAAAAGAAATCGTAAATTCACCTGATAATATTCAAGTATTACATAAGGACAAGTCTATATGGATTACAAACCTAAACGCCAGCACAAAAACTGCTGAAATTGCCACAGGCCCCCAGTTCCAGGAAAGAATGACTGTTCCCGTTAGTGAATTAGAAGAGGTACATAAAAAGCATTAAAAACTGGCAGAGCCAGTTTTTAATGCTTTTTAGTTATTTTCTTTTTAATTACTTATTCATTTTTAGTTATGGTTTTATCCACCAGTCATAATCTTTATAGGGTTTCCTTAATTCATATAACTGAGTTCTCGATTTAATAAATTCTTCTTTAATTTGTTCTAATAGCTTACCATGTTTATTCATACATTCTTTAGTAAAACGACCGGGAACTTTCTTGTCAAAATCTATTACAGGCTTTTCCTGTTCATTTCGTATTTTGCCGGTTGTACCACATATAATACACCGTACCTCTCCACCCAATCCAAGTTGTAGTAACGAGCTATCACAGTGGGGACAAGTATGTATATTGGACTCAGATAACACTTTTTTCGGTGTAATTAAAGCCTGTGCCAATTCCCGAGCTTCGGCTAGTGTATCATCTTTAATAACTTGACCGGGATTAGCTGCCTGAACCAGCATAGTGCCAACCACATCCAAATGTAGGAATTTGGCAAAACTAATTGCCCCTTCCCGGGCATAACCTTCCCAACCTTTAATTCCATAAACTATCGCTAATACACATTTTTTACCGGAATACTTATTGCCAGAATTTAATATAGAAATAAAACGATCACCAACTAATTTTAAACTGGAATGAACACCTAAAAAATAACAAGGTGAACCAATAACTATGCCATCAGCTTCCTCTATTTTTTTTAATAAAAAAGCAAGGTCATCTTTTATTATACATTCATTTTCCTGAGGCAAACAGGCATAACAGGCTTTACAGGGTTCAATATTCAGTTCAGGAAGTCTAATCATTTCTTTTTCAACATCATCAGAAAAAGATGCAAGCATTTCTTTAACTAATATTTCTGAATTACCTAGTTTGCGCGGGGAGGCTACCAGACCGAGAATTTTCAAAATTAAACACCTCATTTCTTAATTCTAATTTTTCTAAAGATTTTATATTTATATATTTAGAACTTCTACAATATTGGTAAAATTGTGTTAAGATAGATGTAAAATGTTAATATTGTAGATGTTAATATATACCAAAGGAGATTGATGCAAAATGACTATTGGAAAAGTTTTACTAATACTTATTACAGGTACTGCCGCCGGTTTTTTGAATGTTGTCGGTGGTGGCGGATCTCTTTTAAGTATGCCTATGCTTATTTTTTTAGGTCTACCCTCTGCTGTGGCTAATGGTACTAACCGGATTGCCCTAATGTTACAAAATATTGTGGCCGTGGCCAATTTCCGCCGTAAAGGATTCTTTGATTTAAACCTTAGCCTAATGCTGGGTATACCTGCATTAATAGGCTCAATTGTTGGTTCAAAAATAGCTATCTCCCTTCCAGATAACATTTTCAATAAAATCCTGGCCCTGGTTATGTTTATCGTTTTATTTTTAATTATTAAACAGCCGCACAAGAAAATCCTCTCAGAGGATGAGGAAAAATTCAATCCCCATCGTAAAATACCAGCAATGATTGCCTTTTTTTTCATAGGTGTTTATGGAGGCTTTATTCAAGCTGGAGTAGGCTTTATAATCATTGCAGCTTTAACTATCATTACCGGGATGTCTTTGGTACGGATCAATAGTCTTAAAGTTTTTATTGTAGGTTTCTATATGCTATCTTCTTTATTGGTCTTTATCATCAGCGGCAGTGTTAACTGGGTGCTAGGTTTAACTTTGGCTATCGGAAATTCATTAGGAGCCTGGTTAGGTAGTAATTTTGCAGTTTCAAAAGGTGATAAATGGATAAGATATATTTTAATAGTAACAGTAACGGCTATGGCTTTAAAATTATTATTTAATTTCTAAATAAATTGTTTGGAAAACCGGTTATTCAGGGTAAAAAAAACTATGAAACTTTTTAACAAAAAAACTACTAGGAGGTAATAAATTTGAAATCTTTTACTGAGTTAATGCAGTCTGGAGACTGGAAAGGTGAAAAACATGTTCCTGTTATTCATTGCCCTGAAAAAGTAAATGCCAATGAAGCTTTCGAATTAAAAGTTCTAATCGGTGAAGCCATCGGCCATCCTAATACCCTTGAGCACCATATTTCCTGGATTAAAGTATTTTTCCTTCCCGAAGGTAAAAAATTCCCTGTGGAATTAGCAACTTTTAACTTTACCCCACACGGTGAAGGAGATATTTTCACAGAACCTGTTGCCTTAACTAAAATAAAAATCCCCTGCTCCGGGACTATATTAGCTATGAGTTATTGTAATATTCATGGGTTGTGGGAGAATTCTAAAACTATCAGCGTCTAACTGCATTCCTTAAAAAGGTAATTGCAAAATCGAAATTAAAGGCTGCAAAGAGCAGCCTTATTGTTTTGGAGAATAAGAGGACGAAACTTTTATGTGAAATATGTATAAAGAGGAGTTTCAAAAGTGACAGATTGCAAGGTGTTTCTTTTCAATCTCCTTTTTATTTCTGGAGCTTCTCATACCATTTGCTATGGCGATGTTTTACATATTCCAAGTCTACTTTACCCGTAAACATTGAAGGTAATAAAGGCCAGTTTGCTTTTATTACAAATGCTCCTAAATGGGCTATAATACCAAAAATAATCATAAAAGTGGCTAAATTATGGATATTAGTAGTCCAGTCCAAAAAACCGTCAGATAAGGTAACACTTGGCAGATTTTTAATTATCTTGATGATACCTGTAACTATAATCAAGAAAAAACTAAATGCCATATAAACATAGGCCAATCTTTGCTCAGCCAAATATTTGTCACTTTTCGGCTCTTCACCAAAACCAAACATAGACTTAATAATAAGATAAGATTCTCTTAGGTCCCCCTTACGAGGTAAAAGATTAAATTCTTTTCTTATTAAATGATATACTACATGAAAACTAACGGCGGAAAGTAGTACTAGAGCAGCAATATAATGAAGCATGACAGTAACTCTGTAATTAGAACTCCAGGTCAAACCCGGGATTTGATCAATAAAATATCTTTTGGCTAAAGGTAATTGAAACATTCCTGATAAAATTAAAGTAAATGTGGAAAAAACTACCGACCAATGTATTAGTCTTACCAAAGGACTATGTCTCGTGATCTTTTCTTTATTGGCCATCTTATTCATCCCCCTCCCCCTTCATGGTACGATAAGCACTAATTCCCGCAGCAAAGGCAGTTGCCACCGGTGCCAGTAACACTGCTGCAGCGACACCATTTGCTGTATCCAGGAAATTACCTGCATTAACAGGCATTGTTGGGAAACCAGGTGCATCAGGATTTGGCTGTTTTGACTTCTGTTTTTCTAATTGTTCATGGATTTTTTCAAAAGAAACGGGAGAGACATAAAAGGTCGAAGTTCCTCCATTTTCCTTATCACCGTAAACAAAACCTTTAATTTTTTCTGCTCTTTCATAAGCCATTTTAAGCATCTCTTCTTTGCTGCCAAAAAATATAGCACCATTAGGACATGCTTCGACACAAGCAGGTTGTTGACCAGCCTTCACCAGATCGTAACAAAGGTCACATTTATACATAACTCCACCACCGGCAAACTTAGGAGCTACCTTAAGGTACAAACCCACTCCTGCTTGCCTTGCAGGGATACCCCAAGGGCAGACATCTCTACATTTTGCACCACCAAAACAAACATTAGGGTCAATAACTACCGGTCCTTCCGGGGTTTTTTCCTGGGCACTAAATGGGCAGAGGTTTGCACAGGGTGGATTATCACAATGCATACATCTCCTAGGTATACTTATTTCTTTGCCATCAACCTTTACATTCTGTACAAAAGTCCAATTATAGGGTGTTAACCTTTTAGTAAGATCCTTTTTATCTGACCAATCTTCTTTTTTCTTTTGGGGCCAGTAGTTTTGAATGTTTTCAATAGGTTGAGGAAATTTACTCTTGTTTTTTGTCCTACAGGTACTTACACATACCGGAACATCTCTTTCTTTACAACCATCACATTTTGTTAAATCTATAAAAGTACCTACTTGATCTAGGTTGCGTTGGGAAGCCAGGGCGAACTTATTAGTTCCTGATAATATCATTCCACTAACTGTACCTGCTGCAATTGTTCTTTTCAAAAAGCTTCTCCGCGAAATATTGGACACTTTTTGCATTCCTCCTTTAGATATGTATACTTCTCATACCTATACCCCCTATAGGTAATTAAATTTTACTTTATCGACAAGCAGTCTGTCAATATATCTTAATATATAAATATTAAGAAAGGTCGACTTCGTCGATCTTTCAGAACCTACAGTAGCTACAGTGCTACCGTGCTACAGGAAATATAAGATTAAGATTGAGGGTTAGTCCAAAAGTTATACTCCTCTATAAAGTTGAAAAAACCCCGGAAATCCGGGGTTTTTTCAACTTTAAGCATTTGTTGTTTCATTATCAGTATTTTCATCTATAGTTTCATCATTGGTAGTATCATCTACGGAGTTTTCTTCTGTATCAGCTTCATCCACAGTATCTTCACCTGTAATTTCACCATTCTCGGTATTTACATCTTCATTTTCTGTTCCTTCTTCAATTACTTCCTCCTCTGTATCATCACCAACGGTAACATCACCAGTTTCGGAATCATATACTACTTTGTCACCTAGAGTTTCACTAATAAACCGGATAGGTACAAAGACACGATTAGCAATCATGCCAGCAGGTACATCAATAACAACGGGCTCACCATTTACCAGAACCTCCTGTGACCCAAGAAATATCTCTATGATTTTACCATCCCTAGTTACTGTTACTTTTTGGGCTTCTCCATCCCAGCTTACTTCTGCACCTAAACCATTCATGATGGCCCTTACCGGTATTAATGTCCTACCTTCTTTAATAACAGGAGGAACATCAAAAACAGGATGTTGTCCTTTAACTTTAAATCGACCGCGAACAGGTTGGTATTTCTCAATTAGTTCTTCAATATCCTCTGTACTTACCCCATTATTCTTTAATGCTTTCTTCAAGGTATTTAACCTTTTAATTCTTATTTGTTCTCTCAAAGCTTTTTCTTCAGATTTATTTTTGGCCCGATTTGTTACTGTTACCGCTTCTACATTTGTTTCTCCAGTAGCAGTTGTCTCAATGTTTTCTGCAACAACAGCATTTTTACCCTTTCCTTTTCCATTCCCGTTACTTTTACCAGTTTCAGCAGGTTTTCCCTTGGCCAGGGCACCCATACTGGAACCCAATATTAAAGTAAGGGTTAAAATTAAAACAAGTAGCTTTTTCATAAAACATACCCCCTAAAAATTTTTTAAGTGGACCCAACATTTTTTGTTGATTTTACCATATAATTCGAAACAGCAAGTAGTTTTTAGGGGTTATTTTATAAAATTAGGAAAAGGGACCCATATTTTGGGACTATAGTCCTAACCGCTATACCTAATATATAATTACTTTTTCATCTATATCTTAGACAGCTTAGATTACTCTATGAACATGTAACCGGTTAAGTTGAAAGTATTTAGAAAGAATGCTTTATACTTCCTAAAGTTAATATTGGTAATAATAATATTTAGAAGTATAAAAAAATCACAATTTCATAAAACTCAGGTGAAAACTCTGGGTATTTGAAAGTTAAAAATTTATGAGGGGGAAAAATTATGGACTTTTCAAAAAGTATTAATACTTTATTTGAACGATTACAATCCTTTTTCCAAACTGAAACTGTTGTAGGTCAACCTATACAGGTTGGTAACGTAACCTTGGTCCCAATTATTAGTGTTACATTCGGTGCCGGTAGTGGTAGTAGCATTGGTAAGAATAACAACGGAAATGATGGTTCCGGCGGTGGCATAGGTGCAGGTGGAAAAATTACTCCTAATGCCATTCTGGTTATTAAAAATGAGGAAGTAAGTGCAATCCCTTTAAATACTAAAGGGTCCCTGGATAAAATGATTGATCTGGTTCCTGAATTAATTGCTAAGTTTAATCCCGAAAAAAATTCGATATAAAGAAGAAAATATCAAAAAATCTAGTCTTAAGACTGGATTTGGACTAGATTTTTTCTAAGGGCAAATGGATTTTAAATCCGGCACCGTAGGAACTGTTATTAAAAGCTTCGATCATACCCTGGTGCCCTTCAATAATTGCTTTAGTTATTGCTAAACCAAGACCTGTTCCACCCTTGTTACCTTTATAAAATCTATCAAAAATTCTCTTTTCCTCCCCATCTTTAAATCCCGGTCCGTCATCTTTAATGAAAATTTCTAAATTATTACCAGCCCGGGTTACTTCTATTATTATTGTGCTTTTAGCATATCTAACACAATTACCCAAAATATTAATAAAAGCTCTTTTTATTTTTTCACTATCAAACTTACCAAGATAATCAAAATTTCCCTTCAAGTTTATTTGAATATTTTTCTCATCTAACAGAGGTTTTACACTCTTTATAGCTTTTCTAATAACTTCACCGATGTTTCCTTCTTCAAAATTAAAAATATCTTCTACATTTTCTAACTTGGTCAGGTAGATTATTTCTTCTACAACTTTTTTTAAACGCTGACTTTCCTCTATTATAATTGCCAAACTTTCCTCCATTTCTTTTCCTTCTACAACACCATCTTTTATTGCTTCTGCATAACCCTGAATAGACATAAGAGGAGTTTTCAGCTCATGGGAGGTATTTTGCAGGAATTTCTTCTGCTGGTCGTCATAACTCTTCAGTTTATTAACCATTTTATTGAAACAAATAGCCAATTCCTCAATCTCGTCTCCGGTTTTAATCTTTAATGGTACTGGGGAGTTCTTAGGTGAAAAACCTGTCATACTTTTCATTAATTTATTTAATGGCTTAATAAGGCTACTACCAAAGATTATTCCAATTATCATAGCGATAATTCCCGCAATAATCAGGCTTAAAGACTGGGTACGGCGCATGAGAGAGTTAATTGCCTTGATATCTTTTACCCTGGTTAATAAAACCACATAGCCCTTTATTTCACTATTACTATTGATTACAGGAACCTTTTCAAAAACATAACCATTAATGTGTTCCCTATTTTCAATCTGTAGTAGATTTAGCAGTTGTTTTTTATCAAGCTCTAAGTTAGTAAATAATATTTTTCTATCACTATTAAATACCACAACTTTCGATTCAACAAATCTTCCTACAATTTTCAATTCCCGACGAGCAGACACAATCTCTTTAAGATTAGCATCTTTAATAGAGATCTTTTTTAATGTTTCAGCAATCAAACGTCCTTCATTTCTTAATTGTAATTTTGCTTCTCTAATTAAATACTTTTGCGATAAGAAATTAAAAGATAGGGTGGTAATGAAAAAGATTACCGTCAAAAGAATAAAATATGTAATAAATAGTTTAGTTCGAATACTGATTTTAACCATCTAATCTATAACCATAACCCCAGACAGTAGTTATTTCTACTACGGAGTCTATTTCTTTTAACTTTTTTCGGATTCGTTTAACTAAATCATCAATCACCCTATCATCACCAATAAAATCATAGCCCCAAACCCTTTCTAAAAGCTGTTCTCTGGTAAATGGCATATTTTTATTCCTGACTAAAAATTCAAATAACTCATATTCTTTGGTGGTTAATTTTAATTCTTCCTCATCTTTTTCCACATATCTTCTGGCTGGAAATACTTTTAAGTCTTTAATCTTAATTTGGTCATTTGTTAAGGTTTGTACCTTTTCCAATCTTCTAAAAATGTTTTTGACCCTAACAATAAGCTCCCTGGGACTAAAAGGCTTTGTCAAATAGTCATCGGCTCCTAGCTCCAGGCCTAGAATACGGTCAAATTCTTCATCCCTCGCTGATACAAAAATTATCGGAATTTCACTTTTCATTCTAATCTCCTTGCATAATTCCAATCCATCTATTCCGGACATCATAATATCCAGTACTAATAAATCAGGTTTTAATCTATCAATTTCACTTAAAACATTTTTACCATTTTCAAAGGTTGTTACTTTATACCCGTCCTTTTCTAAATATTTTTTTATTAGATCCCTAATATTTCGTTCATCATCTACAACAAAAACATGTTTCATCACGTACCCCCTCCCAAATAAGTAGTAGTTAGAAGTAGATGTTAGAGGTTAGTTAAGAAAAACTAAACCTGCCTTAATAATATAATAAGGCTCCCTTTTGAGGAAGCCCTATATGGGGTTGATCTGTAAGCTGAGAGATAGTTTAAAAACCTATCTCTTAAGATAATATTTCTATAATATCTTGAAGCAAATTAATTTTTACCTTAACTTTTTCATTAATCATTGTCATTAGATTTATAACACTATTTACTTGCTCTTGAGCCATTTCTAGATTGCCATTTTTAACTGCTTCCCTAAAGACTTTTCTCCCTTCTTTAATTTGTTCTCTAATACCTTTGATTTCTCCATTGATATCTCTTATTTGTTCTCTTACTTTTTTAGCTTCAGTAAGGGCTTCTTTATCTCCTGATTCTCTAGCTACTATGTACAAGTCTAAAATGGCATCATGCTTTTGGATAACTTCATTTTGCAATGTATTCCTTTCCATTCTAAGACCATTAATAGTATGAATTTCATCAGTAAATTCTTTCAAAACAGCAAATTTAACCTGTCTCTTCTGTAGCTTTTCATTTTCCCCTGAGATTCCCTCTTGAGCAAATGCACTTCCTACAAAAGTAACCAATAACAAAACCATTAGCAATACTGTTAAAATTTTTTTCATGTTCATCTCTCCTTTTATTTAATTTATTTTACGTTTTTAGTATATGAAGAAAGTTTGGGACAAAAATATAGAAATTATGGAAAAAGTATGTGAAAGTCACAATGTGTTACTACCTAGGAATAAAATGTATTGAGGCTATTTTAACAAAAGGGAGTGATTACATGCATAAAAAGAAAGAAATAAAATTAGCGAGGGCATATGTCCCCTACCAACCATATGTTAGATTATATCCTTTACCAGAAGCTTTGATGAAGGGTACCATTTTCCCCAATCTTTACCAACCCTATATTGAGAAAAAAACTTATTAACAAAAAAGGAGGTAATGAAATTGGATAGATATCATTGTAGCCTAATGAGACAACTTCAAGAAGTTTCTTTTGCCTTGGTTGACTTAAATTTATATCTAGATAATTATCCTACAAACCAACAGGCTTTAGCTGATTATAATACATTGGCTCAAAGGTATGCAGAACTAAAAAATATGTATGAAGCCCAGTACGGGCCATTAACAAATTTCGGCTATTCCTGCAGCCAATATCCCTGGCAATGGGTTTGTGAACCCTGGCCATGGGAATAAAAAAGGAGGAAAATTAAGTTATGTGGATATATGAAAAAAAGTTACAATATCCAGTTAACATAAAGAGCAAAGATGTACGAATGGCAAAGTATTTAATTACTCAGTACGGTGGGCCAGATGGAGAATTGGCCGCCGCCTTAAGATACTTAAACCAACGCTACACTATGCCTACAGGAAAATCAAAAGCTTTATTAACTGATATTGGGACAGAAGAAATGGCTCATTTAGAGGTAATTGCTGCCATGGTATATCAGTTATTAAAAGGTGCATCATTAGAGGAATTAAGAGCAGCTGGTTTGGCCGGTCACTATGCAGACCATGACAGAGCATTATTCTATGTAGATGCTACAGGTAATCCGTTTACGGCAACTTATATTCAAGCTAAAGGTGAACCTATCGCGGATCTTACTGAAGATATGGCGGCAGAGCAAAAGGCAAGGGTTACTTATGAATGGTTGATTAACTTAGCTGATGACCCTTGTGTCAAAGATCCATTACGGTTCTTACGGGAGAGAGAAGTTGTCCACTTCCAGCGCTTCGGTGAAGCTTTGGTAGATGTTCAGGAGTTTTTGGATACTAAGAAGTTTTATTAGGCGGTATGGGAAAGCCAGAGCCGAGAGGCTCTGGCTTTAAGTTTTATAAAAGAGCAAATAAAGTAACAAAGTGAAGCCTGACCCCATTCTCTCTCCCACCACATGGACATAAATAGTCTACCCAGAATATACATGGATGTATTTGAACTTAGAAAAAGTGGGCCACACATATAATAAGATATATAGTTTAAGATGGGGAATACTAAAGAAAAACAAATAAGCCTTAAGAATGTAAAAATATGTGGATTTTGATTATGCATTATCGGGGAAAAGTAATTTTTTTAGCCTAATATATTTGTATGAGATTTGAACAAAAGAAACAAAATAAATAAAAAATTTACTGATAAAGGAGATTAAGTATGATATCATTTTTTGTTTCACTAATCGCATTAGTTGTGGGATATTTTATTTATAGTAAGGTAGTTGAAAATGCCTTTGGTGTGGATAAGAATTTAGAGACCCCGGCCATTCGCCTTGAGGATGGTGTGGATTATATTCCTTTACCAGCTTGGAAAATATTTTTGATTCAGTTTTTAAATATCGCTGGATTGGGACCAATATTTGGAGCCATCGCCGGAGCCCTCTGGGGGCCAGTGGCTTTTCTGTGGATAGTTTTAGGTTCTTTACTGGCTGGTGGAGTCCATGATTATTTTTCAGGAATGCTTTCAGTTAGACATGATGGAGCTAGTATTCCTGAGGTTGTAGGAAAATACTTGGGTAGTGGAGTTAAAACCTTTATGAGGGCCTTTTCAATAGTTGTTCTTGTATTAGTAGGTGTAGTGTTTATTATCGGTCCTGCAGGATTAATTGCAGGCTTAACTCCAGAATCTTTTAATAAACAGTTTTGGATTTATGCAATATTTATTTATTATCTAATTGCTACTATGGTACCAATTGACCAATTGATTGGTAGGATTTATCCTATCTTTGGTTTAGCCTTACTTTTCATGGCTATTGGAGTAAGTGGAGGTATCCTTTTAGGAGGCTACCATATACCAGAGATTACTCTAACCAATATGCACCCAAAACAGTTACCTATATGGCCCTTACTATTCGTATCTATTGCTTGTGGCGCTATATCAGGCTTCCATTCCACCCAGTCACCCTTGATGGCACGCTGTATAACTAATGAAACTCAAGGTCGTTCCATATTCTATGGTGCTATGATAGCTGAGGGTGTCGTAGCTTTGATTTGGGCTGCTGCTGCTATGTCTTTCTTTGGTGGAACCGCTCAACTAGGGGAAGCTATGGCAGCAAAAGGTGGTGCTGCTTATGTTGTAAATATAGTTTCTAATACCTTATTAGGTAAGATCGGTGGAATATTGGCTATTTTGGGGGTTGTAGTAGCTCCTGTTACCTCCGGTGATACAGCCTTTAGAAGTGCAAGGCTGATTATTGCCGACTTTCTTAGCTATAAACAAGGCCCCATTGTAAATCGATTAGCAATAAGTGTTCCCTTATTTATTGTTGGCTTTATTTTAACGAAAATTAAATTTGATGTTGTATGGCGTTATTTTGCTTGGTCCAATCAAACTTTAGCCATGATTGTATTATGGACGGCGGCAATGTATTTATTAATAAATGAGAGAAACCATTGGATCGCTACCTTACCTGCCACCTTCATGACAGCTGTTTCTGCAACCTATATAATAGTTGCTCCAGAAGGCTTAAAGATGTCTGCCGCCATTGCTTATCCTATTGGAGCTGCAATGGCTGCTGGGGCCTTGGGACTATTCTTAATGATAGGAAAGAAATATGTTAAGTATAAAAAATAAGTCGGGATAGTCCGACTTATTTTTTTAACCTATAAAGGAGCTAGGGATTCGAAAGAAGTGATCAACAATTTTTTGGAAGAGGTCTGGCCCATCTTCAGCTTTAAAATAATCATCACCGATTTTTGCCACAGCTTGCTTTTCACATACATTACAGTAGCCCAGGCATTGTCGAACCTCAGTTTGATAATCAGGATGATTTTGCTTTAATAGTTCCACAACCTCATTGGTAAAGCTATTATTTTTACAAAATTGCACCTTCATTTTTGTAACCTCCATAGTAATAAAAAATACTTATATTTAAGGTTCGCATTCTAGTAAAAATTATTCTAAAAACTAAAGGTGCTGTTTAATCCATTTGAAAAATAACTCTATTTGCCA
>JASKKI010000046.1 GCA_030154225.1 Clostridia bacterium | reverse complement strand
TTAAAATTAACGAAGCTAGGGACCATTTTTAACACCCTATTATATTATACAATTGTTACTTTATACTTCCTCATCCATATATCAACCTGAATTAAGAAAGCAAATAGTTGGGGGCCTGTCATTAACTGACCAAACCAAGGTTTATCATACATTGCCAAGTCTGATGCCATTAATTGCTTAATATATTTAATATTTACTACTTGATAAAGAGGAGAGCCGGTATCACTTAAAATTTCTGTTAATCCTTTTTTAACTGCTTTTAAATAGCTAGGATTGTGAGTCTTAGGATAAGGGCTTTTTTTGCGCCATAAAACATCATTAGGTAAAATACCGGTTAAAGCCCTTCTTAATATCCCTTTTTCCCTTTTATTATAAAATTTCATTTCCCAGGGAATATTCCAGACATATTCCACTATCCTATGGTCGCAAAAAGGTACTCTAACCTCTAGTCCTCTGGCCATACTCATTCTATCTTTACGATCCAGCAAAGTTGCCATAAACCAGGTGAAATTTAAATAGGCCATTTCCCGTCTCCGGGCTTCCAGGGGACTTTCACCTTCTAAAAGAGGTACCTCTTTTAAGGTTTCTCTATATCTCTGTTGACAATAACTTATAGGATCAATTATTTCAGCCAGTTCGGGAGATAAAATATTAGTTCTTTCCTTAACAACTCTTAACCATGGAAAATTATCAAGTTCTAATAAATTTGTTTTATAAAACCAGGGATAGCCTCCGAAAACTTCATCGGCACATTCCCCAGATAAAGCAACGGTAGCGTGTTTCTTAATTTCAGAACAGAATAAAATCAGTGACGAATCAATATCTGCCATACCTGGTAAATCCCGGGCGAATACAGCCGCATCTAATGCCTCTACTAATTGAGGAGTATCAAATAATATGGAATGGTGGTTTGTATTTAATGCTTTTCTGGTTCGTTCAATCCAGACACTATCTGAATTAGGTTGAAAATCAGTGGTTTTAAAAAATCGGTCATTATCCACGTAATCGATAGAGAAAGTATCTAATTGCCCCAAACCATTACGTTGATAGTGCTCTGCTGCAATGGCTGTAATTGTACTGGAATCTAATCCCCCAGAAAGAAAGGTACAAACAGGTACATCGGAAACTAACTGGCGCCTAATGGCATCACTAACTAATTCCCGGACTGTTTCAATAGTTGTTTCCAGGTCATCTTCATGGGTTTTACTCTCTAAAGTCCAGTAATTACCTATATTCAGACCCTTTCGGTTAAAAAAAATATAACAACCCGGTCTTAATTCTTTTACATTCCGGAAAATACCGTGACCCGGGGTTCTGGAGGGACTTAAGGAAAAAATTTCAGCAAGCCCTTCTGCATCTATTTCCGGCTTAACAAGAGGATGGGCTAAAAGGGCTTTTAATTCCGAACCAAAAATCAGTTTGTTTTTAATTACCACATAAAATAGTGGTTTTACTCCAAAACGATCCCTGGCTAAAAATAAGTTTTCTCCCCTTTCATCCCACACAGCAAAAGCAAAAATACCGTTCAGTTTTTGCAAACATTTTTCACCCCATTCAATAAAGGCATAAAGTAAAACTTCTGTATCCGAGTGAGTTTCAAAAAAATACCCTCGTGTTTTTAGGTCTTGACGTATTTCCTCAGTATTATAAAGCTCACCATTATAGACAATTGTATAAGTATTATTTTTACCATGACGGGTCATTGGCTGTTTGCCACGTTCAGGATCAATAACACTTAATCGACGGTGACCAAATGCAGCATGAATTGTCAGGTAAATCCCCTTGTCATCAGGTCCTCTATGGGCCAATGTTTCAGACATCTTTTCTATCACTACTTTTTCCTCTCGCAAATCTTGTTCCCAGTCTATCCAACCGGTAATACCACACATTTTTTCTCACCTTCCCCCAAAATTATTATTTTTGTTACAAAAAAGGACGCCACAAGAAACATTAAAAAACGTTTCGAGGGCGCCATTGACCTCAAAAATTTCTATTCACACTTATAAGATATGCAAGGAAGGTAGATTTTGACACAAAAAAAACTTGGCTTACGCCATAGCGAGAACTATGTTAAAAATTTCATATAATTACCACCGATACTAAACTAATAGTCAATGTATTACAGCTTTTGCCATTTACAATAAACATGTTCTATATAATCAACAACTCCATATACCAGTAACCCCAAAAGGCCCATAGCAATTATGCCGGCATACATACCTCCGTATTCTCTACGTTCCATAGCATCCAAAATAAAGTACCCGATACCATCTGTGGAGGCAAAAGTCTCGGCTAAAAAGAGAACAGCTACGGCAGTACCTAAACTAATCCGTAAAGAGGTAAGGACCTTGGGAAGACAGTAAGGCCAGATTAAATGACGATAGATTTGCCAAGTACTAGCATTTAAGGATCGCATAGATTGTACACTTTGAAAGGGAACTCCTTTACTGGCATCCCTGGCAGTAACTATTACTTGAAAAAAAATAATCAAAGTAATTAGAAAAACCTTTGGGGAATTACCCAAACCTAGTAAAACAACTATTATGGGCAAAAAGACAATTTTGGGTAAAGGATAAAGGACATAAATAACCGGTGAAATATACCTATCTAGATTTTCATTTCTACCCAAGACCAAACCGAGAGGAACTGCCAATAAGAAGGCAATAATAACACTGATAATAACCCTTAAAGAACTTACCAGAAAATGCTCTGCCAAAATACCCTTTACCCAAAGTTTAATAAAGGAAAAAAAGGCTACCTGGGGTGGAGGTAAAAAAGGTTTATTTAGTTTAATGGCAACAACTAACCAGCCTATAATTATAAAAAAAATAGCAGTTAGATTGCTACTTATCTTTTTAAACAAAGTGGTCTTCATAAAGTTTCACCTTCCAGAACACTCCGAATATAACTGCATTGGTCATAGAATTCCCGGGATTGTCGGTAAGAAACAAGTCCTGATCCTTTATTAGCAATAATTTTCAATATTTTGCCTGGTTGGGGAGAAAGGATAATAATTCTGTCCCCTAAAAACACAGCTTCTTCAATATTATGGGTAACCAAAACTAGTGTTAATAACCTTTCCTTCCATAAATTTAAAAGCAAGTTCTGCAGTTGTTCCCGGGTTAAAGCATCCAATGCAGAAAAAGGCTCGTCCATCAATAAGATTTCAGGTTCTTGAGCTAGAGCCCTGGTTATAGCTACCCGCTGTCTTTGTCCTCCGGAAATCTGAGCAGGATATTTTCCAGCATGTTCTTTAATCCCCAGGGAATCCAGGATTCCCAAAACTTTCCTTCTTCTTTCAACCCTGGGGATATTTCTAATCATTAAACCTAATTCAGCATTTTCTAAAACAGTTTTCCAGGGAAATAAACCATGGTCCTGAAGAATTAAAGCCACTTCTTCCCTGGGCCCAGTTACTTGTTGACCATTTATTGTTATTTTCCCCCGGGTAGGTTTAAAGAGCCCAGCCAGTAAATATAACAAAGAACTTTTTCCACAGCCAGAGGGACCGATAATTACACACCTTTCTCCCCGGGCAATGGTTAAAGAAATATTTTGTAAAGCTTCCAGGTAGGCATTCATATCTAAATTATTATAGTGTAAATATACATCCTTAATTTCAATCATTTCCTATCCCCAATTACTTTCAGTCTGATAGTGCGAAAGTTTACTTTATTTTAAGAAAGAGGTATCCATTATTTCATTATAAGAGTAGGCTTTTTCTAATAGTCCTTTTTCAACCATCCAATCCATCACTCTATTTATCATTTCTTCCTTAGGAAGTGTCAAGGGAGAATAAGTGGGAGCTGGATAGCTGTTTTCCAGGGGCTTGGGAATCCGTGCTTTTTCAACTATCAGAGCCCGATACTTTTCAGGTTTTTTATTTAGCTTTTCTGCTGCCTCACTGTAGGCTTTTAATACCGCTTTAATATCTTCCCTTTGATTTTTAATAGTATCTGCTCTAAATAGGATAACTGTTTGGGATAAATTAGTATTTAACTTGGTATCATCAATTATTACTTTAGCCCCCATTTTTTCCGCTAAAGTTGCTAATGGGTCAGGTAATAAAGCCGCTTGTACATCTTTTCCTTCTAAAAGGGAGTCTAAACGCAGCTTTATATCAGGAATACTTTGGGTTTTGATATCTTCCGGTTTAAAACCAACTTCCCGGGGCATTTTTTCGGCTAGATAGTGGATGATAGTATTGTTGGAAATTGCAATAGGTATACCTTTTAAATCTTCAGGTTTTTCTATATTACTATTGGGAGCAGCTAAAATAGCAAATCTCCCCTCCTGAGGAGTAACCCCTAAACCCAGTGACACTACCTTAACATCAGTACCACCTTTTTTCATTAAACCAACAGCAATGAGGTCTGCTAGTTCAGCATGGATCTCTCCTGCCTCTAAGGCAATATCCCTTTCCCTGGCACTATTGAAAGAAACTAATTCTACTTTAACATTATTTTTGGCAAATAAATTCTCCTCTTCAGCAACGAAAAAAGGGAGATTGTCTTCTATTCTTAATACTCCTATTTTAATAGGTCCGCTTTCCATTTTTCCTTTAGCAGGCTCGCCGGATGTACCTATGTTACAACCTGTAATTAAAAGCAAAAAAACTAAAATAAGTGCTGAAACTTTAAGCCATCTGCGCAATTTTGCCATCTCCTTTATTTGAAAAATATATCCCCCATGTTGCATTATAACAGAAAAAGGGCGCAAGAAAAACTGGCTATGCCAGTTTTTCAGTATCACACTATTACAATGGAATATAGATTAAAATGGTAAATTAGTAATATTTCCGGCTTCGTCAAATTGTATAGTTTCAGGATCACCGGTAATTTCAAAATCAGGGGAATCCTTTAATTGTTCTGCTAGATACTCAGATACCCATAATTCTTCAAGAAACAAGGTATTGGGAATATAGACCATTTTATATTGAGCTGGAGAAACCCGGACACAAGAAGTTAAAGCCACCTGTACTGCTTCCTCATCGGAGTCAATTATCATAGGTATTCTACCGCCGTGTAAAGCTGTAGATGTATAAACATTTATATAGGTTTTCATCAAATCAATTTTATCGAACATCCGTTTTGTTATAACATCAGCAGAACCCAATCCGGTAGCATTTCCTTTTGTTTTTTCCGATAAATCCAAAACAACTATTTTCTGGATTTTGATATCCGGTTTGATATCAGGATTTAGATACCTACCTACTACATTAGGATCCATCCCGTCCCCACTGAATTCTTTACCTATTTCTTTTACAATTAGTACATCTAGTTCCGGAATCATTATCCGGCCCATAAGTTTTCTGGCCTTTTCTAAAAGTTCTTGATCGGCTTTTTTAAAATCTTCTCGAGGGATAACCCTTATTTCAGCTGTTTCTTCAAAAGCATTTTCTACAATACCTACTCCAAAATAGATAGGTGCTTTTTCTAAAATCTTTTCACCAACTGCCGGGATAATTTCACCAAATAAGTCAAATCCCTGGAGGTGGGCCATTGTTGCTCCCTGGTGTTTACCCAGGCCAATGGTCAGCATTTTCATCAAGCCGCTTTCAATATCATTTCTAAACAAAGTATGAGGCTTAACCCTGTTAATTACTACTATGCCATCGGCATTATAACCAATTTTATCTACATACACTGGAAACTCTTTAGGAACTGAAGGAACTTTTACTGTACCAACTTCCACAACATCTAGGGAAGAATGGATAGGTACTCCCATAGTTTCCTCAGTTATTCCGTATTCGTTAAGGACCTTTATTTGTCCTTCCGGGGTAGCTCCACCATGACTACCCATGGCAGGAATAATAAATGGATCAAAATTATAATCTTTTAACATATTTATAACTTCTTTAGTTATCCCGTCTATATTATGTATACCCCTGCTCCCTACAGCTACAGCAATCCTAGCACCCGGTTTTAACCTTTGGGCCAGGTCTAAAGCAGTAAATTGAGTTCTTAGTTCCTCTCTAATATCTTGTACTTTCGTTCCTGGAAATTTTTGTCTCACTCTAACCATTCTCGGCAATTGAACCTTATTCCATTCTTTTACAAGACCTGCAACCATTCTCTTTCCTCCATTCTTTTTATTATTTAGGTTGATACTTCCACCTTTTTAACCTGACTTATTTTCCGGTAATACTTCTGGTAAAACCCTCCCGATTCCTTCCTCTTTAGCAATTGCCCAAGCAGTTTTTTTGTTATCACCTAAAATCATTATAACCTCTATTACCATTTCTTTTAACCCTTTAATTTCACCACGGAAACTTTCTTTAACAGTATCCCCTACGGCAATAATTCCAGCTATTTTCCTAGAGCTTGCAAAACAAAAATACCTTGACTATGATTTAGTACAAGGTATAAGATGATTTTCAGCGGTTTTATTTATACTTTGAAAGGATTAGGCCCTATCTCACTAATAATCTCTATATATTTCCCAACCTTATTTCTAAAACAATTTAGAGGTACCCTTTCCGTTGTTTTTTTGAATTTTAACCTGTGTAAAGCAATTCTAATTTCTAAAAGAACCTCCCGGTAGATGGTTTCTTCATCATTATAAAGCCAGAGACATTCTTCCCTGATATTAGCAAAAACTATTCTTTTATTGCTTTCATCTATTTTTCCTTTAATTACTTTGCCACTGCAACCTACAAAAACTAAATCACCCTTAAGTTTATTTACTTCCTGAATATTTCCACATAAATCATCCATTTCCAAAAATTCTAAATTGGCTTTTTTAAAATCAAGTTTTATTCTTTTTAACTCCAATTTATTAGTTCCACATAATTCACTTTTACAAAAGACTAGCCTGGTAGGCATTATGACCCCTCCCTTAAAAGTAAATCTATGGTACCCATAATTTCCTCATCACTGGCCTCAGGGATATTAATGGCTCCCGCGGGACAGGTAGCGGTACAGGTTCCACAACACCTACAGCCTTGCGGGTTAACTTGCATTGTATTATCCTCTCGGGAGTAGGAAATGGCTTGGAAGGGACATACCTGGATACAGATCTGGCAGCGGGAACATATTTTTTCATTAATTTCCGCCGATGGAGTATAGTTCTCGTCAAAAGCCATGTATTCAAGTCGTTCTTTTTCCAAAAACATTTCTTCCAGGGTTTCTTGCTGGTTGGCAATTCTTTTTTTAGCAAACTCATTACCTTTACGCAACTGACACTGGCTATGCTCGCAACCGGCAATAATAATGCCGTCTATACCATTGGACAAAGCATCATTAACCAGGGTCATATTCACTGCACCGGAACAGGGTACCGGAATAATATGCAAGTTAGCCAGTTGTGGACAACCGGAAACGGCAACAGTATCCACTTCTTCATAAGCATGGGGGCAGAAAAAACCTATAATAGCTGGTTCATTTTTAGATTTGGCCGCCTCTTCAATCATCCCATTTATTTCTTCTAGCCTGAAATCAGGTAAGGAGATGACACCCAGGGGGCAACCCCCCAGGCACACTCCACACTTTTCACATTTATTTTCATTAATCTCTGGAAAGCCATCCGAACCTAAAGTAATGGCTTCATTTGGGCATTCTTCGATACACCTTTTACACTTATCACATCTTAAGGTGTTAATATAAGCATTATTTAACTGCCAGTGTCCGATATCCTTGGCCTTGGCTAACCTTTTTACAGCCATGTCTAATTTAATTTTGGCATTCTCTAAGGCAAGATTAGCATCAGGTATAGCCCAAGCACACTGTTCTCGTAAATTAACTAGTTCTAAAAGCTGATAGGAAACACCGGCTTTGTGAACTAAACTTCGGAACAAATCACCCTTGACCAGGGGAGAACATGCCGCTACCACAAGGCGGTCAATATCCCGGGTTTTAATTAAATCTAATATCTCTTGCTGCCCTTGTGGACTACAGCCCAGGTCTAAAATAAGGACTTTAACAACATCCTTTTTCTTACTTAGATATTCCCTAAGCCAATCCAAATCTAAATTTTCTATTAACCCTTTGCAACGGCATAAAACTACTCCCATAGCCATTTTTCATCCTCCTAATTAATCATTTCTGGTCTTAACTACAAAACGCTCTATTTTTCCGTTAATATCCACACAGGTCCACATAATTTTATTGGTACCTACTCTGGGAATAAGCTTGGCCGGATAATATCCCAACTGATAAGGTAATCTGGTTTCAATGGCACCCTGCGGGCAGATTTTAGTACAGGACATACAATCCCAGCAATCACGATCTGCCCGGCAGTATGCTTTACCATCTTTTAAGGTCATTAAATTCCCCGGACAAATTTGTTCACACAATGGTTCCTCTTCAGCCTTACATCCATCACACTTATTTAAATTTACTTTTGGTGGCATTTTAAGTTCCCCCTTTAGCTAGCTTTTTTGAAATATTAAGGTTGTAAACGATCACCTGGTATAATTTGTTCATAGGGGCGTTTAAACATCTCTATTTCACCAGTTTCTACATTTTTTTTAGAATTTACAAAACAATCAAATTCCTTATTATCAACCTCAGGATAATCCACCCGGGTTTGCCAACCTGGCCAACGGGTTTCCTTACGGAATAACAAGTGGTGAATCAATACTTCTGCAACATCTAATCTATCAATAACCTCATGACAGCTCATTAAATCATGTAGGTCCTCCGCTATCAAGTATTTAACCTGGTCTTGTAAGATTTTAATGTGTTTGAGAGCATATTTAAGTTGTTCTTCACTCATGCGAAAGAATTGATGGATTCCACCGGCATATTCATCCATAAGCCGTTGCATTCTTTCTTCCATTTCCCGCCAGTGCACACCTTCTCCTTCTTTTTGCATCCGGAAGAGAGGAGCATAAATACGGGCTTTTTCTGCTTCTATTTGCTTTTCATCTACCTGGGGAAGACTTTCTAAATTAGCGATATATTTAACTGCTCCCTGGGCAGCCAGTAAACCTTCTGCGGCACAGCCCCCTACAAACTTATTGGGAACTCCACCGGATACATCACCACAGGCAAACAATCCCGGCAAGGTGGTTGCCCAGTCAGTATCAACCCAATACCCGCTGGCTGTGTGACCACCAACAATGTAGGGGTCATTACCATAAATTTCTATTGGCTCTTGTTTCAAATCCTGTCCTCTTGCTGCCAGGAAAAGTACATAGGTAGGTCTTTCATTTAAATAGTCAGTTTTCATTTGTTTAATGTCTTCGTCACTCATGTGCCTTGTATCTACAAAACAAGGCCCTCTACCTTCCAGCCACTCTTCCATGGGAGCATTGGCCCTAATAAACCTGGGGGCTGTTTCTCCACCCATATGGGCATATCTCTTCTGTAAGATCTTTTCACCTTTGGCATTTATCATAGGTGTTTTATACCCGACGGAAATGGTATCGATAGGACCGTTAAAGTCCTTGGTTCTGGTTGCACACCAGCGCATCTCAAAGGTTGTCATTTCCGCGCCGGCCCGGATACCCATGGCATAACCTGTACCTGTATTAAAAGGGCAGTACCATAACTGGTGGTGACTATCAACACCATCTCCCTGGTATGGTTTATACAGGCCAGCAGCTCCACCGGTAGCAATACAAGTTGCTTTGGCTTTGACAACATACATTTTACCGTCTCTGACACCAAAACCGATAGCACCTATAACCTTCCCGTCAGCTACTAAAAAACTGGTAGCTGTAACCCGGTTTAGTATTTCACACCCGTATTCTCTAACTTTTTCGGCTATAATGGGCTTCATGGATTCACCTTGGATGGTAATATCCCATTTACCCCGGGTTTTATACTCTTCTGAATCTTCATCTTTTTTAATAGGAAGTCCCCAGGCCTCCCACTCCTCTACAGGTTTATTTAAGTTTTCCGCTACCTTTAAAGCCAGGTCTTCCCTGATCAAGCCTCCGGCCTGGGAACGGCTCCATTTTAAAAACTCTTCAATAGTACGACCTTTTTTAAGGTAGGTATTAATGGCATCCATACCTGCTGCCAGGCAACCACTGCGGTCAATGTAGGCCTTTTCCATAAGAGTAACTTTTAAATCAGGATTTTTCCTTTTGGCTTCTATGGCTGCGAAACAACCGGCATTACCTGCACCTATAATGAGAAAATCCGTTTTCAGCATTTCAACCTGTATTTCTTCTAAATTTTTAGGCAATACTTTTTCTGCACACATTATATATCCTCCTCATCAAAATTAGTCTTCATTACATTAACGGGTAGCCCATTAATGGTAACCAGACACTCATAGTCAGAATTGTATATATATTACAAATTATAGAAAGAGGAGCTCCAAATTTAATTACTTCACCCATAGTCATATCCGCGGCACCCCAGGCGATAAAGAAGGCAGTTATGGACATGGGTAGGAAGAAGGAATAACTTAAACAGTTAACTACAATCATGGTAAATGGTAAAACATTAAAACCTAATTTGGGAGCCAAACTAATACACAGAGGAATAAACATGGCACCCATTGCTGCTGCACTGACAATACCAGCCCTGGCAATTTGCATACCGATAACAACTAAAATTAGCACTATAATGGGTGGTAAGGTATAGATTAAGTCACCCATGGGAGCCAGGATCAGATTTACTAGCCATTCCACAGCACCAGATTTAAAAAGGGCTGTACCCATGGAGATTGCTCCACCTAATAAAATCCAGACATCCCACATCACATGGGGAGCAATTTGACTGTATTTGATTTTACTAAAAGGTAAAAATACTAACAGGATTAAAATCAATGCAGTCATTCCGGTATTAATGTTGTGTAAAGTTTTTTCAGTGATCCATAAAAACATGGCAATAGCCAGGCAACCCAGGGCCCATTTCTCAGACCAGGTAGTTTTCCCTAATTCAGCTTTCATTTTAGGCAGCTCATCAGCAGCTCCAGGAATTTCAACTTTCCATAGTTTGAAATACCATACAGTATAAACAAAGGCTACAGGCATTAACCCCCAGAGAGGAAGATTTAACTTGAGCCAATCCATCCAGGTTATATAAATTCCCGCTGCTTTTTCCAGAAAACCTGCCATCAAAATATTTGGAAAATGGGCAGTAAGAATGATCATACTGGTAAACAAAGGCATCAAACCACAAATAAGTAAGAATAAACCATTATTTATTCTTTTAACTTCTGGTAGATGTTCTTTACCCTCAGTTAAGCTGCTAAAACCTTTAGCTAAAGGGAGTAAAAGCCCAGTCTCAGCAACAGTTGGTAGAAAACCACTAATACAAAAGTCAGCTGCCGATAAACCGAAAAATATTCTAGATACTTTGGCTGACCGGAATAAATCGGTGATAGTGATAGCAATGCGTTTCCCTAAAGGTGTACCCATCATGATTCCAGCATAGATAAATGCTCCAATAGCTAAAAAGAAAGCTTTACCTGTAAAGGCGGAAAAGGCTTCCGGAATTTTATAATTAGCTAACAAAACTACGAATAATGGTGAAGCAATACCTACCACAAACCGGTGCAATGCATTGAAAATCATAACAATCATAAACCAAAGAAATACACCTAATATGGATTGTCCTTGAGGAGTTAATCCTGAGATAGTAGGAGAAAAATGCAGGATAAACATAGCGGCGAAACCTAAAAAAAGACCTAATAACTGTTTTTTGTCCAGGTCGGTAAATATTGACGGTTCCGGACCTGGCTTAAAATTAGCAACACTTTCAGTACTCACAATAATCCCCCTTCCAAATATTCATCTCTTTTGTTTAGGAGCAAAACTTAAAAAACCTTCAACATACACCCCTTTCATAAATTTGATTTATGTCTGGCATTTTCTTTTTATTTATGCCATCCATAAAGTAGTCCTATTTTAAATATAGCTTGTGAAAGGAGGTGCTACCGTCAGATATTTTGCAATTTTAATGTCAAGTACTTTGCATTTTCAATGTCAGCCAGCTGACAAAAATGAGTTAAAAAAACACCTCTATATGAGGTGTTTTACGTAAGACTACGCAGCTTTGTGAAATCAACTATTTTTATCTCCCGTTTATGATAATCTATAATTCCTTTATCCTTTAATTGTTGTAAAGCTAAAGTGACACTCTGCCTGGAAGTACCGATCATACTGGCTATATCTTTGTGAGTCAAGACTATATCTAGTAAGATATAATCGCTATAATTTTTTCCACATTGTTTGGCCATGCTTAAAAGCAGCCTGGCTAATCTGGCTTCTACATTATAATGAACCAGATCGTGAATAACCGTTTCCGTTTGCCGAAGTCGCCTGCTTAAGACTTGGGAAATTTTTAAATTCAATTGAGGTTTTTCAATTAATATCCTGAAAAAATCTTCTTTTTTTATAGCTTGCAGTCGGGTTGTTTCCAGGGTAGTTGCGAAGCACTGACGGGGCATGTCACATAATGCTTCTGCTAAACCAAAGATTTCTCCCGGGTGCCTGATAGAAATGGTAATATATTCTCCATCCATGGTTAAGCGGTATATTTTAATTCTTCCTGCGTCAATAAAATAGATATAATTAGGTAAATCCCCCGGGGAAAAAATGGTATGCTCTTTAGGAAAAACCAGAGGCATTGAGTATTGTTTAAAACTTTCCTGTTCTTCAGAGGATAAATAAATAAAATATTTATCATTCAAGGTAGCCACCCTCTTCCAAACATTAATGATATATATTTATTCTATAAAAATAACTTATATCCTTTTTAGTTTGTGAAATTTTTCGATAATTAAGTCTACTCAATATTTGATTAGCTCTGGCTTATTCTTGATAATATCTATTAATACCCTGCTCACCTCAGGATCAAATTGCTTACCTGCATTGAATTCCAGTTGGTATATTATTTCCTCTAAACTTAAACCCTTGCGGTAGACCCTGTCTTGACTCATTGCTGAAAAAGCATCGGCCACCCCTAAAATCCTGGCAATAAGGGGTATTTCTTCACCTTTTAAACCTTCCGGATAACCTTTACCATCAAAACGTTCATGGTGATACAAAACACCATTAATAATTTCTTCTGAATTCTTTTTAAAGAGTAACTCTATGATTTGTTTTCCTATGACCGGATGCTTTTTTACCAGTTCATATTCTTCATCAGTAAGCCGACCTGGTTTGTTTAAAATGTCATTAGGCAGTCCAACTTTCCCTACATCATGTAACAAACTGGCAATCATAATGATTTCTTCCGATAAGACATTAATTTTCATTTCATTATAAATAGCCAAGGCTAACCTGGCCACCTGATCGGAATGACATTTAGTATACTTATCCCTACTATCCAGAGCAAAAATTAATCCTTCTAGGGACTTATATGTAGCAGAACTAAGATTAGTAAACTCTGTTGCTTCCGAATAAAAAACAAATCCATTACCACCCTTGTATTTGACATTATACATAGCTTTATCTGCAAAGGCAGCTAAACTAGTAATATTCATTGTGTCATAGGGGTAAGAAGCCACACCTGCACTTAATGTTACCGGAATTTTCTGATTGTTTATTTCAAATACAACACTATTCAGCCTAATAAACCATTCTTCGAGAATAGCTTTAACTTTGTCTTTTGTTGTATTTTCCAAGATGATGATAAACTCATCACCTCCATAACGGGCCAGCATGTATTCATTATTATTAGGACTCAGAGTCTGGGCTATAGATTTTAAAATTTTATCACCTACCTGGTGTCCGTATAAATCGTTAAACATTTTAAATTTATCAATGTCTACCAACACTACAAAAACATTATTGACCTGTCCATTATTTAATTCAGCTAACTTCAAGTCTGCTGTCCTTCGGTTATAAACCTGGGTCAAACCATCTGTTTTAGACATTAAAAGCAGTTTATTATGAGAATCGTTAATAGCTGCCACCATTTTATTAATTGCACTACCTAACTTACCTATTAAATCATGCTTTCCCCAGACAACCAAGCAAACACTATTGTAATTTCCGCTGGCAATATTCTGGGTTGTCTTAATTATTTCTGTTAGAGGTTTAACTAAAACAGATTTTACAATGGTATAATTTAAGTAACCCACAAACCCGCCTGCCAGTAGACTTGCTATTAGAAATAAAAAAAACTTTGTTATGGAATGTATATGTACAATACTGGAAATGATAAAAGGAAATATAGCCCCTATTATTAGCCCCATAAATAGCATCCAAAATAATATCTTAGTCATCGTACCCCAATACTTCTGCATATAATTCACCTTTCGACAAAATTTTTTTAGATATATTTCTATTTTAGAGGAGTTATTTCCTTTTTCATATAGAATAAATATTATTATATATAGATTTTTATATTAACCTTTTATATTCTTCCGTATGTTTAACATTATCCAACTCAGGATCCTTCTTGGCGTATTCAATATTATCTTCATCTAGTTTAATGGCCCTTTCTAATGCCTTAAGTGAGTTTTCTACATCATTGGCCAGAGCATAAGTACAAGCCAGGTTATACCAGGCATCACCATAAAATGTATTCAGAGTAAGAGCTTTTTTATGAAACTCAATAGCCTTCTCATACTCACCCAAAGCAGTATATTCTACTCCCAGGTTAGAGTAGATCAAGTAGGATTGAGGCTCAAATTCTAAAGCTTTTTCATACATTTTTATAGCTTCTTTACTTTTACCTAAGTTGGAAAACTCAACTCCTATATTGACATAGGTATCAACATCTCCAGGGTTTAAATTTAGTGCCTTCTTATATTCCTTTAATGCTTTTTCACTATTTTTAAGCATAGAATAAATTTTACCCAAATTATAATGAGCTTCAAAAAAATTAGGGTCTTCTTTTATGGACTGTTCAAAGTAATCAATAGCTTCTAGCAGATTTCCCATATTTCTGGAAACATTGCCAAGATAATAATAAATTTCAGCAGCAATTTCGGGATCGGTAATGAGAGCCCTTCGTAAAGCGTCCAATGCTTTTTCATTTAATCCCTTTTCTTTATACCAAACACCCATAGGAAAATTGACTTCTTTACAATGGGGATATAATTCTATAATTTGATGGTATAATTTTTCTGCCTTCGAAAAACTATGCTCCTGCACGGCTTCAAGCCAGGCTCGATATAAGCTTTCCTTACCCAAAACTTAACCCCCTTATTAATAGATTTAGGTCTACAGAGATTTACCAAAAGTCATTTTCACAATTTAATTATATTTAGTGGAAAGGGGTGAATAACCTTGAAAATGGTGGGTACCTGTGATTATCGGTCTTATCACCAAGGATTTCTAGGCTAATTTTAAAAACCATTAAGTAAACCTTTTAACCAATAAAAAAACAATCACAACTGAACCTTTTCAATTTGATTTTACAAAAATTGATGGTTCTGTGCATTTAACCAAAGTAGAGAAAATCCAATACCTGCTAAAACTATTTAAATCCCTAAAGATATCTAGAAGAGATTTTTGTATACATATATAAACCCTTAGATCTAATAACCTAAGGGTTTGTAGTTTAATCTTCAATAAAATATTTCATGCTTGTTTTTTTCAGTTCTTCTTCACTAAATAAAAGATCATATTTATCTACACCAATGGCTTCAGCCATTTCTTGTGCCAGTACAAAGCACTGCTCCCTGGTCTCAGCATGGATCATAGAAAAAACATTATAAGGTAATTTGGGAAGCATGGGTCGGTGGTAACAGTGGGTAACATGGGGAAAAGCTGCAAGTTTTTTACCCACCTCTTCGATTTTTTCCTCGGGAACCTGCCAGACAATCATAGGGTTAGCTTTTATACCCATTTCCCGGTGCCTTAAAGCCGCACCATAACGGCGAATATAACCTTTTTCTTGAAATTCTTTAATCTTGCCAATTAGATCTTCCTCATTGATACCAAGGCGGTTAGCAATAACCTTATAAGGTTGAGGAACCAAGGGAAGGTCTTCCTGAAGTTCTCTGATTATTGCTTTATCTAATTCACTAAACAATTCCCCTCTCCCCCTCTACACCTGGAACGTGGAAGTTTACCTTAATCTTAAATAATTTTAAAGCTGGTAAATTATAAACCTTTAGCCCAGTCTCCCTTTCTATCTCTGTTAAGGTTTTCCTTAAATTTACTTCAGAAGGAGTAATTAACGTAAACCATAAATTATAATAATCATGGTCTCGTAAATAATTATGGGTTACCCCCAGATATTGATTAACTGTACTTATAACCTGCGGCAATTTTTCCTTAGGAACCGCCATAGCACACAAGGTACTCTTATAACCCAGTTTACGAGAATCAAAAATTCCACCTAAGCGCCTAATTATACCTTGTTCTTTTAATTTTTTCATTCTCTTAATAGTTTCCTCTTCCGAGATACCCAGCTGTTCTCCCAGCTCTTGAAAAGGACGAGAACAGACAGGAAAATCCTTTTGAATTATAGTTAACAGTTTTTTATCAATACTGTCCATTTTATTACCACCCCTCTCCTAAACCTATTTCCTCATCGGTTAAATAGCAAGCAGGGTCTGATTCCCAAAAATCGCCAGTTACCGCTTCAGCCCTGGCCCTAAAGTTTCCATTACAAACATCTAACCATTTACACTTGGCACAGCGCCCTTTTAATAATTCTTTGCGGTTTTTCAAACCTTTTAAGATCGGATGTTGCAGGTCAGTCCAGATCTCTCCAAATTTTCTTTCCTTTACATTACCGAAGGTATGATTTTGAGTAAATTGATCGGGGTGAACATCACCCAACCAATCTACCTCCCCTATGGCAATACCAGTACGATTACCCCCATTAAACCTCAATAATTCTAAAACTTTTTCTGCCCTTTGGGGATCTTCCTTTAAAAGTTTGAGATAAAGATAAACACCATCGGCATGATTATCTACGGTTAAAACTTCTTTATTTAATCCTTTATTTTTAAAATAACGGACCTTTTCAATAATAAGATCTAGAGCTTGCCGGGTTTCTACATGAGAAATATCTTCACTAATCATTGCACTACCACGACCAGAATAAACCAGGTGATAAAAACAGACTCTAGGAATTTTTTGTTCTTCTATTAGATCAAAAATTCCAGATAGTTCTTGATAATTATGGCGGTTAATAGTAAAGCGCAATCCTACTCTTTGACCTTCAGCCAAACAATTTTCAATACCCCGCAAGGCTAGTTCAAAAGCACCTTTTTGTCCCCGAAACTTATCATTGTTTTCCCCTAAGCCATCCAGGCTTATACCGACATAGCCTACCCCGATTTCCTTCAGTTTTTTAGCGGTTTTACGAGTTATTAAAGTTCCATTAGTAGAAAAGGTGGTACGGATACCTTTCCGGGCTGCATAATCAGCCAGATAAAGAATGTCCTCCCGCATAAATGGTTCGCCACCGGATATTAGAAGTACCGGAACATTAAATTCCTTTAAATCATCTATAAATTTTTGGGCTTCCTTAGTAGTCAATTCCCCATCATATTTTTGGCTATCTGACCCGGCATAACAGTGGATACATTTTAAATTACAGGTTTTGGTACAGTTCCAAACTACTACTGGACCTCGACCATGAGTAGTCCCATGATAGGTACCTTTGGAACTATGACTATATCTCAAAGAATCACCATAATTACTGGTATCAACCAAAAGCTTACTTATTCCAATCATCTAGGACTACCCCCTAAAAAAATGACATAATTTTAATTCTAATATAGTTTAACAGATTTTGTATTAACAGGCAAAAGGGAGTATAAGTATAAAAATATATATTTATACATTTATTATAACATTTAATATATTATAAGATTCCTATAATAACACTCTATTATAAAAAGATTTTAATCAAAAAAATTGGGCGAATATACATACTATAAAAATAATTTATGTACATATTGCTTTGTGAATGTAATTATTATAATATTTTATTATAGTAAATTTTTTCTTATACCAAAGGAAGGGAGGTCAAAAATTGCGTAATAAGTTATTACTATGTTCTGTACTAATTTTGATTTTTATTTTAACAGGTTGTACCGGTAATGATCCTGATAAAAATAAAAAAGAGAAGATAGACACAAAAAAAGTTCAAGAAATGTCTGCATACATAGGTTCGGAAGCTTGTATTTCCTGCCATACTGAAACCGGCCAGGGTTTTACCATGACCAGTCATGCTAATATTTTTAAACCATTAGACCAATATAACTTAAATTGGGACCAAAAAGTTGTTATATGGGATGACGCTAATAAAGAAAATCCTGCTGAGAAAGAGATTAACCTTAAAAACTCCTATGGTGTTATGATGGATCACTATGTAGTTGCAAAGGTAGATGGCTTTACTAAAG
Organism: Clostridia bacterium; assembly: GCA_030154225.1. Taxonomy (GTDB): domain Bacteria; phylum Bacillota; class Peptococcia; order Peptococcales; family BICA1-8; genus JASKKI01. The sequence goes on along the minus strand of JASKKI010000046.1, from coordinate 1,568 downwards.
ATTTATACCGAGTGGCAGCTTTGGAAAAAACCGATCAGGGTTTTAAAATTGAAGCTGTTTCACTGAAGGATTATAATTCTGATAACAATCAAGACTGGGGAGCAAAAGCTTATACCTGTGCCGATTGCCATAGCCCCGGCTTGGTAGCAGAAGGACAGGGAATTAAAAACCTAGATGCGGGTATAAGCTGTGAAACCTGTCATGGACCTGGAAGCATTCATGCCCAAACCAAGAAAAAAGAAGCTATTGATATTAATGAGGATGCATGTATTAGTTGTCATACCTTAGGGCAACCCACTGAAGCAAAAAATGGAGAAACTTTAATAGCTCAAAACCACTATGGAACCCGTAACTGGTTTGCTTCCGACCATTATACCAGTGGTTATGTTAATTGTTTAAATTGTCATACCTCTCACGAGGTTAATGTAGAAGGTATAATGTTAAATGGTACTTTTGAGGAAAACTGTGCCAAATGTCATAAGGGCGAAACTTTTAATATCGATGAGATAATGTGGAAGAACCCCAGTGATCCATATAATCATATAACTAGAGATCATAGTTTTGGTGCATTTAGCTATGATAAGCTAGGTGATAACCCAGAAACTAAAGAAATTGAAATAACCGACCTAACAACTGTACGTAAATTGAAATCTTTAATGAAGGATATTAAATAACCCCATGCTTTCTAGTGGGGTTATATTTTAATCATCCTTAAGTTTGTTCCATTTTGTATATACCCTTGTGTTAAAGGCTCATTATACTGATTAACTGGTATAATATATCATTTTTGGGAGGTATAATATGACTGCCTATGCAACTCTGAATCCCCTGGCTGCCAACATAAATAACCTATATTTAGATTATATAGGTATAATCATTTTGCTGGCAACCATTGGCGTTCTTATTGGAACTATTGGTCATTATTTGATCATTGGACCTAATGCCAAACGCCTAGGTAAACTTAAACCTGAAATATTAAGACTTAATGTCTTAGAAAGATTTACACACTTTGTAAGAATGACTAGTTTTATTATTTTAGCCATAACTGGTATTGCTTTCGCTATATTTAATGTAAAGAACATTGGTTTAACCTATGATTCCGCGTATAAAATTCATATTGTTTTTGCTATTCTCTTTGCCCTTTCGTCTCTTGTTTCTATAGTAATTTGGTTAAAAGACAGCATTTTTAAAACTTATGACTGGGAATGGTTTAAAGTCATGGGTGGTTACTTAACCAGAAAGGAAATCCACCCACCTTCAGGTAGATTTAATGCTGGTCAAAAAGCATTTTACTGGTATAGTACTCTACTTAGTGTTCTTGTAATTGGTTCAGGTTATTTATTAGCCTATCCAGAAAAATTTAATTTAGAATCATTAGTTTGGGCAACAGTAATTCACGGTATTTCCGCTATCACCCTAATGGCAGGGGTAATTGCCCATGCTTATCTAGGAAGTTTCGCTAATCCAGGAACTATTGGAACCATTATTCACGGTAAAGTAGCTAAGGAATGGGCTAAAAATCATCATCCACAATGGTATCAGGAAGAGATTGAACAATCACGCTAAAC
>JASKKI010000006.1 GCA_030154225.1 Clostridia bacterium | reverse complement strand
ACAAGAGGAATTATCCAACAAAGGAGAACTTTCAGTATCTTATTTGAACATCTTCATGTTCTTATGTAGATATTTAGCTCCCATCGCTATAGCTGTGGTGTTCTTAAATGGTGTTGGATTATTGAAGTTTTAAATAAAAAATTTGAAAAACTGTAAAAACTGCACAATTATGTGCAGTTTTTTTAATTTTAAAAAACAATTATTTAAAAATATTTTAAATGTTAAATATTTACCTATTGTTAAATAGTAATTGAACAGGTATTATTAAAGCAGTAATATAATACACTCCACACAAATTAATTTTTAACACCACAGGGGGAGGGATTTTAGTGGAGAATAACGGTTCAGTACAAAGGGAAAGCTGGGGTTCTAAGATAGGTTTTATCTTTGCAGCAGCAGGTTCTGCTATTGGTCTAGGAAATATATGGAGATTTCCTTATCTAGCTGGAGAAAACGGCGGAGCAGCTTTCATTTTTGTATATTTGTTAGCGGTATTATTTATAGGTTTATCAGTTATGTTAGCTGAGTTTGCAATTGGACGGGCAGGTGGTCTGGATGCAATAGGTTCTTTTAAGAAGCTTGCTCCTGGAACTCCCTGGTGGATTACAGGTGCATTAGGTGTTTTTTCCGCCTTTGTAATTTTATCATTTTATGGAGTTGTTGGTGGGTGGACAATTGCTTATACTTTTAAGTCAGTAAGTACTCCTTTAACAAATTTAACAATGGAAAGTTTTGTGAACTTTATAACTAATCCTTTACAACCTATATTATGGCAAGTTGTATTTATGGCTTTAACCATAATTATTGTAATTTTAGGTATCCAAGGTGGTATTGAAAAATGGAGCAAGGTATTAATGCCTGTAATATTTATAATTTTATTATTACTTATTATCCGGGGTGTTACTTTACCAGGCTCTAGTGCAGGTTTGAAATTTCTTTTAAATCCCGATTTTTCTAAAATTAATGGTTCTGTAATTTTATCAGCTCTAGGACAGGCTTTCTTTTCATTAAGTTTGGGAATGGGAACCATGATTACCTATGGTAGTTATCTATCAAAAAAAGAAAATTTACCTTCTTCGGCTTTAACAGTGGCATCTTTAGATACACTTATTGCTATACTAGCAGGTTTTGCTATTTTCCCGGCATTATTTGCTGTTGGTATGGATCCAGCTGGGGGGGCGGGACTGGTATTTGCTACTTTACCGTCCGTATTTGATAAAATGCCTTTAGGTGCATTATTTGCTGCCATTTTCTTTATTTTATTATGTTTTGCTGCTCTTACTTCATCAATTTCTATTTTAGAGTGTGTAGTTGCTTATCTTAAAGACCAACTTGGTTGGAGTAGAAAAAATGCGGCAATTGTTGTAGGAACACTTATAACTTTAATAGGAGTTGCTTGTTCCTTATCCAATGGATTATGGAGTGACTTTACTATAGTCTTCCCTGGGAAAGGTGCTTTAAATTTAATGGATTTCTTGGGAGCATTAACTGATTTCTTACTGAGTGTCGGTGGACTCTTAATTTGTCTATTTGTTGCTTATGTTTGGAAATTTAATAAAGCCAATGCAGAAGTAACAAATAATGGTCAGTTTACAGGCGTTTGGGTACCTATTTGGAATTTTATTGTTAAAATAGTAGCTCCTATTGTGATTGGTTTTGTAATACTAAATGGTTTGGGTATTATTGGTTAAAATAAAACCGCACCTCTCGGTGTGGTTTTTAATTTGATTTTAAAAGGATATTATTTAATAATTAGCGAACTTATATAAATAAAAGCATTAAATGTATAAGGGGGCTTAAATATGATAAATAAAGAAAGAATAATAACAGAATTTATGGAATTAGTAAAAATTGACTCGGAAACCAGGAATGAAAGGAAAATAGCAGACCATTTAAAAATTACCCTTCAGCAGCTTGGTTTAAATGTTGTGGAGGATAATACAGGAAGTAAAATAGGCGGTAATGCTGGTAATTTAATAGCAGATTTACCTGGAAAAAAAGATGGTATAAAAATCTTATTTTGCGCCCATATGGATACAGTTCAACCGGGAAAAGGGGTTGAACCGGTTTTAACTGATGGGATAATAAAGTCAAAGGGTGAAACTGTTCTGGGGTCTGATGATAAGGCTGGCATATCAGCTATTTTAGAAATGCTAAGGGTTATAAAAGAAAATAAAATAAGTTGCGGTCCAATACAAGTCCTATTTACGGTAGCAGAAGAAGGTGGACTACACGGAGCTAAAAATCTGGATACCGAATTAATTGATGCTGACATTGCTTATGTACTGGATAGTGCAGGCCCGGCTGGACACATTGTTGTTCAAGGTCCCGCCCAAAACCAGTTAGAAGCTGTTATCTTGGGTAAAGCAGCCCATGCTGGCATGGCCCCCCAGGAGGGTATTAATGCTATTCAAATTGCAGCTAGGGGTATTACCAGGATGAAAATAGGGAGAATTGATGAAGAAACTACAGCTAATATCGGTGTTATTAAAGGGGGGAAAGCAACAAATATTATTCCCGATAGGGTTGAGCTGGAAGGTGAAGCCAGAAGTTTAAATAAAGAGAAGCTTGATAAACAATGTCAACATATGCAAGACTGTTTACTACGGGCTGCTGAAGAACTAGGGGGAAAGGTTGAGGTTAAACTTGAATTAAATTACCCGGAAATTAGTCTTAATGAAAATGAAAAGGTAATAGAAATTGCCAAACAAGCTGCAATGAATTTAAATCTGCCGGTATCTTTAGATAAAACTGGTGGTGGTAGTGATGCAAATATTTTAAATGGTTATGGAATACCTACTGCCAATTTAGGGATTGGCATGGAAAAAGTTCATACTACTGAAGAATTTATTACAGTGGAAAACCTGGTTAAAAACGTGGAATATTTGGTAGAAATCGTTAAGGTGGCTTCAAATAAATAAATGATTAGAATAAGAACAGGAAAAGTTTTAGAAATAATTGAAGAAAATATCAATATGCAAATAGTAAATGTTGAAATTGACGGAATTAATGCCAGAGCCATCAATTATTTTAGTTTAACTGGAAGAGTAGACATTGATGATATTGTCCAGCTTAATACTACTGCAGTTAATCTGGGATTGGGGACTGGTGGTTATCATTTTATTATTGCTAATTTAAGGCGAAAAAAAACAGAGTGTAATAGTAGAGGTCATATCATAAAAATGCGTTACACACCCCAGCAAATTAAAGTTTTAGCTGTAGAAGAACCTGATAGTCCTTATTATGAAGATATTAAAAAGTTTAATTCTTTAAATAACATTCCAGTATTAATAGGATTTTTACATAGTATGGTTTTACCTGCTTTAGCCGGGGTCAGAGCAGTAAATGATAAATTAAAAATAAGCTATGTCATGACTGATGGAGGGGCATTACCCATTTATTTTAGCAACACAGTTAATATTTTGAAAAAAGAGAGATGGTTAACCGGTACTGTTACTGTGGGACATGCTTTTGGTGGAGAATTAGAAGCAATAAATATTTATTCAGGATTAGCTGCTGCTTATTCAGTCCAAAAAGCGGATATTATTATTGTAGCCATGGGCCCGGGTAATGTGGGAACCGGTACTGAATTAGGTACCACTGCTTTAGAAGTAGGCCAAATTGTCAACACAGTCCACAGTTTGGGTGGCCAGCCCATAGTAATTCCTAGGCTAAGTTTTCAAGACCAGCGTCATCGCCATTATGGAATAAGTCATCATGTTATAACAGTTTTAAAAAAGATTGCTCTGGCCAAGTCTACTGTAGTTTTTCCCCAATTGGATGATAGTAATAAAAAAAATATTCTATCGGATCAGATTTCTAATAGTAAAATAGGTAATTTACATAACATAGTTTTTGAAAATGGTTATGCTGGCTTAACTTATCTGCAAAATCATAAATTTGAGTTATCGACCATGGGTAGGGGAGTTCAACAGGATACAGAATTTTTTTTAGCTTGCTGTGCTGCGGGTAGTTATACAGCCAAATTAGTTTAAATATTTTTTTATTACATCATTGATAGTTATATTATCCTGGGCCAGTTTTCTTAATTCTTTCATTACTTCCTTTAAAGGCCCAACAAAATAAATAGAATTACTGGTAATATATTTTCTCATGCCAAGTCTCCTAAAAAATAGATATATGCTAATATATGACTTTTAGCCATTATATTATTACCAAGTTATTTTATTTAGTTACTATTTAATAAAAATCGCCATAGGCGATTTTTATATGTAGGAGGTTTTTAATCGGTGAATTATTATGAAAAAACTGAAAAAGAAAATACAATATATACTGGACGTATTATTAAGGTTAAGGAATTAAATGTTAGTTTACCCAATGGAAAATCTACGAAAAGGGAAATTGTTGAGCACCCCGGGGCAGTAGCAATTTTAGCAGTAACAAGTGATAAAAAAATTGTTCTAATTAAGCAATTTCGCAAGGCTGTAGAAGAAAAGTTATGGGAAATACCTGCCGGTAAGTTAGAAAGAGGAGAAAGTCCTTTAGCTTGTGCGCAAAGGGAACTTAAAGAAGAGACCGGATATATTTCAGACTGCTGGCAAAAGTTGGAAGAATTTTATGCTTCTCCTGGTTTTTCTAATGAAATTATTCATTTATTTTTAGCTAAGAATATATATGCGGCAGGTTCAACTAATTTTGATGAAGATGAATATATGGAAGTTTATTTATTATCAATGGAGGAGATAGAAAAACTTTTGCGAGAAGGCAAAATAAGAGATGCCAAAACATTAACAGCAATTTTAACAGAAAAAACTAGGGAGGAATAAATTTGCCACAATATTTTGTTGACTTGCATATTCATATCGGAGCAACACAAAAAAACCAGCCTGTAAAAATTACTGCATCCCGCAAACTTACTTTCTTTAATATTATTGAAGAGTGTGTTAAAAGAAAAGGTCTTAATGTTATTGGAATTGTAGATTGTGCCAGCCCTGGAGTACAAGAGGATATTAAATATTTAATGGATAAAGGTCATTTGTTTGAATTAAATGGTGGTGGCTTTTGTTACCAGAATAAAATAACAATAATTCCCGGTGTGGAAGTGGAAAGTAATGAAGATAATGGCGGTCGGGGGCATTATGTAAGCTTTTTCCCTACATTTTCTCAATTGTCAGAGTACAGTAAATTTCTTACCGAACATATTAAAAACATTAATTTAAGTACTCAACAATCGTATCTTCCTGCCCGCAAATTACTGGAAGCAACTAAAGATCTAGGGGGAATTTTTTTTCCTGCCCATGCTTTTACACCACACCGAAGTTTATTTGGAAGTTGTGGTAATTCTCTTCAGGATGTATTTTTAGAATCAACCTCTGAAATAAAAATATTGGAATTAGGCTTAAGTTCGGATACGGATATGGCCGATAGAATTTACCATTTACATGGGTTAACTTATCTTACTAACTCTGACGCCCATTCTTTAGAAAAAATAGGTCGCGAATATAATTTAATAGAAATGACAGAAGCAAGTTTTCGGGGATTAGTTCAGGCTTTGTATAGAGAAAAAGGAAAAATTATTGCCAATTATGGCTTAAATCCTAAATTAGGAAAATATCATCGCAATTTTTGTGAAAATTGCCAAAAACCTATTGAACTAGAGGGACCGCTTAAGGGCTGTCCCTGGTGTTCTGAGTTTAAAATTACTAAAGGCGTTCTAGACAGGGTTTTAGAAATAGGTAATTTAAAATCCATAAGTCCAGAGCACAGACCCCCTTATATCTACCAAGTTCCTCTTAACTTTTTGCCTAAAGTAGGGAAAAAAACTATTGATAAGTTAATAGAAAATTTCGGTTCGGAAATGAACGTATTACACAATATTCCCCGCTACGACTTAGCTCAAGTAGTTGGTTCCAAAACTGCCAATTTAATAGAATTGTCTCGAAAAGGTAAATTGTCTATTGCTCCCGGAGGAGGAGGTATTTATGGAAAAGTTATTGAAGGGTAAAGAAGTAATAACAACTTTTAATGCTTCAGGGGCAGTTCGGGCTGCAACTTTAGGTTATGTGGTACTGATTGTAGATATTATTGATATGTCTACTTCTTTAGAGGCAGCTTTACAAAAAGGGGCAGCTTTAGTTCTGGGCGCTAGTCCAGATGTAACAAAAGCACCAGTAAAAGTAAATCCTTATAAAATTGGATTTTGGGGAGGGACAAAATCCAAAGAATTAAATACCAGTATTGTAATACTATCTGAACCTCGTTGGGGAAAGAAAAAAGAGAGGATAAATAATTGTAGCAAAGTAATTGAAGGTATTAAAGACGCCGGTGGAAAAATAGAGGATATAATACCTAACCTGGGTGCAGAGGTTGGAAAAGTAACGGACTTCGATAAAAAAATAGTTATATGTGTTAGTGATACAGGTGGTGTAGCTTTTGATGCCGCCTGGCAAATCCACCAGGAAGTAACTGTAGGTACAATTGCCAGGACATTAACTACAAAAGGAAAAGAATCAGCTCATCTAGCTGCGCAAAGAGTAGTTGATTTAGCAAATGGTAAGAACATTGCCGTGGTTGCAGCCAGTAGTAATTCTTTAGAAGATATTTTAGGTGCCAATTATATTACCCAAACTATTATTGAAATGGGATATTTAAACATTTAATTTTTTGGCATAATTATACCCAACCTGCATAAATATGTTGTGTAGACTTTTCCAAGGGAGAGAAATGGTGTGGGTAGATTGGTCAAGCTTGGTATAAAAGGCTATATTATTAATAATTATTTTGTCTGTCTTTTTCTTATACTTTTTTTAATTATGGGAATTGTATTTGGGGTTTTAGGTGTCAAAGCTTTAACACCAGTACAATTGGAAAATCTTAACCAGTACATAGATACAGGTTTTAAAGCTATGGGAAATGAAATTGATTATCAGAGTACTGCTAAGCACGCCATTTGGCGAAATCTAATAACCATATTTAAGATATGGTTTTTGGGACTAACAGTTATCGGATTGCCTCTAATAATAGTAATCATATTCACTAGAGGTTTTGTACTCGGTTTTACTGTAGGATTTTTTTTAGAAAATAATACTTGGCAGGGATTGGGGATAATTTTATTAACTATTTTTCCACAAAATTTGTTGCAGTTACCATCATTAATAATTGCAAGTGCTTCAGCAACAGCATTTAGCTTATACCTTTTAAATGGGAGAAGAACAGAAAATAGAGCAATACCAAAGTATTTTTTTAAATATACTTTGGTATTGCTAATCTTAGCAGTTATAATGATACTGGCCGGGTTTATTGAAGGATATCTAACGCCTCTTGCCACTAAAGTATTTAAATTTTAGTAAATTGCATGATATATCAAAATTAGTTTTCAAAATATTATTTACTTTTAGAAATATTCAAACTATAATTATAATAAGTTATATTTATGTAATTATTCTGTACACATAGAGAAAACTATTGTCTTCTAACAATAGACATTGTATAATACAAATAAATTTTTTTGTGCATCATTAAAAAAGTTAAGGAGGTGTAATTTTTAAATAGTATTTTTTATTTTTTATAATTAAAGAGGAGGTAATGATTCTTGGATACGTTTGTAAATTTAATGGGCAAAGTTAACAGCTTTGTCTGGGGACCTTATATGTTGGCCTTATTAGTGGGTACTGGTTTATTTTTAACTTTTAGATTAGGATTTATTACTTTTAAATTTCTTCCATATGCTTTAAAACTTTCTTTTTCTAAACATCAAGATGATACTTCAGAAGGGGATATTACCCATTTCCAAGCGTTAATGACTGCTCTAGCGGCTACAATTGGTACAGGTAACATTGCTGGGGTAGCAACTGCGGTAGCCTTAGGTGGTCCTGGTGCAGTAGTTTGGATGTGGTTAACAGCGCTGGTTGGTATGGCTACTAAATATGCAGAAGCCATCCTTGCTGTAAAATACCGTGTTAAAGACGAAAATGGAGAAATGGCCGGCGGTCCCATGTATTTCATAGAAAAAGGTCTAAATATGAAATGGCTAGGTGTACTTTTTGCTTTCTTTGGTGCAGCTGCCGGTTTTGGTATTGGTAATATGGTTCAATCTAACTCTGTGGCTGATGCCTTAAATTCTACTTTTGGCTTAAGCCATTGGATTTCTGGTGTTGTATTAGCCATTTTAACAGCTCTTGTTGTTCTTGGTGGTATTAAGAGTATTGCTAAAGTAACCAGTACTTTAGTTCCAATAATGGCTGTCTTTTATGTATTGGGTGGATTATTAATTATTTTATTAAATATTAGCCAATTACCAGCTGCTATTGTTTTAATTTTTAAAGCTGCCTTTAGTGGTGCTCAACCAATTGCTGGTGGTTTCGCAGGAGCAACTGTTGCCAAAGCCATTCGTTTTGGTGTAGCAAGGGGTGTTTTCTCTAATGAAGCAGGTTTAGGTAGTGCTCCTATAGCTGCAGCTGCTGCCAAAACAGACCATCCAGCTCGTCAAGCTTTTGTTTCTATGACAGGTACTTTTCTTGATACTATAATCGTATGTTCAATTACAGGTTTGGTTTTAGCAATTACCGGTGTATGGGAAACTGGAGAAACAGGGGCAGCTTTAACTACTATGGCCTTTAATAAAGGTTTACCTGGTCCCGGCGGTCTAATTGTAGCTATTGGTATAATTCTATTTGCATATTCCACAATTCTTGGTTGGGCTTATTATGGTGAAAAGTGTGCCGAATATTTATTTGGCGTATCTGCCGTTAAACCTTACCGATATTTATGGGTCATTTTTGTTGGTTTAGGTGCCGTTGCTAAACTTTCACTGGTTTGGGATATTGCAGATACTTTAAACGGTTTAATGGCTATACCCAACCTAATAGGATTATTGTTATTAAGTGGAGTAGTTGTTAGTGAAACTAAAGATTTCTTGGAAAATGTAAAAGCTAAAGAGGATGTGCAAAGAGCTAAGTCAAGTTCTGTCTAAGTAAAAGCTAATAAATCCTTGTTATTATTTAGTAATAAAAAGGTGATAAAAACCATTGTTTTTATCACCTTTTTATTTCAATTTTCACAGGTAATGATTTTAGAATATCTACAACATCTTCTATTAAGTTATTGGTGGTATGGATAAGAAGTCGGCCTTTTTTGGGATCTAAAGGTACTACTATGGCCAGGTTTTCATAGCATTCCATAATTTTTTGTATATAATTAATTTCTTTTACATCTACTTTTATCAGGATAGATGTTTGAGAAGGTAAAAGAATTTCGTCCAGTCTATTTTTTCCCTTATATTTTCTTGACATTATATATCCTCTTTTACTTTTTTTTTCATTTTACTTTATTTTTGAGAAAATTACAAAGAAACGGTAACTTTTCTGTGTTATGGCTTTTTCTTTTTTATCTATCATCGGGAGTATTATCCTGGATTGGGGTTGGTTTTTTACGTTTACGAATAATGCTTATGGCTGGTTCAGGGCAAACCAACTCACACATGCCACAGACAATACAGCCTTCCATCCTGGGTTTAACAGCAGGAGTACCCATAAAACCTAAGTTTTCCGACCAGGATATAACTTGAGTGGGGCATTTTTCAATACAAAGTCCGCATCCTTTACATAAATCAAAAAAAATTGTAAAAGTTCCTTTTTCATTCTCATATGTTTCCTGTTTCCATTCCCTATTGGTTAATTGTTTGTTACTCATAAAACAAAACCTCCTCAAAAATATATATCTTTATATTTTCCCTAAATGTAAACTTGTATAACATTGATTATTTTTTTATTTAATTAGTCTAGGACAAGGGAATTAAGACATAAGAATTAATAAAAAAGAAAGGGGAGGGTAATTATGTATTTAATTGCTATAACTAAATGGAAGAAAAAGCTGGTCTATCTTATTTCCTTATTAATTATCTCTACCTTATTAATTAGCTTAATTCCCAAGATTTTAGGACAGGATACAGTTAAAACCGATGGTTCGGTTAAAGAAGAAGATATTTTAAGTCAACCGATAAAAGTTCAAAGTCAACCTAATATGGAAAAAAAATAAATAAGAAACAGGAGAATAATATTTAATGTGGAAATACTAACCAGGTATAACTGTATTTAAGGAGAGTGAAAAAGTGACCGGGTTAGTAGATGAATTCATTAATTTTCTTCTAATTGAAAGAGGTTTAAGTGAAAATACATTAGATTCTTATAAACGAGATTTATTAAATTTTATAGATTTTTTAAAAAAAAATTATATCAATAATCTAGAAATCATACAAAGAGAACATATTACTGCCTATTTAGCCCACTTGAAAAAAAAGAAAAGGGCTGCAGCTACTATTTCTCGCCATATTGCAGCCCTTAAAACATTTTTTAAATTTTTGTTTCAGGAAGGATATATAAAGGAAAATCCTGCTGATGATTTAGAAAGACCTAAACAAGATAAAAAATTACCTAAAATATTATCCATACCTGAAGTGGACAGGCTTTTAGAAGAGCCAAAAAAATTAAATTCAGCAACAGGTGTCAGGGATAAAGCAATGTTAGAAGTACTTTATGCTACCGGGATGCGTGTTTCTGAGCTTATAAATTTAGGCATAAATAACGTGAATTTGGAAATGGGTTACATAAGATGTATGGGTAAAGGGTCAAAAGAAAGGATTATTCCTATAGGTTCCAAAGCTATAGAAAGTCTTAATACATATTTAAAATGGGGAAGAAATAAACTATTAAAAAATCCAAGGGAACAAGCAATTTTTTTAAATCACCATGGTAGAAAATTAACGAGACAAGGTTTTTGGAAAATTTTAAAAGCCCATGCCCAAAAAGCAGGTATTGAAAAAGAAATTACTCCCCATGTTTTACGTCATTCCTTTGCAACCCACCTTTTGGAAAATGGTGCAGATTTACGTGCAGTCCAGGAAATGCTAGGACATGCTGATATTTCGACAACCCAAATCTATACTCACTTAACCCGTAAGAAAATCACCCGGGTTTTTAAGCAAACTCATCCCAGAGCATAAGGAGGTAAAATAAGTTAAATGGCAAAAGTAATCCTATTAGTATTAGATAGTTTAGGAGTTGGAGAGTTACCTGATGCCTATTTATATGGAGATAAAGGTTCAAATACTTTAAAAAATATTTCTATGGCAATAGATGGAATAGAATTGCCTAATTTAGCCCAAATGGGTATTGGCAATATTACCGAGATTAAAGGAGTTAAGACTGTAAAAAATACTTTGGGGGCCTATGGAAAAATGGCCGAAAAATCTCAGGGTAAAGATACTACAACAGGACACTGGGAAATGATGGGTTTAATCACTGAAGATCCCTTTCCAACCTTTCCAGAAGGATTCCCCACAGAACTAATTAATAGATTTGAAAATTTAATTGGGCGAAAAACTTTAGGAAATGAAGTTGCTTCCGGTACAGAAATAATAGAACGTTTAGGTAAAAAACACATGGAGACAGGGTATCCAATTATTTATACTTCGGCAGATAGTGTTTTTCAGATAGCTGCCCATGAGGATATTGTTCCTTTGAAAGAATTATATAAAATGTGTGAAATTGCCAGAAAGCTCCTTACTGGACCTTATAAAGTAGGTAGAGTTATAGCTAGGCCATTTATCGGAACACCTGGAAATTTTATCAGAACTGCTAACCGCCATGATTATTCTTTAAAACCGCCTGAAAAGACTTTACTTGACACTTTAAAAGAAAAAGGAAAACAGGTAATATCTATAGGCAAAATAAAAGACATATTTGCAAACCAGGGTATTACTGCTAATTATCATACTACTAGTAATATGGATGGAGTTGATAAAACTTTACTAGCCTTTAAGGAATTAAAGGATGGTTTGATATTTGCCAACTTAGTTGACTTTGATGCTAAGTTTGGACATCGCAATGATCCAGTGGGTTATGCCCGGGCGTTAGAAGAATTTGATAAAAGGCTCCCGGAAATATGGGACATTTTAGATAAGGAGACTATGTTAATTATTGCCGGTGATCATGGTTGTGACCCTACTACAATTAGTACAGATCATAGTAGAGAATATGTACCTGTTTTAATAATGGGTGAAAAGGTTCAAGGAAGTATTAATTTAGGAATAAGGGAAAGTTTTGGCGATATTGGAGCAACAATTGCCGAATACTTCCAGATACCTTATAATGGTTTTGGGAAAAGCATGTGGGACAATATTAGAAGATAAGAGGTGAAAAAGTGAAAGTAACTTTAGAGTATATACAAAAGCAGATAAAGATTAAACCAAAAATTGGTCTAATTTTAGGTTCCGGTCTTGGCGTCTTAGCCGAAGAGATAACTGATCCTTTATTTTTACCATACAAGGATATACCAAATTTTCCCGAGTCTACTGTTGAAGGTCATGCAGGACAATTAGTAATCGGAAAATTGGCTGATGTACCTGTCTTAACCATGCAGGGTCGCTTTCATTATTATGAAGGGTATAATTTACAAAAAATTACTTTCCCTATTAGGGTTATGCAAGGATTAGGAATTAAATTTCTAATTGTAACAAATGCAGCAGGTGGAATAAACCTTTCTTTTTCAGAGGGGACAATTATGTTAATAAATGATCATATTAATTTAATGGGTACAAATCCATTGATAGGGAAAAATCTTGCTGAATTCGGGCCAAGGTTTCCAGATATGACAGAGGCTTATAGTTCGAAATTAATTTCATTAGCTAAAAATGTTGCTAAAAAATTAAATATTGAAATTCGGGAAGGGATCTATGCTGCTGTTACAGGTCCCAGTTATGAAACACCGGCAGAAATTAAATATCTCCGGACTATTGGTGCTGATGCAGTAGGTATGTCAACCGTACCAGAGGTTATTGTTGCTAACCATGGTAGTATGTCAGTTTTAGGTATTTCCTGTATTACTAATATGGCTGCAGGAGTTACAGGAAAAAAATTAACCCATGATGAGGTCATGGAAACTGCTGAAAAAGTTAGAGAAAATTTACGCTCTTTATTATTAGGAATAATAAAGGAAATTGGGGTAGGGAATGAAAATGCGGGCATATGATATTATTGCTAAAAAAAGAGATGGTCAAAATTTAACTAAAGAAGAAATTGAATATTTTATTCAAGGATATGTAAAAGGGTTTATTCCTGATTATCAGGTATCGGCCTGGGCTATGGCCGTTTTTTTTAGAGGAATGAATGATGAAGAAATAGCATTCTTAACCAAGGAAATGATAAAGTCAGGTGAAACTATTGATTTAAGTGAGATAAAGGGTATTAAAGTTGACAAGCACAGTACCGGTGGTGTAGGAGATACCACAACCCTTGTATTAGGTCCTCTTGTTGCTGCAGGTGGAGTTCCTGTGGCAAAAATGTCTGGGAGGGGTTTAGGACACACTGGTGGTACCATTGATAAATTAGAAGCCATACCAGGTTTTAATGTTGAATTAACAAGGGAAGAGTTTATTAAACAAGTTAATAGTATTAATTTAGCTATAGTAGGACAATCTGGAAACTTGGTGCCTGCAGATAAAAAATTATATGCTTTACGGGATGTTACTGCGACAGTAAATTCTATTCCCCTTATTGCCAGCAGCGTAATGAGTAAAAAAATTGCGGCAGGGGCAGATGCTATTTTACTGGATGTAAAAGTTGGCAATGGAGCTTTTATAAAAGATATTTCCGAGGCAAAAAAACTAGCTAGGGTAATGGTGAATATAGGAAATAATTTTAATCGAAAAACCATGGCAGTTATCTCTAATATGAATCAACCTTTAGGGGAAGCAATTGGAAATTCTTTAGAAGTAAGAGAAGCTATTTTAACCCTGAAAGGTCAAGGTCCTAAAGATCTAACAGAACTATGTTTAGTCTTAGCCAGTTATATGTTTGTCTTAGGTAAAAAGACTACAAATTTTGAGGAAGGCTATGAATATGCAACAGAAATACTTTACTCAGGAAAAGGGCTTTTAAAGTTTGGTGAATTTATTAAAGCTCAAGGGGGGGATGAAAGGGTAAAGGAAAATTTAGAGATTTTACCTCTTGGTAAATTCAAATTAGATATTAGAAGTTCCTACCAAGGATATGTAAAAGAAATTGATACTGAAGAAATAGGCAGGGCTGCTATGATAATTGGTGCTGGTAGAGCTAAAAAAGAAGATAAAATAGACTTAGGGGTAGGTATTTTGATTAAGAAAAAGATTGGCGATAAAGTAGAAAAAGATGATATTTTGGCAGAAGTTTATTTTAATGATGGGAAAAAGGTTAGAGAGGCAGTTTCCATAATTGAGAATTCATATAAATTTAGTAAAGAAAAAGTAAACAAACCTGAGCTTATATTGGATATAATTACATAAAACAATTATTTAACCGACGATATTCGTCGGTTTTCTATTTTAATTGCATTTGATTTTGATAAATTTTATAAATTGGAATAATTACTTTGGTTATTAATACATATATTGTCATCCCTCCTAAAATAAAAAGCAAAAATAAAGCTAAAATTGTGTTCATAAAATAACACCTCCTGAAAATATTATTCTACTTTTCAACTATAAGCATACCTTGCCCAGTTTTGGAAATAATAAAAACACATTTTTAAAAGGAGGTAAATTTATGTTCAGAAAACAGTTAGCAGTATTAACACTGTTCCTTTTTACATTTACTTTATTCCCTACCATTTCTTATAGTGTAGAACTTACTCTAGAAACACCTTCAGCTATTTTAATAGATGCAACTTCAGGAAAAGTATTATATGAAAAGAATTCCCATGCAAGAAGAGCTCCTGCTAGTGTCACCAAACTGATGACTTTACTTATAGCTATTGAAGCAATTAAAGAAGGTAGAGGTAGTTATGATGATATAGTGGTAGCTAGTGAAAATGCTTGGAGATTGGGTGGTTCACAAATCTATTTGGAACCAGGAGAAGAAATGACCTTGAAAGAATTATTAATAGCTATTGCAGTTGGTTCGGCAAATGATGCTTGTGTTGCAGTAGCAGAACATTTATATGGTACCCATGAGTCTTTTGTGGAAGTAATGAATAATAAGGCAAAGGAATTGGGATTAAAAGATACAAATTTTGTGAATTCATATGGTTTGCCTGCTGATGGTCATTATACCAGTGCCTATGATATGGCTCAAATAGGGAGAGAGGCACTAAAACATGAAGAAATATTACAGTTAACCTCTATAAAACATTATCGTTTAAGAGAGAATACCGGTAAACCTTTTCAACTTGATAATACTAATAAATTACTCTGGTGGTATCCTGGGGCAGACGGATTTAAGACGGGTTGGATAGGTGAAGAATCAGGTTTTTGTTTAGCTTCAACGGCAGAAAGAAATGGTTTAAGACTTATTTCTGTAGTTTTGGGTGCTCCACAGCGTAAAGGGAATTTTAGGGATAGTATGATTCTGTTTAATCATGGTTTTGCCTCATATATTTTTAAAGAATTTATGAAAGAAGGGCAAGAAATTGCTGAAGTAAAAGTAGGTAAAGGTGCACAAGATTATGTAAAAGCAGTAACAAATGCTAGGGTAGGTTTAATATTACCTAAAGGTAGAGAAGAAGGAATTAGTACCAGGATAGAAATGGACCCAGTAATAACTGCTCCTATCAAAAAAGGCCAGGTAATTGGTAAGATATCTATTTTAAAAGAAAATGAACCTATTAAAAAATTTGATATTGTGGCTAAAGAAGGTGTGGAAAGAGGAAGTTTCTGGCGGCAGTATAAAAAACTGATTAAAGATATACTAGATTTCGATTAATAATAAAAGCACTTCCATTGAGGTGCTTTTTATTATTACATCATTATTGTTCAAAGAAATTTGCTAAACTTCGACATTCTTTTTTCCAAATATTAGCAGGAAACTGATTTTTATTGTAGAATAATTTTGCTAGTTTATTAGAGGAGGATGAGGTAAATGGTTACGGTAAAAGTAAAAAGTGACAGCTTAATAGTTAAAATTTTCGGGGAATTAGACCTGGTAGTAGCTAAAGAATTTAGAGAAACTGTTGATAAATTATTAATGGATAGGCCTGTGCGTAATCTAATTATAGATTTGTCACAAGTTGAATTTATTGATAGTTCAGGTTTAGGTGCACTTTTAGGTAGATATAAAATTATGCAGCAAAAAGGTGGCAAAATATCAATATTTGGTATCAAACCTTCTGTTTACCGAATATTGGATCTATCAGGAATTATGAAAATAATTCCAGTGTTTAAAGCAGAAGAGATGAAAGAAACAAAGGAGGCTTAAATAATGGTGAATTATAAAAAAAATTTTGTAAAACTTGAGTTTTCCAGTTTACCTGAAAATGTTGCCTTAGCAAGAGTTCTTATTGCCAGCCTGATGGCTCAAGTAGACTTTACACTAAATGATTTAGAAGAAATTAAAGTCGCTGTTTCAGAAGCTGTTTCCAATGCAATTATTCATGGCTATCAGAATAGAAATAGTGGAATTGTAGTTATAGAAGCAAAACTAAATAAAGAGATCTTGGAAATAATCATCGAAGATAATGGTGTAGGTATTGAAAATATTGAACAGGCTATGACTCCTACTTTTTCTACTGATCCTGATAGAATGGGACTGGGTTTTGTTTTTATGAAATCTTTTATGGATAATGTTGAAGTAATTTCAGAGGTTGGTCAAGGTACAAAAGTAATTTTACAAAAAAAATTGGTAGATAATGGGTCATGCGCACTCATGGCTACTTAAGGTGGAAAATATGAATGTAAGATTGTCAGAAATGAATTTACCCAGATTCCCGTTACTATCAGATGATGAAATGTCAGAACTGTTAATAAAAGCACAAGCAGGAGATAAACAAGCCCGTGAACGATTGATTAATTGTAATTTAAGACTGGTTTTTAATTTAGTTCAAAGATTTGCCAATAGAGGTTATGAAATAGAAGATTTATTTCAAATTGGGACAATTGGCTTAATCAAAGCAATTGACAAATTTGATACTAATTATAATGTAAAATTTTCAACTTATGCAGTACCAATGATTATTGGAGAAATCAGGAGATTTTTAAGAGATGATAATCCTGTGAAAGTCAGTAGATCTTTAAAAGAAACTGCCTACAAAGTAAATAAATGCAGAGATACTTTAACAAAAGAATTAGGAAGGGAACCAAAAATTAGTGAAATTGCCGAAATACTTGATATAGAAGTAGAAGATATAGTTGCTGCATTAGAAGCGGTTCAAACTCCTACATCTATCCATGAAACCCTTTACCAAGATGATGGTGATCCCATTTATGTTTTAGATCAGCTAACGAAAGATTCTGATGAAGAAGCTCATTGGTTTGATAAATTAGCTTTAAAAGAAATTTTAAATAAATTACCTGTTAAAGAAAGAGAAGTTTTACTTTTAAGATTTTTTCAGGATAAAACTCAAACAGAGGTAGCGGAAACAGTTGGACTATCTCAGGTACAAGTTTCCAGAATCGAGAGACAAGCCTTGAGAAGAATAAAAAATTTGTTGAATCAGGAGTCAAGCATTTCATAAACCGGTTTTTACCGGTTTTTTTTGGGGCATAATTGAAATTAACAAGAGAGATAATAGTTATGGAGGTGACTTAAAATGGCTGATTTTAATGAAATAAAAAATCGTTTGGAAAAACGTTGGCAAAACTTGAATGTTTTAAAAGATATATCAGATACAGAAATCCAATCTTTAAACCAAGGATTACAAGAAGATTACCAGTACCTTATCTTTTTGGAAGCTAAGACTCCAGATAAAAATCGTAGAAAAATGATAAAGAAGGTTAGAGCATCATTAATTGAACAGCAAAATATTTTAAAAAAATATAATCAAATACGCTATGGTCGTATAGTTCAAAAAAGTGCTCCTCCAATTCCGGTTTTAAAAAATTCTTTAGCTGCATTTTTTGTCGGCGGAGTTATTTGTTCTATAGGCCAAATTATAATTAATATATTTACTTTAAATGGAATTTCCAACAAAGAAGCTTCTGTAGCAGCTGCAACAGTAATGGTATTTATAGGAGCTTTACTAACAGGTTTAGGAATTTATGATGAGATTGGCCGTTTTGGAGGAGCAGGTTCTATGGTTCCCATTACAGGGTTTGCTAATTCTATTGTATCACCTGCTATAGAATTTAAAAGAGAGGGATATGTATATGGTGTGGGAGCAAAAGTATTTACTATCGCAGGGCCTGTAATTCTTTATGGCAGTTTGATATCTGTAATTATCGGTTTAATATTTTATATTATTAAGTAAGGATGAGGAAATGATGCAGAATAAAAAAATAGGCAAACAAACAATTAATTTTTTAAACCCAATTTCCGTTGTTTCTTTTGCTTCTATTGTTGGCCCTAAAGAAGGACAAGGCCCTTTAGGTACTGGATTTGATTATATTCTGGAAAATAATTTAGATGGAGAAAAGTCCTGGGAAAAAACAGAGCAAAAAATGCTAGAACACAGTCTGGAAATTGCCCTGGCTAAAAAAAACCTGCTACTACAAGATTTAGATTATTTTTTAGCAGGTGATTTATTAAATCAAATTATGTCATCAAACTTTACGGCTAGGTCTTTGGGTGTACCTTATATAGGTATTTATGGAGCATGTTCAACACTGGTTGAAGGATTAGTATTAGGCTCAATACTTATAGATGGTGGTTTTGCCAATAGGGTTGGTGTAGCTTGTTCCAGTCATCATGATGCAGCAGAGAGACAATTAAGATTTCCTACAGAACTTGGTGTTCAGAGAACAATGACTGCCCAATGGACAGTTACCGGAAGTGGTGCGTATATTCTGGAAGCAAATTCCGAAAAAAATGATTTAATTATAACGCAGGGAATCTTGGGAAAAGTTATTGATATGGGACAAGCTAATGCCACGGATATGGGTTCGGCTATGGCCCCTGCTGCAGCTGATACCATCATCAGATATTTTCAAGATACTGGGAAAAATCCTAAAGATTTTGATTTGATAATTACTGGGGATTTAGGGAATATTGGGAGAGTATTATGTGAAGAACTGGTTTTACAAAAGGGATTTGATATTTCATTTAATTATTCTGATTGTGGAGTTTTAATTTATGATCCCGGTCAAGATGTCCATGCCGGGGGAAGTGGTTGTGGTTGCTCAGCAAGTGTTCTAGCAGGTTATTTATTACCGCAAATGTTAAAAGGAAACTTAAAAAATATTTTTCTTGTTGCTACAGGGGCTTTATTAAGTCCAACCAGTACTCAACAAGGAGAAACTATTCCTTGTATTGCCCATGGGGTTGTTATTCAGGGTAAAAGTTAGTCCAGCAAGTACTCCGGCATGGGCTACCTGGAAGCTACTGTCTTCCAGTATAGGTTGCCAGAAGGAACTATCTGCGGGTGATAGGTGCCCGCCCTTGACGGTGAGCCTCTGTTTTTTTAAAACTGGAAATTATTTATTTAAAGAGGGACTAAACATATTATACGAGGAGGCTAAATTATGTTAGAAAATATATTTAATGCATTTTTTATTGGGGGTATTATTTGTGTCATAGGACAATTAATCATGGATTTAACTCCTTTTGTTATTACCCCCGCCCATATTTTAGTTGGATATGTAACTACCGGCGCAGTAATAAGTGCTTTAGGTTACTATGAACCACTAGTTAAATTAGGTGGGGCAGGAGCGACCATTCCCCTTTCTGGATTTGGTCATTCTTTGGCTCAAGGTGCAATCGAAGGGGTAAAAACCAAAGGACTACTTGGTGCAATTGGTGGAGGATTGGAAGCAACTTCTGTAGGAATAGTTGCAGCCATTGTATTAGGATTTTCTATGGCGACAATTTTCAATCCGAAAGGATAACTCATTATGCCGCGTAAAGTAATATTAGTTACAGATGGTGATACTATTGCTCAGCAGACAATAGAAACAGCTGCCAAAAACATTAATGCTCGTACTATATCTGCTTCCGGAGGTAATCCTACTCCATTGAAAGGTGAAAAAATTGTAGAACTTATTAAACAAGCCGAACATGACCCTGTAGTTGTAATGTTTGATGATCGAGGATCTCCCCGTAAAGGAAATGGAGAAACAGCTTTAGAAATTGTGGCGAAACATCATGATATTGAAGTAATTGGGGTTTTAGCAGTTGCCTCTAACACAAATGCGGAAGGAGTTAAGTGTGATTATTCAATAACCAGGGATGGGAAAATAATCAAAGCACCTGTTGATAAAACAGGTAGACCCTGTTGGTATACCAAAAAGATTTTAGGAGATACAGTAGATATTCTCAATGAATTGGATATTCCCATAATTATCGGTATTGGTGATATTGGCAAAATGGATGGCAAGGATGACTACCATAATGGAGCTAGAATTACCACTAAAGCCTTACAATACATTATTTCCCGAGGAGGCTTAAAAAATGAGCCAACTAGATGGAATACAAAGTGTCAAAGTTAATAAAAAAATTGATGAAAATATTTTAATTTTAGACCGAGAATTAGGTATAGGTAAAAGCTACGATGTAATTCGAAGGGATATTACTATTGCAGGAAAAAAAGCAGCATTATATTTTGTGGATGGATTTGCTAAAGACGATATTATGCTCTGGATTATGAAAACCCTAGCCAGGGTAGAAAATGAAGATTTAGCAGTCGACCCTTTAGAAAAATTAACTACAAAATTTATTAATTATATTGAAACAGATAAAACGGATCAGTTAGATAAAATTATAACTTCCGTTTTATCCGGGACTATTGTTTTGATAATAGATGGGGTAGATCAGGGAATCATTATTGATGCCAGGGAATATCCTGCCAGAGGCCCTGAAGAACCAGACATTGAACGGGTAAGTCGGGGTTCCAGGGATGGTTTTGTTGAAACCCTAGTCTTTAATTCAGCCCTAATTAGAAGAAGAATAAGGGATCCTAGATTGAGGATGGAACTGGTACAAGTTGGGCGAAGGTCCAGAACAGATGTTATTATCAGTTATATTGAGGATGTCGCTAATCCCGAACTAATTTCCACAATTAAAGATAAGTTACAATCAATTAATATTGATGGTTTACCTATGGCTGAAAAATCTATAGAAGAGTTAATAATGCCTGGCAATTATTGGAATCCATTTCCAAAGGTTAGATATACAGAAAGACCTGATGTTGCAGCGGTGCATTTATTGGAAGGTCATATCTTGTTAATAGTTGATACTTCTCCCAGCATTATTATATTACCTACTACCTATTTTCACCATGTACAGCATGCCGAAGAATACAGGCAAAGCCCTAGTATTGGTGCTTATCTTAGATGGGTGCGGTTTTTTGGCATAATTTCCTCTTTGTTTATTTTGCCCCTTTGGTATTTAGTTTCAGTACAGCCAGAGCTTTTACCAGAAGGACTTAAATATATAGGACCAGAAAAAAAAGGAAATGTACCTTTACTTATACAAATCCTGTTGGCAGAAATAGGTATAGATTTAATTAGGATGGCGGCTATACATACACCGTCACCATTAGCTACTGCTTTAGGTTTAATTGCTGCTTTTTTCATTGGTGAGGTTGCTATTAATATTGGTCTATTTGTTCCAGAAGTAATTTTATATGGTGCACTAGCAGCTGTGGGAACTTTTGCTACTCCCAGTTTTGAACTTGGATTAGCTAATAGATATATACGATATTTTCTTTTACTTTCTGTAGCTAGCTTAGGTCTAATAGGCTTTATAGGTGGAATATTAGTAGTCTTATTATTTTTAGCTTTTATGAAATCATTTGGTGTTCCCTATTTATGGCCATTAATACCCTTTGATTGGCGTGGTTTCAAATCAATTTTAGTTAGATCTCCGGTACCTATTCAAAATATTCGTCCTGGTATTTTAAAGCCAATTGATAAAACAAGGCAAAAAGGTGGGACGATACCTGCTCCCGCCCGAAAACCGAAACTCAAATGGAAAAGAAAAAAAGAGTAAATTGACATTAAAAACCGGCTTAGCCGGTTTTTCTAATTAAGTGATTTTGTTCTTGAAGGGTATAAAAAAACTATAAATTGTTAAAAATCTTTAATGTGCTAAATTTTATAAAACGGAGGAAAATTATGCTACGAATAGGTATACCCCGAGCTTTAAATTATTATAAATATTTTTCACTTTGGAAAACTTTTTTTGAAAATTTAGGGGCAAAAGTTATTTTTTCACCACCTACAAATAGAGCCATTTTAGATCAAGGTGCTAAATATGTAGTTGATGAAGCTTGCTTACCTGTTAAGGTTTATTTTGGACATATTAACTATTTAAAGGATAAAGTTGATTATATATTTGCTCCTCGACTGGTCAGTGTAGAAAAAAAGGAATTTTCATGTCCAAAATTTATGGGAATTCCTGATATGCTTGTTACTAACATAGATAATTTGCCTGAGGTTATTGGACCAACAATCGATTTAACTAAAAGGGATAATAATCTATGGAAAATTATTTGGGAAGTGGGAAATATTTTTTCTAAAAATCCTGGCAAAATTGCAATGTCCTGGTTTAAAGGGGTTAGTGATTTTAAAAAGTTTAACCAGGTTTGGTTAAATAAATCAATTCCTAGGGAGTTTAAAATTACCCATTTAGATAAAGATCCGGGAAGATTAAATATTGCTGTAATAGGGCATGAATATATTCTTTACGATGGGTATTTAAGCATGAATTTATTGGAAAAACTTGCGAAATTAAATGTCAGTGTTTTTACAAGTGAGATGATACACCCAAAAATGGTTAATAAAGAAGTAAGTATTTTGCCTAAAAGGATATTCTGGAATTTCGCTAAAAATTTATTGGGTTCTGCTTTTTATTTTAGTAAACAGGCAGAAATTTCCGGTTTTATTAATATAAGTTCTTTTGGTTGTGGCCCCGATGCAATGACCAGTAGTATGATCTATCATCATTTAAAAACAAAAAATAATAAGCCTATTTTAAACTTAACTATTGACGAACATACTGGTGAGGCTGGTATAAATACCAGAATTGAAGCCTTCTATGATTTATTAAAAAGAAGGGTGGGGTAATTTTTGATATTAACGTTTCCCCATATGGGTAACATGTATATAGTTGTTAAAGGATTGCTGGAATATTTAGATTTAGATGTAGTTATACCTCCTTTTTCCAGTCAAAAAACTTTAAATTTAGGAGTAAAGTATGCACCTGAGTTTGCCTGTTTACCTTTAAAAATAAATTTAGGTAACTTAATTGAAGCTCGCCAATTGGGTGCTGATACAATAATTATGGCTGGAGGAGTAGGTCCTTGCCGCTTTGGATTATATGCACAGGTTGAAAAAGAAATTTTACATGAACTAGGTTATGAGTATGATACCCTTGTCCTTGAACCGCCGGATAAGCATTTGGGACAATTTATTATGCGCTTGAAAAAAATAATTGGTACCAACTCCTGGAGGAAAGTAATTGAAGCTATAAAGTTTAGTTATCAAAAAGCTTGTGCTATTGATTTAGTGGAACGGAAGGTACAGTATTTGCGACCAAGGGAAAAAAGAATAGGTACTGTAGATATAATTTATAAACATGTTTTAAATACAATTGATAATGCCCAAAGTTATATTTCACTACAGGAAGCTACTGGACTAGGGTTATTAAAGTTGGAACAAGTTCCTGTTAACGATGATCTTAGGATAATTAAAATAGGCTTAATTGGTGAAATCTACACCCTTTTAGAGCCTTTTGTTAATCTGGAGATTGAAAAAGAACTTGGAAAATTGGGAGTTGAGGTAACTAGATCATTGTATTTAAGTGAATGGATTAATAGTCACCTGCTAATGAATTATTCCAAAAGGGAAAAAGTAAAACCTTTTGTTCAATTAGCCAAACCTTATCTGAATTATTTTGTGGGTGGTCATGGCCGGGAAACTATAGGGTATGCCGTTGGTTTTTCCCAGGAAGGATTTCACGGGCTAATTCAGATTGCACCTTTAACTTGTATGCCCGAAATAGTTGCCCATAGTATTTTGCCAAAGGTTAGGGAAGAATGTAATATACCCATTTTAACAATATATGTAGATGAACAATCGGGAAAAGCCGGGTTAGTTACCCGCTTGGAGGCTTTTATCGATTTAATTAGAAGACAACTGGAAAACCAAAGGAGGATAGCCAAGTGAATGTATTTTTGGGTATTGATGTTGGTTCTGTAAGTACAAATATAGTTTTAATTGATGAAACACATAATGTTAAACAAGCTTTATATCTTCGAACTCTAGGAAGACCTATTGAAACACTGCAAAATGGATTATTAAAATTATATACTTTAATTCCCAGGGAAACAAAAGTCAAAGGAGTAGGAACAACGGGAAGTGGAAGAAAGCTAGCAGCACTAATTGTTGGTGCAGATGTTGTAAAAAATGAAATTACAGCCCATGCCGTTGCGGCTGCTGATCAAATTCCTGATGTACATTCAGTTTTGGAAATAGGTGGACAGGATTCTAAAATAATTATTTTAGAAAATGGGATTGTTTCAGATTTTGCAATGAATACAGTTTGTGCTGCCGGTACTGGTTCTTTTCTAGACCAACAAGCTGCCAGGTTAGGATTAACAATTGAAGAGTTTTCTAAACTAGCCTTAAAAACCAAAAATCCGGTTAGAATCGCTGGTAGGTGTTCGGTATTTGCTGAAAGTGATATGATCCATAAGCAACAATTGGGCCATAGTATTTCTGATATAGTAGCAGGGCTTTGTCAGGCTCTGGTTAGAAATTATTTAAATAATGTAGGTAAAGGTAAGGATATTAAAGCTCCGATAATATTTCAGGGGGGAGTGGCAGCTAACCCTGGTATTAAAATTGCATTTGAGGAGGCATTGGGAGAAAAAATAATAGTTCCTCAATGGTTTAATGTGATGGGAGCCATAGGAGCTGCAATATTAGCTAAAGAAGCTGTTTCCGGTAAAAATGAAACTAATTTTAAAGGTTTTGACCTGGTTAAATCTGATTTTACCACTTTATCTTTTGAATGCCAGGGTTGTCCTAATATATGTGAAGTAATTGAACTATATATTGATGGGAACCTCAAGGCTCGCTGGGGGGATAAATGTAACAAATGGACCGATGCTATAGAAAATGCCGGCTAAAATACTAGTAGAATCAAAAAGTATTAAGGAAACAAGGTCACTGAAAGTGACTTTGTTTTTTTATCTATCCTGAAAAAGTATGATATGCTTTTGTTCTTGTGTTATAATATTTTTAATTAATAAAGGAATTTATTGGGAATGTGATTCTAATTGTTGACTAATAAACTTGGTTTTGAGGGAAAAAAAATATTACAAAAAGTGATTAAGGCGGCTAACCAAATGGGAGTAAATACCTACTTGGTAGGTGGTACAGTTAGAGATTTGTATTTAAATAAAACAAACTATGATCTAGATATTGCAATTGAAGGAAATGCCCAGGAATTTGCTAATTTTCTCAATCCGGTTTTAGGTGGGGATATTCGAACTTATGAACGTTTTTTAAGTGCTACCATAACGTTACCTTCTTTTTTTGTTTTAGACATAACAACTACTCGAAAGGAAATATATCTCAATTATGGTTCTTTACCTATTGTCGAGCCAGGTAATATTTATGATGACTTGAAACGTAGAGATTTTTCGATAAATTCACTGGCGATTAAACTCAATAATCAGGATAAAGAAATGATTATTGACCCTTTTAATGGGCTAAATGATCTAGATAAGGGTTTAATAAAAGTTTTACATAATGAGAGTTTTAGAGAAGACCCCACCAGAATATTGAGGGCTGCTAGACTTTTAACCAGGCTTAAATTTAATTTAGAAGAAAATACAGAAAAAACATTGACAAAGTCAATAAAATACATTAATAGAATATCAGGAACTCGTTTGAAAAATGAATACAAAAAAATAGTAAAGGAAGATAATACTTTACAAATATTACACCTAGTAGATGCCTGGGGAGTTACTCCCTATGTTTTTCCCGGAATTAAATTAAACTACCTAAATCCTAAATCTATAGGTTTTATAAAAACATGGTGTAGAAATAGAAAAGAAATAGAAACCTGGCTGATTCTTTTAATGTTAATTTACTGGCAATGCTCACCAAAGATTGATTATATTTTTGAGGTACCTTTTGACTTTAGTAAAAAAGAAAAATTATGCTTGGAATGGATGGTGGAAAATAGAAAAGTTATTAAAAGGTTAATTCAAGAAAATATAAATTTTTCATTTATCCAATTACATCGTTTAATGTATAATGTTCCTGAAGAAGTGGAAACATTCCTCTTGAGTCTTTTGGGTGAGAAAAGAGAATTTCTGATTAAAGAGATAAAAAAAGCTCGGCAGGGGGTTTATCTTCCCATTACCGGGAGAGACCTTTTAAAGTACGGTTTTCGCCCCGGTCCTATAATCGGTAAGATACTTAATAATTTGGAACAGGAAGTTTTAGAAGGTAGAATAAATACCCGGGAAGAAGCATTAAATTGGCTTTTGGAAATGAGGGATAATTATGCTGAGTAATTTTACTATTGAAAAACTACTGGTTTTAGTACCGGTAGTTTTAATAGCCATAACTTTTCATGAATTGGCTCATGGCTGGATTGCATATCGTTTGGGTGACCCAACTCCTAAAAT
The DNA here is from genome assembly GCA_030154225.1 of Clostridia bacterium. Lineage (GTDB taxonomy): Bacteria > Bacillota > Peptococcia > Peptococcales > BICA1-8 > JASKKI01. The sequence continues at coordinate 34,085 of JASKKI010000006.1, read as the reverse complement.
ACAAGGACGTTTAACTCTAAATCCTATTAATCATTTAGATCCCTTGGGAGCATTATTATTACTGGTAGCTGGATTTGGTTGGGCTAAGCCGGTAGAAGTTAATCCTTATTACTTTAAAGTTAACCGTAGACAGGGTATGATGTATGTAGCTTTGGCCGGACCACTGGCCAATATCCTGGTTGCATTTATTGGGGCTTTATTATTTAACACTTTTAGGACTTTTGGGGGATTAGTTCCAGTTTTTTTAAGTTATATAGTTTTGATTAACATTTATTTAGCAGCTTTTAACCTATTACCTGTTCCTCCTTTAGATGGTTCTAAAATATTAGCAGGTTTATTACCCAGATCCAGTTTGCATATTATCTATTCTTTAGAAGGCTATGGTCCGTTAATTCTAATGCTTTTAATTATTACCGGTTTTACAAGATATATAATTTTGCCCATAGCAGAAATTTTACTTTCCATAGTTTGGGGGCTGGCTTCATTTTTAGTTTTTTAGGAGGATAGAATGGAAAAAAGCAGAAGTGATATGGGAACAATTTTAAGTAACAGTGACGGGTGTTATTAATGGTGCAGGATAAGTATCGGGTGAGATTAGAAAATTTCGAAGGACCATTGGATTTATTATTACATTTAATCGAAAAAAATGAGATTGATATTTATGATATACCTATTGCTAAAATTACGGATCAATATTTAACATATATAAATGAGGCCAAATTCCTTGACCTGGATTTTGCTAGCGAATTTTTGGTTATGGCAGCTACTTTATTAGCTATTAAAGCCAAAATGTTATTACCTAAACCTGTAAAGGTTATTGATGAAGATGAAGGAGAAGATCCCCGTGAGGAGTTAGTTATCAGGCTAATAGAATATAAACAATATAAAGAAGCAGCAAGTATATTACGGACTAGAGAAAAAGAAATGACTAAAGTATTTACCAGGAATTTTGACGAGGCCCAAATAATTAAAAAATTTGGACCTGGTAATCCTGTAGAAAATCTTACAGTTCATGATTTATTTCAAACATTTAAAGTAATTCTGGAAAAAGCAAGTGAACCTGAACCAATTTATGAAATATCCAGGGAAAAAATCTCAATTCGGGAGTGTATGGTAAATATAATGGAGGCCTTATCTGTTAGTAAAAAAGGCTTAGTTTTTACTGACTTATTTCCATTGGGCACCAGTCGGTTAAGGATTATTGTTACTTTTCTAGCTCTCCTGGAATTGATAAAGCTTAATAGAATTCGATTTATGCAAAGTGGCTCTTTTGGCAGGATAGTTATTTTTATAAGAGATGATGAAGAATAAGGAGAGAGTGTGTTTGTTGTTCTTAGACGAAACTAAGGCAATTGTTGAAAGTTTATTATTTGTCAGTAATGAACCTTTATCAATAAAACAACTTAGTGAAATAATTAATATTAACCCTGATATTACCCAAAGAATCGTGGAGGACTTACAAGCAGAATATACTAAAAATTATCATGGATTCCACTTAATAGAAGTTGCCGAAGGATTTTTATTTGTCACCAAACCTGAATATGATCTATACATACAGAAGTTATTTAAACCCCAATTAAGTACCCTTTCCCATGCTGCATTAGAAACCCTGGCCATAATTGCCTATAAGCAGCCTATCACTAGGAGTGAAATTGAGTTAATTCGGGGAGTAAAAGTAGATAAAATTGTTAATACACTAGTAGAAAAAAATTTAATAGAAGAATTAGGTAGAAAAGAAGGACCAGGACGTCCCATAGTTTACGGTACCACCAAAGATTTTTTAAAATACTTCGGTTTAAAAGATCTTTCTCAATTACCTTCTTTAGAAAACTTAAAACATCAAGAAGAATAAATACCATTTAATTCAGAATATATACATGATTTTTATATACTCTTTCACTTTTTTCACTGAAAACGGGAAGCCCCGTTTTTTTTTTTTTTAAAATTTTATTAGTATATCCAATGTATTTTTTGCCAAAATTAGGATGTATAAGGGGTGAAATAATATGGCCGTATATATCCTTTTGATTCTTATAATATTTCTTATCATGGCTTTATTACCCACGCAAATTCATATTAATTACCGCAGGGCAAATAATGAAGACAAGATTAAAATACAAGTTAAAATTTTATTTATTACTTTAAATAAAGTATTTTCCACTCCCCTGGCAAAAATTCTTTCATTAATGGCGCGAAAAAAATATACCCCGAAAAATTTTGAGAAATCTATGAAAGCTGATAAATTACCGGAAAAAAATTGGAAGATTATTTTCAGAAGAATAAACATCTGGTTACCCAGGGTCCTACAAATTATATTCCATTCGTTAAAATTAACTTCTAAAATATTAAAACCTATTAAATGCAAGAAATTAAATATTTATACAGAAGTAGGCTTAGTAGATGCAGCTAAAACAGGAATGACCATTGGTTCACTCTGGGCAGTATATAGCTTTTTATTATCCCAATTATCAAAATGGGTGGTTTTAAAACCGGAAACTCCAAAAATACAGATTGTTCCAGATTTTAATAATAATTCTAAACTACATTTAGAATACGATTGTATAATTGCTTTCCCCTTAGGCCATATTATTATTGTCTTGATACATACTATTCGTTTTGTACGTGTAAGCTATCATCTTATAAAAGGTGTGACTTCTTAATATTAATGAAAAGGGGGTAACTAAATGAGTAGTAACCATCCTATTGAAGGATTAATGAAAACTGCAATGGAAAGTATTAAACAAATGGTAGATGTCAATACAGTTGTAGGTGATGCAGTTGAAGCTGCAGATGGCACAGTAATTATTCCTGTTTCCCGGGTAGTATGTGGATTTGCTGCCGGGGGTGGTGAATTCGAAACTGCAGGGGGAGGAAAAAACCAGGAACAAAAACAATCTTTACCTTTTGGAGGTGGCTCGGGAGCAGGGGTTTCGGTACAACCGGTAGGTTTTTTAGTAGTATCCCGAGAAGAAGTCCGGTTTCTTTCAGTTGAAGGAAATGCCATGGTGGACAGGTTAATAGATCAAGCACCAAATCTTGTTAATCAAATCCAAGGAATTTTTAGTAGAAAGAATAACCATAATAATTCAACGGAAAAATCTCAGATTACCAATGAGTTTGCCGGAGCAAAAGAAAATCATTAAGATAAAAATCTGATCTTATCAGGGATCAGATTTTTTCTTTGCTTACTTTAAAAGTCATATTTTTTCTTGTTCTACAAGGTAATAAGTTTTCATAGGTATCTAAAAGATGCAGTATATTTGGAGTGGATACTTATGATTAATTTAATCTGGTTGGCATTGATTGTTATTGGAATATTAGTTGCTGCTATAAATGGTCAGCCTGAAATTATAACCGATACAGTTTTACAAGCAGCAAATTTAGCTGTGAAATATTCATTTGATTTAATAGGCTTAATGACTTTTTGGTTAGGCATTATGCGTTTAGGAGAAGCTGCAGGTTTGGTTGATATTTTAGCCAAAATCATCAGGCCTTTTACCAGATTTTTGTTTCCTAGTGTACCGGAAAATCATCCGGCCATGGGTGCAATTTTATTAAATATTAGTGCCAATATTCTGGGTCTGGGAAATGCAGCAACTCCTTTTGGATTAAAAGCAATGCAAGAACTACAAACATTAAATAAAAATTCCGATACTGCCAGTGATGCTATGATAACATTTTTAGCTATAAATACATCCTGTATTGTTATAGTTCCAGCAACTATTATCGGAGTAAGAGTAGCTGCAGGATCTTTAAATCCTACGGAAATTGTTGGTACTACCTTGTTTGCCACTTTAATTGGCATGATAATTGCCCTGACTGCAGATAACTTATTTAGATTATTTACTAGAAAGGGTTGAGTTTTATGTTAGAACAGGTAATTGGAATATTATCAAAATGGACTATCCCCTTTTTAGTATTATTTATTCCTACTTTTGCTTATTTCAAAGGTGTTAAAGTATACGAAGAGTTTATAGAAGGGGCTGAAGAAGGGTTTAAAATAGCCATTAAGCTTATTCCGTATTTGGTTGCTATGTTGGTGGCCATTGGCATTTTTAGAAATTCCGGAGCAATGAATATTATGGTAGGAGCTTTGAGCCCGGTAATCAAATTATTTGGTATTCCCGGTGAAATTTTACCTCTGGCCATAATGCGACCTTTATCAGGAGGAGGAGCACTGGGTATTGCTACAGAATTAATAAATACTTTTGGGCCCGATTCTTTAATAGGGCGAATGGCTTCTACCATGCAGGGTAGTTCTGATACAACCTTTTTCGTTTTAACTGTGTATTTTGGGTCAGTAGGTATTAGTAGATATCGGCATGCCTTATGGGTAGGGCTAATTGCGGATTTTACATCTTTTGTAGCTTCAGTTTATATAGTAAATAAAATGTTTGGTTAAAATATGTTAAAATACCAATTATAGAGATTTACTAAGATTGCTAAAATTTTAGGAGGAATATTTTTGGAAAGGTTGCAAAAATTTTTGGCCCATGCTGGTATAGGTTCTAGACGAAGTTGTGAAGAATTAATTTTACAAGGAAAGGTGAAGATTAATGGTAAGGTAGTGACCAAGCTAGGTACAAAAGTTGATCCAGATGTTGATCGTATTGAAGTAAATAATAAACCAATTGAAAAAGAGGAACAAAATATATATATTTTATTAAACAAACCTGACGGTTATGTAACTACTGTTAAAGATCCCCAAGGTAGGCCAACAGTTATTGATTTATTAAAAGACATTAATCAGAGGGTTTATCCTGTTGGTCGTTTAGATTATGAAACAGAGGGTTTATTAATTTTAACCAATGATGGACAACTAGCCTTTCGTCTAACCCACCCTAAGTATAAAATAAATAAAGTTTATGAGGTTCTTGTTAAAGGTCATCCAGATAACAAAGCTTTAGAGCAGTTAAGAAATGGTATTGAATTAGGAGATGGGTTAACAGAACCAGCCCGGGTAAAAATCTTAAAATTAATGAAAAATAGTACTTTATTAGAGGTAACTATTTATGAAGGTAGAAATAGACAGGTCAGAAGGATGTGTAAAGCTGTAAATCATCCTGTATTAAATCTAAAAAGGGTTCAAGTAGGTCCTATAAAATTAGGAAAGCTTCCCAAGGGAAGCTATCGTTTGTTGACCAGTGAAGAAGTAAAACAGTTGCGCAAAAGTATTGGATTAAGGTGATTTAAATACTTTTAAACTATGATTTAAATTTTTATTCCATCTATTAACTGACTTACCACCATATTCACTCATAATATTGACTACATTACTAGCTTTGACAGAATTGGTTTCGATTACTAAAAGGGTTTTGCCCTTTTTGGCCAGATTCTCATACTCCTTTGCTTCTTCTTTAGTGACACCATAACTGATTAGTGCTGCAGTTAAGTTTTGCGCAGTACTATTTTTAATTCGGTCAGCCAAAGGTCCTGCTATGAAAGTTTCTCCTAAATCTGTAATTTCAAAATTGGCTCCCTGAATAGTAAAACCTTGTAAATTTTTAAAAGGTTTAGTACTAGTTAGCGAATTTGGTGCAATATCATCATTTTCCTTCTCAAATTGTTGTTTGATTTTTAGAATTGATATTTCTTCATTAGCCAAACGATCAAAACTTATCTCCTTTAGAGCCAGTTCTGCCTGCTGTTCTGAATTAAAAACCCCCACAATAGTTTGCTTCATAATGTAGCCTCCAAAAATAACTTTTTATTAGTTTATCCAAAAAATAAATTTTTTTAATGGAAATTTTTATAAGTTAAAAAGAATATTAAAAAAAATAAAAGTTATAATTTAGAATTAAATTTTATAAATTGTATCTAGAAAATCAATCGTTAAATTATAAATTATTTTTATTATTTTATAAATAAAATTATTTAAAAAAATTCAAAAAAAAGAAGGAATTTTTCAAAAAATAGCTAAAATTTTATAATGTAGAACAAAATACCAACAAAAGGAGGGTAGTTAAAAAAATAAAGAAAAGAAAGAGAGAAAAAAATTTATTTATTTAGTGAGGAGGTATTCGTTTTATGTATGCTTTTATGGCGTTTTTGCCAATTCTGGTGACAATTGTTTTAATGGCTTCTTTTAACTGGCCTGCTAAAAGAGCTTTACCTATTTCCTGGTTATTATCTGCAGTAATTGCTCTTACTGTTTGGCAAATGGACTTCCAACATATTATAGGTTATTCTTTATTCGGTGTATTTAAAGCTCTTGATGTTCTCATAATTATTTTTGGTGCAATCTTAATTCTTAATACCCTAAAACAATCCGGTGCTATGGCTACTATCAATAATGGTTTCATGGGTATTACCAAGGACCGCCGTATCCAGGCCATTATAGTTGGTTGGATGTTTGGTGCATTTATTGAAGGTGCTGCCGGTTTTGGTACCCCTGCTGCACTGGCTGGTCCACTACTGGTAGGTCTTGGTTTTCCACCATTAGCTGCGGCCATGGTTGCTTTAATATTTAACAGTACACCAGTATCCTATGGTGCTGTTGGTACACCTATTTTTGGTGCCATGAGTACATTGGCCGGTAACTTGAAAAATGCAGGTTTAGACGCTGCTGGTGCAGAAAGCTTTAAATTAGTATTAGCAAAATGGGTATCTATACCCCATGCCCTGGTTGGTATCTTTGTACCTTTATTAGGTCTCTGTATGCTAACCAAATTCTTTGGTAAAGAAAAATCTATTGCCGGTGGTTTAGCTGCTGCTCCCTTTGCAATTTTTGCAGGTTTGGCTTTCACCGTACCATATTCAATTACCGCTTGGACCTTGGGCCCTGAGTTTCCATCCCTGGTCGGCGCATTTATCGGATTACCCATTGTTCTCTGGGCTGCTAAAAATAACTTCTTGACCCCTAAAACTCCCTGGGATTTCCCGCAACAATCCGAATGGGAAGAAGATTGGAAATCCGTTGTTGATACAGGTGATGTTGGAGAAGCTAAAATGCCTCTTCTCAAAGCCTGGCCCCATATGCTTTAATCGCTTTAATCCTGGTTGTAACCCGTATTCCTTCCTTAGGATTAAAACCTTTATTAGCTGCTCAAAAAATTGTTATTCCTAATATTATGGGTATTGAAGGTTTGAACTATGGTTTAGCATGGGCTTATTTACCAGGAACAATACCATTTATTCTTGTTGCATTAATTACTCATGCAATTCATGGTATGAGTGGAGAACAGGTAAAAACTGCCTGGGGTAATACCTTTAAGCAAATTACCGGTGCTGCCATTGCTTTATTTGCCGGCGTTGCTATGGTACAGTTAATGCTTAACTCCGGTGTTAATGCCGGTGGCTTAGATAGTATGATGACTGCTATGGCGAAAGCAGCGGCCGGTATAGCAGGAAGTGCGTTCCCATTCTTTGCACCATTCATCGGTGTACTGGGAGCATTTATGTCCGGTTCTAACACCGTTTCCAATATTTTATTTGCTTCCTTCCAATTTGAAACTGCAACAATTTTAGGTATGCCACAAGTATTAATTGTTGCCCTACAAGTTATCGGCGGAGCCGTTGGTAACATGATTTGTGTAAACAACGTTGTTGCTGCCTGTGCTACTGTTGGTACCATAGGAGTTGAAGGTAAACTTATTCGTAGAAATGCAATTCCATGTTTCATCTATGGTATTGCTGTAGCAACAATAATCGCTGTATTCATTTACAGTGGATTTAATCCATTCCCGATTTAAGTAAGTGTCAGATAATAAAAATAAATCAGTTAAAATTTAATTGAACTAGGGGGGGGGAATTAATATTCTCCCCTTCTCGTATATGGGGATTTGTTTAGATTATTCTTAATTATTCTGAATTGTTTTAAGGAGGGAGATAAGATGCTTTCCCAGGAAGTTTTAAATGAATTAATAAAAATTTTAGGTAAAGAAAATGTTCTTACTTCTAAAGAAGATATGATAACTTATTCATTTGATGCTACAGCAGATATGCCTAGTCAGGAACCAGATGTTGTGGTCACTCCTGATACCAAGGAACAAGTAGTTGCTGTTGTTAAATTAGCCAATAAATATCAGATTCCTCTTATTACCCGGGGTTCTGGAACTAATTTGAGTGGGGGAACAATTCCTATTAAAAAAGGAATTGTATTATCAATGCTTAAGTTAGATAAAATAGTTGAAATTGATGCTGAAAATTTAACCGCCAGGGTACAACCGGGCTTGGTAATCCAGAGGTTAAATGAAGCTGTTGCATCATATGGTTTAATTTATCCACCTGATCCCGGGACTGTAACCACTGCTACCATGGGGGGATCTGTTAGTGAATGTTCCGGTGGATTAAGGGGATTAAAATATGGTGTAACCAAGGATTATGTAATGGGACTGGAAGTTGTTATGGCTAATGGTGATGTAATTCGTACCGGCGGTAAAACAGTTAAAAATGTTAGTGGTTATGATTTAACAAAATTGTTTACTGGTGCTGAAGGTACTTTAGGTATCATTACTGAGATTACAGTAAAATTAATACCTGCCCCTAAATATCGAAGAAGTATGTTAGCCATTTTCGACAACTTAGATAAAGCCGGTAAAACTATAGCTGATATCATTAGTAATCAAGTCATTCCGGCTACATTGGAAATCATGGATAATGTTACAATTCGTACTGTAGAAAATTATGCCAAAGTTGGCCTGCCAACTGATGCTGAAGCTGTTTTAATCCTTGAAGTTGACGGTAGTATTGAACAGGTTGTTGTTAATGAATTTAATACAGTACAAAAAATCTGTAAAGAAAATGGAGCAGTCGATATTAAACTGGCTCAAAGTGATGCTGAAAGGGATGGCATTTTTGCTGCCCGTCGTGCCGCTTTACCTGCCTTAGCTCAGGTGAAACCAACAACTGTTTTAGAAGATGCTACTGTTCCCCGGAGTAAGATTCCAGAAATGCTTAAAGCTTTAAAAAATATTGCTAAAAAATATAACCTACAAATTGGTACTTTTGGACATGCGGGAGATGGAAATCTCCACCCAACAATTTTGACAGATGAATCAGATAAAGAAGAGATGGAAAGGGTACACAAAGCTGTTGATGAAATTTTTAAGGTTGCTATTGAATTGGGTGGTACTTTATCAGGTGAGCATGGAATTGGTATGGCTAAAGCTAAATATATGGAATGGGAGTTTGGCCAAGAAGGGATAGCCGTAATGCAGAAAATTAAGGATGCCCTTGACCCTGATCATATTTTAAATCCCGGTAAAATGTTTGGGGGGAATTAATCATGACCATGTATGACTCCCTTGAAACTGTAAAAGCTGAATTGGCCAAATGCATGAAATGCGGTAACTGCCAGGAAGTATGTCCCATCTATTTGGAAGAACGTAAAGAAGGTACTGTTGCTAGGGGGAAAATTAAGCTGGTTGAGGCAGTTTTAAAAGGAGACTTAAAATATACTGATGGTTTTGCTGAGAAACTGGCCCTGTGTTTAACCTGTAAAGCATGTAATGCCAAGTGTCCTTGTGGTGTTAAAGTGGATAAAATCATTTTAGGTACCAGGGCAGCTATTGTTAAAAATAAAGGTCTTCATCCTTTAAAAAAGTTTATTTTTGGAACTTTAAAAAGACCTGGATTATTTAACTTTGGACTAAAAACAGGAAGTGTATTCCAGGGCCTTGTTTTTAAAAAACATAAGTCCTTAAATGGTTCTTATCCTAGATTTCCCTTTGGCCTGGATTTAAAAAGAATTATACCTCCTTTAGCTTCCACCCCTTTAAGGGATCAACTACCTGAGGTGGTAAAAGTTGATAATCCTGTCAAAAAAGTTGCTTTCTTTACAGGATGTACAATGAATTATCTTTATGTTGACGCAGGTAAAGCTGTTGTTAATATTCTTAAAAGGAATAATGTGGAAATTGTTATTCCCAAAGATCAACATTGCTGCAGTATGCCCATTATTGCCCACGGTGATGCTGAGACTGCTAAAGAAATGGCCAAATCCCATGTCGATATTTTTGGTAAACTTGATGTGGATGCAATTATTACTACCTGTGGATCATGTGGCTGCACTTTTGGTCACCACTATCAAGAATTACTAGAAGATGACCCGGAATATTATGAAAAAGCCAAAGCTATTGCAGCTAAAATAATTGATATTTCCGATTTTATTGTCAAAGAAATTGGTTTAGATAAAGTAAAACTTGGACCGGTTAACATGAAGGTAACTTACCATGATCCCTGCCACTTAAATAGAGGAATGGGTGTTAAAGACTCTCCCCGGGAGATCTTAAAGGCAATCCCAGGATTAGAGTTTGTAGAAATGAAAAACGCTGATCGTTGCTGTGGTAGTGCAGGATCCTTTAGTTTGACCCATTATGATTTGTCAATGGATATCCATAAGCATAAAACTGAAGCTATTAAAGCTACAGGTGCCGATGCTATAGTTACAGGTTGTGGTTCTTGTATTATGCAAATCACTGATGGCATGAACCGTTTTGATTTAAATTTACCCATTTACTATACAGTGGAAATTTTGGCTAAATCTTATGCTGCCAAAGAAGCAGAGGATAAAAAGGTAGCCAGCTAATTAAAGATATTAAAGAATTGTTTAATTGTGTCCCTTTAAGGTTTGAAATGTCAGACCTTAAAGGGTTTTTCTATTATCTTTTTTAACCAATAGTGTTATACTAAACTTAGAATTAGTGAGAAATATAGTCTCGAGGGGTTTTATTAATGTCAAATAATAAACCAAAAGTTATTGTTGTAGGGGGAGGGGCCAGTGGAATGATGGCAGCCGGTAAAGCTGCTGAAAATGGAGCCCTAGTTACTTTAATTGAAAAAAATAATATTTTAGGAAAAAAAATATTAATTTCCGGTAAAGGTCGTTGCAATGTTACAAATTCCTGTGAACTAGAAGAGATAATCGAAAATTTCCCAGGAAATGGAAAATTTCTATACAGTTCCCTTTTTTCATTCTCCAATGTTGACTTAATCAATTTTCTCCATAATTTTGGTGTTAAATTAAAAACAGAACGGGGGGGTAGAATTTTTCCCTTATCTGATAGCTCTAGAGACATAGTTGAAGCTTTTAAAAAATATTTAAAACAAGAAAATGTAACTATTATAAAGGGGGTTGGTGTTCAAGATATTCTTGCTAAAAACAATAAAATCTCGGGTATTATTTTAGATAATGGAAAAGAAATTTTGGGCGAGAAGGTTATTATAGCAACGGGTGGTGCTTCCTTTCCGGGAACTGGTTCCACTGGTGACGGTTACCGGTGGGCACAAAAATTGGGGCATAAAATTATACCTATTAGAGCTTCTTTAATTCCTTTGGAAACTAATGAGGATTGGATAAAAGAACTTCAAGGTTTAAGTTTAAGGAATGTCAAAATATTACTTAAAACTGAAAGGGCTAAAAAATTAGCAGAAGGCTTTGGAGAAATGTTATTTACCCATTTTGGTGTTTCTGGTCCAGTAATACTTACTATTAGTAGAAAGGCAGTAGATTATTGGGAAAAAAATTCTAAACATTTAATATTAAGTATAGATTTAAAGCCTGCATTAACTTTTGAACAATTAGACAATAGATTACAAAGAGAAATTGAGAAATTTAGCAATAAATACATTAAAAATAGTCTTGGTGATTTACTACCAAGAAAACTTATTCCAGTAATAATAAAACTCTCGGGAATTGAACCAGATAAAACAATGCACCAAATGACTAAAGAGGAAAGAAAAAATTTAATAAATATTTTAAAAGGCTTTGATTTAACAGTGACTAGGCCAAGGCCTCTAACTGAAGCAATTGTTACTGCGGGAGGAGTAGATGTCAAAGAAGTAAACCCTCAAACAATGGAATCAAAATTGGTTGAAGGATTATATTTTGCTGGGGAAGTCTTAGATATTGATGGTTTAACAGGAGGGTACAATTTACAGGCAGCCTTTTCGACCGGCTATGTTGCAGGTGATGCTGCTAGTAAGATTAACAAATTGGATTATTGGAAAACCTAAATAGTAAAATACGTACTATGGAGGTTTACTTTGACATTAAAAGACAAGGACTTATTTGATATTTGCAATAAAATATTAATTCAATTAGTAATTTTTCTGTTTACTCTAGTTATATTTTGTCAATTTCTATTGTTATCTAGGCCTCTTTCCATAGCAATAAGTTTAATAGATAAATTAGAAGGTGAAAGAATTGAAGAAAACATAGTTTATCCTGCTGGTGATTTAGCTTTAGATATTAATAACCTGACGTTAAGACTGCTAAATCCTTATATATTTAGCCTACCTAAAGCTAAAATTTATGTTAATGATGAATTGATTGCTGATTTTACTAATTTACAACAATCTTTAAGTGTTAAAGTTGGTGATAAGGTTACCATAGATAACTCCAGTTATTCTTTAAATTTAATATTTAAAGTGACAACAACAGGTAATATTAAAGTATCCAATCATACCGTAAATGTTAATAAAGGGCAAAAAATAACCATAGATGTTGAAAAGCCGAACTAGTTGCAATATTTACCAGAGTATACTATAATCCAAATAAGGTGCCTTGTTGTCCCGGCGCCTTATTTTAAGTTAAAAATGGTAATCTAGGCTATTTTGGGAGTGAAATAAATGAATTTCGGTAGCAAAAAAATTGCTAGTATTTCCATAAAGATGTCATTAACTGAGACTAGAGAAGAAGAACAAAAAGCTAAACAACACTATTTAGAGATGGGAATTAAAACTGCTGCAGTAGATTGTGGAGGAGAATATTTATCATCTGTTAAAAAAATCGTAGAAAGAGCCATTGTTGCTGCAAAAAGAGAAGGAGTTATAAAAGATACCCATTCGGAAGAAGGGGCAGTAGCAGGTGCAACCAGAGAAGCATTATCTCAGATTATGCCCAAAGCTGTGGGCCTAAATGTTGGTGGAAAATTAGGTATTGCCAGACATAATGATCATATTAGTGTAGCTGTTTTTTTAGGAATAGGTTTGTTACATTTAGATGAAGTTTCTATAGGTCTGGCCCATAGAACAATTGCTTGATGGTGAACAATATGAGAATTTTTCTTAAAGATATATGTTTAGAAGATATTAAGTATCTCTCCCATTTTCCTATTCAAGGGCTAGTCTTTTCTATAACGCAAAAAAACGCTGAAACTATTAGAAATATTATTGAAAAACTACCCTTTTGTTTAACAATTATTGGTGAGTTTAATTCTTTGCCGAAATATGAGATAGAAGAATTAATTTATTTTTGTAAATTAAATGGAATAATATTGTCTGATTTACCTGATAAAGAAGAATATAGTTGTCCTTTAATTTTTTCACCCACTACTTCATATAATGTATTTATTCAAAAAGATGAAAAAATTATTACCGGTAAAATTAACAAAGAAAGTTTACGGGATAATAAGGAAGTAATGGCTCTAATATTAAATAGGGAGGAGCTACTAAATTATTGGCCATTAATAATTGAAATTTGGTCGAAAATTAAGGTGGTGTAACATATATTGCTAATTGTACTATCACCAAGTAGTAGTAATGAGCAAATTCAATTTTTATTAAATAAATTAGCTCAACAAAAATTAGAAACCCAGTATTACCAGATAGATGGAAAAACTGTTATTACTATAAAAGATGATTGTAATTTAGCTGACTTTATAGCTTTAACAGCAATGAATTTTGTGGAAAAAGTCATTCCTATAACCAAACCTTTTAAACTGGTTAGTAGAGAATATAAAGTAAGCAATTCTGTTATTCAGGTTGGTAATTGCACTTTTGGTGCAGGATCATTACAGGTAATTGCTGGACCCTGTGCTGTTGAAAGTAGAGAACAAATAATAAATACAGCTTTAGCTGTAAAAAAAGTTGGGGCTACTATTCTGAGAGGAGGCGCCTTTAAACCTAGAACATCTCCTTATTCTTTTCAGGGACTAGGTGAAAATGGTTTAAAATATTTAGCTGAAGCCGGTAAGATTAGCCAATTACCTGTAATAACGGAAGTAATGGATGTAAACCAGGTAGATATAGTTTATAAATATGCTGATATCTTACAAATTGGTTCCCGTAATATGCAAAACTTTTCATTACTAAAAGAGTTAGCTCAGATTGATAAGCCTGTCATGTTAAAAAGAGGTATTTCAGCAACATTGGAGGAATGGCTATTAGCTGCCGAATATTTAGTTGCAGGTGGAAATTCTAAAGTAATTTTATGTGAGAGAGGAATTAGAACCTTTGAGACTTACACCAGGAACACTCTTGATCTTGCTGCTGTGCCATTAATTAAAGAATTATCCCATTTACCAATAGTGGTTGATCCCAGCCATGGTACAGGAAAGTGGAAATTAGTTAAACCTATGGCGAAAGCAGCGGTAGCGGCTGGTGCAGATGGGCTCATGATAGAAGTACATCCGGTTCCCAGTGAAGCACATTCTGATGGAGAACAATCTTTGACATTTCAAAATTTTAAAATCTTAATGGAGGAAATAAATAAAATTTCTAATTCCAATTCTTGATATCTAATAAAGTTTATAATTAAGGGGATCAAAGAAATGAAGCAAACTGTAAAAATTGCAATAGATGGCCCTGCCGGTGCTGGTAAAAGCTCTGTGGCTAAAATGTTAGCCAAACAACTTGGATACATATATATAGATACAGGTGCAATGTACAGGGCCTTAACTTATAAAATTATTAAAAATAATCTGGACCTAAATGATATTCCTAATATAGTTAAAATTGCTTACAACACTAACATTTTCTTTGATAATAGTAAGGGAGTAGAAAATCAAAGAATAATATGTGATGGATTAGATGTTACGGAATTGATCAGATCACCGGAAGTATCCCAAAAAGTATCCTGGGTTGCATCAATTCCAGAAATTAGAGATATAATGGTAAAGAAACAGCAGGAATTGGGTCAAATCAATAATGTTATTATGGATGGTAGAGATATCGGAACAGTAGTTCTTCCTGAAGCCAAATATAAATTTTTTCTTACTGCTTCTTTAGAAGAAAGGGCCAAGCGGAGAACTAAGGAAATGGAAGGTAAAGGATACATAGTAAATCCTGCTAATATAATAAATGAGATTATAAATAGGGATAAATTGGATACTGAAAGGGATGTTTCCCCTTTAAGAGTAGCTAAAGATGCTATTTTTATTGATACAAGTAATTCATCATTACAGGAAGTGGTGAATAAAATTTTGTCAATAATAACAGAGGAGGAAAATGATGCTTTATAAATTTTTAAAGTATCTTTTTAGATTAATATTATTTTTCTTAGCAAAAGTTGAAGTAAAAAATATAGATAGAATACCCATTCAAGATCCTGTATTATTAGCTTGTAATCATCTTAGTTTTTGGGACCCAGTAATTTTAGGAGTATTTTTACCCAGGAAACTTCATTTTATGGCAAAAGAAGAATTATTTAAAATATTTTTAGTAGGGAGTGTAATTAGAAGAGTTGGAACTTTTCCTGTAAAAAGAGGGGCTGCTGATAGAAATGCCATAAGAGAATCCATCAAAATTTTAAAAGAAGGAAAAGTTTTATGTATCTTTCCAGAAGGAACAAGAAGTAAAACTGGAGAACTTCTTGATTTTCAACCTGGTATTACTTTAATTGCTCAAAAAGGTAGTGCCTCAATAATACCAATAGGCATAAAAGGTACAAATAAGATTTTATCCTCTATAATTCCAGCCAAAATTCAAGTAAACATAGGTGAGCCTTTATATTTAGATAAAATTTATGGTAATAAATTATCGGGAGAACAATTAGAGAAAGCAACAGAATTATTACATGAGAAAGTTAAAGATTTATTAACACCTTAAAGAAGGATATTTGTTTTAATATATCGAAAAAATAAATTAATTTTTTGGGTATAATAAAATAAATTTGTTAATATTAGGAGCTGATTTATTTGCAAATTTTAATAGCTCCCTATGCAGGATTTTGTTTTGGAGTAAAAAAAGCTATTAATGAGGGAGAAAATTTAATAAATAATGGTCAAGGTCCATTAGCAAGTCTAGGTCCTTTAATTCATAATCCCCAAGAGGTTAGCCGTTTGAAAAATTTAGGGATAATTTCTAGGGAAAATTTAAATGATATAATTGAAAATAAAGTTTTAATTAGAACCCATGGTATTGCGCCAGATGTTTATAATGAACTAAGAAAAAATAAACTGGAAATAATAGACTGTACCTGCCCGTATGTTAAAAAAGTTCAACAAGTTGCTTATGAATATGCTAATAAAGGATATACAATACTAATACTGGGTAATAAAGAACATCCTGAAGTTCAAGGTATCTTGGGTTGGTCCATGGGTAAAGGAATTGCTTTTCGGAATTTGGAAGAACTATCAAATTTAAATTTAAAAAATGAAAAATTATGCCTGGTGGCTCAAACTACAGAAAATCCTGATATTTTTAAGGAAGTTTCCAGGTTTTTAGAAGTGAAATTTACCCATTTAGTCGTTTTTAATACAATTTGTTCAGCAACCTTACAACGGCAAAGATCTGCATTGGAATTAGCCAGTAAAGTAGACTTGATGATTGTCGTTGGAGGTTTAAATAGTGCCAATACTCAAAAATTAGCACTTTTATGTCATGAAACTGGTACTCTCACAAAGCATATTGAAACAGCAGAAGATTTACAAAATGATTGGTTTTATGATATAGATAGTGTAGGAGTAACGGCAGGTGCTTCAACACCAGATTGGATAATTGAGGAGGTTGTCAGAACTATGGAAGAAATGAAAAACAATGAAGAAATGCAAGGAGCAGGTAAAGGGACAGAAATGGAAAAACAATTGGAGCAAGATATGTCTAAAATTGAAGATATTAAACCAGGGGATATTTTAACCGGTAAGGTTGTTCAAATAAATACTGATGAAGTCCTGGTTGATGTGGGGGGTAAATCGGAAGGTATTATCTCGGTTAATGAATTATCATACCGTAAGATTAATGACCCCAATGAATTGGTAGAAGTAGGAGATGATATTCAGGTATTAGTGTTAAAAGTCGAAAATTCCGAAGGAAATATGATTTTATCGAAAAGGAGAGCAGATCAAGAAGAAGCTCTGAATAAACTTGAGACTGCTTTTAATGAAGGGGCTATTATTGAAGCTGAAGTAGTTGAGGTAGTTAAAGGTGGAATTCTTGTTGATGTTGGCATGAGAGGATTTGTACCAGCTTCTTTAGTAGACAGAGGATATGTAGAAGATTTAGAACAATTTATTGGTCAAAAATTAAGACTAAAAGTTATTGAATTTGATAGAAAAGCCCGTAAGGCTGTTCTTTCCAGAAAAGCTGTACTTGATGAAGAATTAGAAGCAAAAAGAGAAAAAATCTGGCAGGAAATTGCCGAAGGACAAACTCGTAAAGGTGTTGTTCAACGAATTACTGATTTCGGAGCTTTTGTTGATCTAGGTGGAGTAGATGGATTACTTCATGTATCAGAAATGGGTTGGGGGAGAGTGAGTCATCCCCGTGATGTTGTTTCTGAAGGTGATGAAATAGAAGTTTATGTCTTAGGAGTAGATAAAGAAAACGAAAGGATATCCTTAGGTTTGAAACAATTAATTCCCAGTCCTTGGGAAGTTGCAGCAGAGAAATATCATGTTGGTTCTACAATTAAAGGTAAAGTTGTACGAATTGCTCCCTTTGGTGCTTTCGTTGAAGTTGAACCAGGTATCGATGCTTTAGTTCATATTTCCCAATTATCCTGGGATAGAGTTGAAAAACCAGAGGATGTATTAAGTATTGGTCAAGAAGTAGAAGCTAAAGTTTTAGATATCGATAGTAAAAACAAGAGAATGAGTTTAAGCATTAAAGAAGTAACCTCCAAACCTGTTAAAGAAAAAAAAGAACCGGAAAAACCTCCAGTACAAATTCCTAATGAACCTTCTGGGGTAACTATAGGCGATGTAGTAGGAGATATATTTAATGGAATTAAAGATAAAGAAAAAGATTAAAAAATATGACGTAGCAAAAATGCTACGTCATTATTCTAGGTGATGATATGGATATTAGAGAAAAAAGAAAATGGCAGCATATAAAGCATGCTTTACAGGTTCCAATCGGTCCAATTTCAACAGGATTTAATGATATATATTTAGTACATCAGGCTGTAAGTTGTCTTGATTCGGCAGAAATTAATACCAGTAAAATATTTTTAGGTAAGAGATTAGATTTTCCTTTGTTAATTAATGCTCTAA
Organism: Clostridia bacterium; assembly: GCA_030154225.1. Lineage (GTDB taxonomy): Bacteria > Bacillota > Peptococcia > Peptococcales > BICA1-8 > JASKKI01. The sequence goes on along the minus strand of JASKKI010000006.1, from coordinate 15,933 downwards.
CTGGAGGGGCAGCGGGCCTGGGTGAAATTAATCAAAAGTTATCATTAGCGGCTAAAGAATGCGATATTGCTTTAGCAGTAGGATCCCAAACTGCAGCACTCAATAATCCTGATACACTGAAAACATTCTCAATAGTTAGAAAAATAAACCGGGATGGATTAATATTTGCTAATGTAAGTGCTTTAGTTGATTATAAATATGCATTACAGGCAGTTGAAATGATCGAAGCTGACGGGTTACAACTTCATTTAAATTTAGCTCAGGAATTGGCCATGCCTGAAGGTGATCGGGATTTTTCTGGTTTATTAGAGAACATTGCATTTATTAAAGAAAAGTCACCAGTTCCAGTTATAATTAAAGAAGTAGGATTCGGTATTTCATTAGAAACATTAGAAAAATTAATTAATATAGGCATTAAATTTATTGACATTGGTGGGGCAGGGGGAACTAATTTTGCAGCTATTGAAAGAGCCCGCAATAAATCTTTTACCAACCCTAATTTAGTAGAATGGGGGATACCCACTGTTATTTCACTTATTGAAACATTAAGTGTTGCCAAAGAAATTTCTGTTTGTGCTTCAGGTGGAATATATTCCGCTTCTAGTATTTTAAAATCTTTAGCCTTGGGAGCAGATTTAGTGGGAATTGCTTTGCCGGTATTAGAAAAAGCTTATCATAATGATGTTAATGATATAATTAAATATATTAATAATTTGAAAACTCAAGTGAAGGAACTAATGTTGTTAACCGGGGCAAGAGAGATATGTGATTTAAAAACCATACCGATTATAGTTACTGGTTTCGTAAAAGAATGGTTGGAAGCTAGGGGAATAGATATATCCCACTATGCTAAAAGAAGTTTACAACAACCTATTTAAGGTTGTTTTTTGTTGTCCGCAGCCTAAAACGGATGTTCCCCTTTTATTATTAAGTATAAAAATAGGTTTTGCGGGAATTCTAAAAGTTGAACAAAGTATTGAAAGGGGAGGTTGGTTTTGCGGTTTAGTATAGGGGTAATTGTTTTATTAGCCATATCTATCTTAATTTATTTTGGTATTGCTCAAAGAATCTTAGATAGAATGCGACTTAGTGATAGAGGAGCTTTTTTAGTTATTGCGGCCTTAATTATTGGAAGTTTTATAGATATACCTCTTTTTAAGGGCAATATTAATGCTTCCTTGAATATTGGCGGAGGTGTGATACCAGTTGGTTTATCTATTTATTTACTAAACAAAGCAGGGACAACTAAAGAAAAAATAAGAGCAATCGTAGGTGCTTTATTAACTGGAGTAGTTATTTACTTGATTGGAAGTGTTCTAATGCGAGGAGGACATGATGAATTTAATACTTTACTTGATCCCATTTATATATACCCGCTGGCAGGGGGTCTAATAGCTTATATTGCGGGGCGTTCAAGAAGAGCTGCCTTTGTTGCAGCAACCCTGGGAGTTTTATTATTAGACATCTTTCATTTCATATATTTATTCACAACAGGAGTTCCTGGAACAGTTCACATAGGAGGCGCAGGAGCATTTGATAGTATTGTAATTGCTGGAATAATAGCTGTCATGCTGGCTGAATTAATCGGTGAAGGTAGGGAAAGGCTACAGGGTGGCCCTGATAGTAGAGGAAGAGATCCCCAGTTAATAAATAATCTTAAAGACATGGAAAGCCAAAAGCAAAACAGCCATAGGGGTGATAAAAATGATGAATAATAAGCGCTTCATACTTATGGGGCTGGGAATTTTTATACTTATATTTTCCTCAATGTATATCATCAGTCAAAATAATTATTTTTCCAATAGGGATTTGGCTACTGTGAGTTCTTCTAATCATCTTTCCATAAACTTTTTAGATGAATTTGGTAGTTTCGAAGTAGAAAGAACAGATGGTGGTTTTTATTCCTTTATTGATATTAATACTAAAAGGGAAATAGATCGAACTGCCCGGGGAGTATTCGAGGGTGATAAATTAATTTTAAGTGACAATTCCCTTTATGAAGTTGAAAAAATTGAAGGAGACAAGGTTTATTGTAGATTTAAAGGTAAAGAAAATATATCATGGATACCTGACTGGGACAAAGCTGTGAGTACTTTCAGTACCAACCTTTTAGCAGAAAAAAGTCCTGGTTCAGTAGCTTTATATAGTACCCATACCGGGGAATCCTATGTTCCCACATCAGGAAAAGATAGTGAGCCTGGTCGAGGAGATATACTACAAGTTACCCAAACAATTGCTAATTCCCTGGAAAGTCAGGGCACACAGGCCAATCTCAGTTTAAATAAACATGATCCCCATGATGCCAATGCTTATCAACGATCTAGAAGAACAGCTGCTCAATTGCTTAAATACCGTCCGGTAACAATCATTGATGTTCATAGAGACGGTGTACCTGATCCCAAATTTTATGCCAGGAAAATTGATGGTAAAAATGCTACTCAGGTGCGCCTGGTAGTTGGCAGGCAAAATCAAAATATGCAGTCTAATTTAGATTTTGCTAAAAAAATTAAAGCTTTTTATGATAAGAAAAAACCGGGGTTAATAAAAGGAATTTTTATCGCAAAGGGTAATTATAATCAAGATCTTGCACCTAATTCAATTTTAATTGAAGTAGGGACCCATACCAATTCTTTACAAGCAGCAAATAACGGTGCCATTGCCTTTGCTTCTTTACTACCCGAGTTTTTAGGGTTAGAAGCAGGTCCAGCCAGAACCTGGCAAAGAACAGGTAAAACAGGTTCATCTATAGTTTGGATACTTATCATATTTATAGTGGGAGCAATTGGCTTTTTGTTCCTTAGCTCAGGTAGTCTGAAAGGGTCGCTGGATAGGGTTAAAGGAATTGGCAAAGAATTTACCAGTTTTTTAGGTAATTTTAAAAGGAAAAAGAATTAAAAAATATGGATAAGTACTCACAAATAGTTATACTGGGTATTGGTGCAGGAATTATTGCTAGATTATATATGTTAAGGAATGATTATCGTTCATATCCATCTTACCCCCATGGTTATGTAACCCATATCTCCTTGGGAGTTATTGCTGCTTCTTTAGCTTCTTTAGCAATTCCTGCATTATTAGAAAAAGAGTTTACTGCAGTTACTTTTTTAGTTTTGGCAGCACAACAATTTAGAGAAATAAGAAATATGGAAAGGGAAACTCTAACAAAACTTGAAGAGTATGCTTTGGTTGCACGGGGGTTAGATTATATTGAAGGAATTGCAAAAGTTTTTGAAGCCAGAAATTACTTGGTAATGCTAGTTTCTTTAACAACTACCGGATTTGCCATTTTATTCGGTCTCTTGATAGGTGCATTAGCCGGTTTAATAACTATTTTTCTTTCCGGTTTTTTAATGGGTGGGGAGTTTGTTCGAGATATAGCTATTGTTAAACCTGGTAAGCTTCATTTTCAAAATTCTTTATTAATGGTTGATAACATAGTAATTATGAATGTAGGTCTTAAAAATGCAAGGGAAAAAATTTTACGAGAAGGGATAGGGGTGGTAATCCATCCTAAAGATGATAATGCCAGAGCTACTTTAAATAATCTTGGTCAAAGACAGGCTATTCTTCATGATGTATCTGTTTTAGTAGGAAATAAGTTGGAAACAGGTGAACCGGATTGGACTCCATTAATGAGAAAAGATATAGACACAGGAAAACTAGGATTATTTGTTTTACCAAATGAAAAAGATATTGAATGTGTAATTGAGGCTATATATCGAACTCCCGTTCTAGAAAGTGCGGTTCAAAAACCTCTAGCCAGTAAAGTTGGAAGAAAAGCTGCAGATTAGATATAAGGAGGAACTTATGGAAATTGCTTTAAAAGAACAAATTCTGGGAATTGTTACTCCTTACCCGGAAAGGGTTTTGGGCAATGTCCCCATATTTATTACTAAAGATGACCAAGAAGCCCAGCACTTATGTTTATTACTAAGTAGAATTCTAAAAGCAATGGCTCATGATTTGGAAAATGGAGTTTATATAATTGTCAAACACTAATTCAGGAGGAAAAAGCTTGCATGTCATATATCATTGCTATGGCGGGTCCCATTCTTCGGTAACGGCAGCTTGTATCCATGCCGGTTTAATCAAAGATAACATTATTCCTAATGCAGAAAAACTTTTAAAATTACCCTATTATGACCAACAAGTAGCAAAGGATCATGGTTATATAAGGTATATTGGTAATGATGAATATGGTAATAAAATATATATAACCAGTAAACATAATTTAGCTAAAGATTATGAAACTATAATGCGCAGTATTGCCGGTATGATGGAGATTCCTAATGACCAATTGGTTTTTGTAGATACAATGCCTTATGTCAATTGGTTAATGGTAATAGGAGGATATCTTTCTAGGCGGCTGGGATTTACTAAATTAGGTCGTCCAATTGTCATTAAAGGAACACAAATTTCTTTTTTTAAGTTTTCCCATTTAGTTAATATTATTAAAACTAAGTATGGTAGGTTAAAAAGCTGATGCCTATAATATATTTATGTCCCACAGGTACATATGCCTCATTAGTTGCAGCAAATTTACATCTAGGCCAGATAAATAGAGAAGCAAAAATAAATGAGATATTAAACCTTCCTAATTTTGGTGCTTTTCCAGGAAAGGTGGGTATGTTTTTATATATCGGTAAGGATAGAAAAGGTAATTTAATATATACTTTAGGGACCAGTAATGAAGCTCAATTGATTATAAAGTCTACTTATGATTTGTTACGGTTCACAGGATATCCGGAAAATAATTTAAAATTAATTGATGTATCTAAATATGTTCCTAAACATTTAGTTTGGTGTAATGGAATCTTTTTAAAATATGGTAATAAATTTATAGCTGAAAAATTACATAAGAAATTAGCTTATATTGACGAGGAAGTTAAAGAAATTAGGAAGCAGGGACACTAAGTTCCTGCCTTTTTCTTGACTAGAAACTGGGTATAATAGATAATAATTAGGAAAAATCATTGGTATTGGAGTGAAATGATGGCAAATGCAGTTATTGCTGAAGTTATACCGGATTCTTTAGCCTCGGATCTGGGTTTAGAACCGGGTGATAAAATATTGGAAGTAAATGGTATTCAACCTCTGGACTTAATTCATTTTCAATTTTTGTGGGCTGATGAAGAAATAAATTTAATGATTGAAAGTAAAGATAAAGGAAAAATACTTTTTAAAATTGAAAAGGATATTGATGAAAATTTAGGTGTAATTTTTGAACAGGCTGTGTTTGATAAAATTCGTAGTTGTCAGAATAAATGCATGTTTTGTTTTATCGAACAAATGGCACCTGCTATGAGGTCATCTTTATATGTAAAGGATGATGATTACAGACTTTCATTTTTACAAGGTAATTTTATTACCCTCACAAATCTAAAGTCCTCGGATTTAGAACGAATAAAAAAATTACATTTAAGTCCGTTGTATGTATCAGTACATACTACCGATCCCCAATTAAGGATTCAACTTTTAGGAAATCCTAAAGGGGGTAAAATACTGGAACAATTAAATTATTTAATTGAGGCTGGAATAAATATCCATACCCAGGTTGTTTTATGTCCCGGTATTAACGATGGAGAATATTTAGATAAAACAATTGAAGATTTAAGTACATTATGGCCTGGAGTAAGTTCTTTGGCAATAGTACCGGTTGGTGTGACAAAATTCAGAAAAGACTTAGAAAAATTTCCTGTGTTTAGTCAGGATTATGCTCGAAAATTAATAAGTAAAATTTCAGAAAAACAGAAATACTTTAAAGAAAAATTTGATTACACTTTTGTATTTTTAGCTGATGAAATTTATATTCAAGCTAGAAAAGATTTTCCTGAATTGGAAGCATATGAGGATTTTCCTCAAACTGAAAATGGTATAGGTCTAAGTAGATTATTTATCCATGACTTTGAAAAAGTGAAAAATTCTCTCCCTTCTGTGGTTAAGGAAAATGAGTTTACAGTTGTAACCAGTCAATCGGGCAAGTATGTTTTGGAACCAATAATAAAGGAATTGAATAAAATTAAAGGTTTAAAATTAAAACTACTGGTAGTTAATAATCAATTTTTTGGACCAAGAGTTACTGTTTGCGGTTTATTAACCGGCTTTGACCTTTTAGAGGGGTTGAAAGGTAGCCCACCGGGTTCAAAAGTTATTATTTCGGATATTATGCTCAAACAGGATGATTATTTATTCTTAGATGGTTTAAGGCCCGATGACATAAGCCGGCAATTAAATATTGATTTAATTGTTGTTAATAATTCTGTACAATCTTTTATTAATGAAATCATTAAATAAATGGAGTGATTTTTTTGAAACCAATAGTTGCTATAGTAGGTAGACCTAATGTTGGTAAATCAACCTTGTTTAACAGATTAACGGGGGGAAGAACAGCAATAATTGAGGATACACCTGGTGTCACTAGAGATAGATTATATAAAGATGCCGAATGGAAAGGTCGCTATTTCACGGTTATAGATACAGGTGGTATTGAAACAGGTAAAGAAGATGCTTTTTTAGATAAAATAAAAAATCAAGCTCAAATAGCCATTGAAGAGGCTGATGTGATACTATTTGTTGTCGATGGTAAAATCGGTATTACTGTTGATGACCAGGAAGTTGCTCAAATGTTGAGAAAAACAAAAAAGGATGTATTACTGGTAGTAAATAAAATTGAAGAATATCATGATCCGACTATTTTTTTTGATTTTTATCAATTAGGTCTGGGAGAACCCAACCCTATTTCTGCTATCCATGGCATGAATACAGGAGACTTATTGGATAAAGTAGTTGAATTATTTCCTGAAAATCTTCAAGAACCATATGATCCTGACACCATAAAAATTGCCGTTGTGGGTAGGCCTAATGTTGGTAAATCATCTTTAGTAAATGTAATTTTAGGACAAGAGCGGGTAATTGTCAGTGACATTCCCGGAACTACCAGAGATGCCATAGACACCCCCTTTTCAAGAAATAATCAGGAATATGTAATTATTGATACTGCAGGTATGCGTAGGAGAAGTAAGATTTCCGATCCTACTGAACGGTATAGTGTCATCCGATCTTTACGTGCTATTGATCGTTCAGATGTGGTCATAATGGTATTAAATGCTATTGATGGTGTAACGGAACAGGACAAAAAAATTGTCGGTTATGCCCATGAACAGGGAAAAGCATGTGTTCTGGTGATTAATAAATGGGATTTAATTGAAAAAGATGATAAAACTTTACACCGATTTGAAAAAACAGTACGTAATGAACTATTATTTTTACAATATGCACCTATTATTTTTGTTTCCGCATTAACTAAGCAAAGGATTCCTAAAATATTAGAATTAGTTGATTTTGTTGCCCAACAACATTCTTATCGTGTAAGTACCAGTATTTTAAATCAAATAATTAATGAAGCAGTTCAACTTAATCCACCTCCTTCAGAAAAAGGTAAAAGACTAAAAATTCTCTATGCTACCCAGACAGGGGTAAAGCCACCTACTTTTATAATTTTTGTTAATGAACCGGAAATTTTACATTTTTCCTATGAAAGGTATCTGGAAAATAAGATTAGGGAAAATTTTGGTTTTGAAGGTACACCTATCAGGTTTATAATTAAAAAAAGAGCTGAATGATTAGGGGGCGGGGAATGTGGAGTGGTTAAAAGTATTGTTTGTGGGCTATTTACTGGGTTCTATACCTTTTGGTTATCTGGCAGGAAAGCTATATAAGCTTGATATTAGGAATTATGGTAGTGGTAATATCGGTTTTACCAATGTAATGAGAGTTATTGGCTTTGGACCAGCAGCTTTTGTTCTGTTTTTTGATGCTCTAAAAGGGTATATTTCTACCTGGTACGGGTTTAATATAGGAAGTGAAAGTTTAGCTGTTTTGGGAGCATTAGCGGCAATGGTGGGTCATAATTGGCCATTCACATTAAAATTTAAAGGTGGTAGAGGTGTTGCCACCGGTTTTGGAATTATTTTATTTATGACGTTTAAAATAACATTTCTCGCTGTTTTGATCTGGTTTATTGTTGTTATATTAACTAGATATGTATCTTTAGGTTCTATTACTGCTGCTTTCTTTGTTCCCATAGCAATGTATCTATTTGATAAACCTCAACCATATATAATATTTGCATTTACAGGGGCAAGTATTGTAATTATCAGACATTGGGCTAATATTAAAAGGCTAATGCAGGGTAACGAAAATAAGATTGGTAATAAAATAAATCTCCAAAGGGAGGAAGAGGATGAAAGAAATAGGGATTTTAGGTGCAGGTAGTTGGGGAACTGCTCTAGCTGTAACTTTGGCTAAAAAAGGTTTTAATGTAAAATTATGGTGTAGAGATCAGGGACAGGCAGTACAGTTAGTAAAAACCAGAGAAAACATAAAATATTTACCAGGTGTGGTCTTACCTCATAATATTAATGTTTCAATTAACATAGAGGAAGTACTAGCTAATACTAGTTATATTGTTTTTGCTGTTCCTTCCCATGCTATACGGGAAATCCTTGGGCAGATTAAATCTTTAATAATCCCCGAAATGATTTTAATTAATACTGCCAAAGGTATAGAACCTAATACGTTAATGAGATTGAGTGAAGTTTTTGAAGATGAAATTCCCGGGATAAAATCAAGATTTTCTGTTCTTTCCGGCCCCAGTCATGCTGAAGAAGTAGGAAGGGACATGCCCACTGCAGTAGTTGCAGCTTCTACTAAACGTGAGGTTGCGGAAAAAGTTCAAGATATTTTTATGACTCCTAAATTTCGAGTTTATACTAATCCTGATGTAGTTGGGGTGGAAATTGGTGGAGCCATGAAAAATGTTATTGCTTTAGCTACAGGTATTGCCGATGGTTTGGGTTATGGAGATAATACAAAAGCAGCATTAATAACCCGGGGTATGACTGAAATAGCCAGGTTAGGTGTAAAAATGGGAGCCAATCCATTGACCTTTGCAGGTTTAACAGGAATAGGAGACCTTGTTGTTACCTGTACTAGTATGCATAGCCGAAATAGAAGAGCCGGAATGGCTTTAGGACAGGGTAAAGAGTTGGATACAGTATTAGAGGAAATGGGTATGGTTGTTGAAGGTGTTAGGACGACAAAAGCCGCTGTATTACTCGGTAAAAAATTTAATGTTGAGTTACCGATAGCTTATGAAGTAAATAATGTTTTATTCAATGGAATAACCCCTTCCGAAGGAGTGGTTAATTTAATGACCAGAATTAAAACTCATGAAATGGAAGAAATAGTAGATAATCAAGAGCAATGGTAAAAAAATGGCCAAAGTGCCATTTTTTTATTTTGGGCTGTAATAATCAAATGGATAGGACATATATATAGTATTGTTAAAGAGTGCCAATTAGGTAAGCCATTTTTATATAATTATTTGTCTTTAATGTTTAATCAATTAGTCAAGGGGAGGGATGTAACAGTTTTTATTAGTATTTAATTTTCGTTCAATTAAATTTATAAGGGAGGGACAATGTTAGATGGAGAATTTTGATGTTTTTCAAGATATTGCTAATCGAACTGGCGGTAATATATATATTTCCGCTGTAGGTCCAGTAAGAACAGGAAAATCAACATTTATAAAACGTTTCATGGACTTACTGGTATTACCTAGAATTGAAGATGATTATGATAAGGAAAAAACAACAGATGCACTACCACAAAGTGGAGCAGGAAAAACAATAATGACAACAGAACCTAAATTTGTTCCAGACGAAGCAATAGAAATCCAAATCAGAGAAGGAATAAATGCAAAAATTAGATTAGTTGATTGTGTTGGCTATACTGTAGAAGGTGCATTAGGATATGTAGAAGCAGAAGGTCCAAGAATGGTGAGAACACCATGGGCAGAAGATCCAATGCCTTTTGAAGATGCTGCAGAATTGGGTACCAGAAAGGTTATTACAGACCATTCTACAATTGGATTAGTGATTACTACTGATGGAACAATAACTGATATACCAAGGGAAAACTACGTAAATGCTGAACAGAGGGTTGTTGAAGAATTAAAAGAACTCAATAAACCTTTTATAGTTTTATTAAATACTAAAACTCCTGATGCTATTGAAACCTTAGAATTAGCTCGTGAATTGGAAGTAACATATGACGTACCGGTAATATCTGTAAATATTGCTAAAATGAATGAACAAGCTATTATGCAAATATTAGAGGAAGTATTATTTGAGTTTCCTGTTACTGAGGTAAACATTAGTTTACCTAAATGGGTAGAAGAACTAGAAAGTGAACACTGGTTAAGGGCTCAATTTGAAGATGCCGTTCATTCCACTATTAGTGAAGTTAAAAGATTAAGGGATATAGACGGAACAATTGAGACTTTAGCGGCTTATGATTTTGTTAAAGATGTTGTATTGGAAAATATGGATATGGGAACAGGTGTAGCTCATATTGAAATGTCAGCAGATGATCAACTATTCTACAGGGTATTTAGGGAAATTAGTGGTGAAGAAGTAGAAGGTTTACATGATATCCTTAAAGTTTCCAAAGTTTTTGCCATTGCCAAAAGGGAATATGATAAAATGGAAAATGCCTTACGAGATGTAAATGAAAAAGGATATGGAATGGTTCCCCCCGTTTTATCAGAGATGAAACTAGAAGAACCAGAATTAATTAAAAAAGGTGGTAGTTTCGGAGTTAAATTAAAAGCAAGTGCTCCTACTTTGCATATTATTAGAACTGATATTACAACAGAAATAACTCCACTTATGGGTTCGGAAAAACAGTGTGAAGATCTTGTACGCTATATGTTAGAAAAATTTGAGGAAAATCCAAAACTAATTTGGCAATATGACATTTTTGGTAAGTCACTACATGATTTAGTTCGTGAAAATATCCAGGGTAAATTACAGAAAATTCCTGATAATGTTCAAATTAAACTTCAAGAAACAATTAAACGTATTGTCAACGAGGGTAGTGGAGGATTAATATGCATAATAATTTAATCGGTCATTTGACCGATTTTTTTATTGGTTAAAATTTTGAAAAATATATTGACAAAATATTTCACAGTGTTATAATGTCTACCATATAAGGATTATTATCCATTCCACAAGGACAAAAGGGTGGGGGTTTTTTTGTTTAGGACAGATAAGAACAAATTTTATATTGTAAGTAAGGATATTTTACCTGAAGCCATTTTAAAAACGGCTAAGGTAAAAGAACTATTAGCCAAAAAGGAAGCGGAAACAGTTAATGAAGCGGTGGAAAAGGTAGGTCTTAGTAGGAGTGCGTTTTATAAATATAGAGATGGGGTTTTCCCTTTTTATGAAGCCAGTAAAGAAAAAATCATCACTATTACTATTACTTTAGAACACCGTTCGGGCATTTTATCCAATTGTTTAAATTCAATTGCGGTAGTAAAAGGAAATATTTTAACCATTAACCAGGGTATTCCATTACAAGGGGTAGCTTATGCATCTATTTCCATTGACACTGTTGAAATGGAGACAAATGTTGAAGAATTATTAGAGTCCTTATATAAGATTCCAGGTGTAATTAAGGTTGAAATAGTAGGTCAAAGTTAAGGGAGTGTTGCTGATGGGAGAAAAGAAAATAAAAGTTGCCATATTAGGTTTAGGTACAGTTGGAACAGGTGTTTACAAATTACTAACCCAGCAAGAAGATGATTTTTTATGGAAAATTGGTAGCCAGTTAGAAATAAGTAAAATACTGGTTAATGATATAAGTAAAAAAAGAAAAATAGATATTGATAAAAGTTTGCTAACAGATGACTGGCAAAATATTGTCAATGATGATGAAATAAAAATTGTCATTGAAGTCATTGGTGGAATTGAACCTGCTAAGACTTATATTTTAGAAGCTTTAGAGGCGGGCAAAAATGTAGTGACAGCCAACAAAGATTTATTGGCGGAACATGGTAAGGAATTGTTTGAAATGGCAAATAAAAAAGCTAAGGATTTAGCATTTGAAGCAAGTGTTGCCGGAGGAATTCCTATTATACGACCTCTTAAACAGTGTTTAGCAGGTAATAGTGTCGAAGAGATTCTGGGAATTATTAATGGAACTACAAATTATATATTGACTAAAATGACCAATGAGCAAGTAAATTTTAATGATGTTTTGTTGGAAGCCCAGGAACTTGGTTATGCAGAAGCAGACCCTACTGCTGACATTGAGGGTTATGATGCAGCAAGGAAATTGGCAATTCTATCCTCAATAGCATTTCATAGTAGGGTAACATTTAAAGATGTATATGCCCAAGGAATTAGCAATTTATCTCTAGTAGATATTACATATGCTAAAGAACTTGGATATGTAATTAAATTAATCGGCGTAGCTAGGAATACTGAAGAAGGTATAGAAGCCAGGGTTCATCCTATGTTTATTCCTAATAATCACCCGTTAGCAGCTGTTAATGATTCATTTAACGCAGTATTTGTAAAAGGCAATGCGGTAGGTGAAACTATGTTTTTTGGTAGAGGTGCCGGTGAAATGCCTACAGCTAGTGCTGTTTTAGGTGATGTTATAGATGTTGCTAGAAATATTGTCAATAATTGTACAGGTAGAATTGCTTGTACCTGTTTTTATAATAATCCTGTTAAACACATTAATGAGATAAAAACTAAATATTATTTAAGATTACAAGCCAAAGATAAACCTGGAGTATTAGCCAGTATTGCCAGTGTTTTTGGTAATCATGATGTTAGTTTAGCAACGGTTATTCAAAAACATCGAAGTGGGAATATGGCCGAAATAGTTGTAATTACTGATTACGTTCAGGAAAAACATATTAATGATGCTTTACAAATCATAAAAGGTTTATCGATAGTTTCTGAGATTTCTGCCTTGATTAGGGTATATTCAAATTCCATAGATGAAGAATAAAACTTGAAAGGGATGAGACAATTAATGCTAATAAGAGTACCGGCAACTAGTGCCAATTTAGGACCGGGTTTCGATTGTGTTGGAATGGCTTTAAATTTATATAATTATATTGAATTTGAAGTATTGGAAAAATATAACGATTTATCTATAGATATAAAAGGGGAAGGAGATAAAAACCTAAAAAAGGACAATACTAACCTGGTTTATCAAGCTTTTTCTAAAGTTTTTTTAGATCTTGGCAAGCCTATTCCAGGCATAAAATTTAGCCTTAAAAACAATATACCTTTATCTCGAGGACTTGGAAGTAGTTCCGCAGCCATAATTGGAGGATTAATGGCAGCAAATTATTTACTAGATAATATACTAGATGAAAGTCAATTACTGGACCTGGCAGCTGGTTTTGAAGGTCATCCTGATAATATTGCTCCAGCATTATTAGGGGGAATTGTTATTTGTACAGTTAATGGTCAAAAAATTATTTATAAAAAAATGAATCCTCCTAAAACATTGAGTTGTTCATTATTAATTCCTGATTATGAACTTTCTACCCAAAAAGCTAGAGAAATATTGCCAACTTCTATCCCTTTAAAAGATGCTGTGTTTAATATTGGAAGAATGGCATTTTTTGTACATGCAATAAATTCCGGCGATTTAGAATTGTTAAAATTGGCTATAGATGATAAGTTACACCAACCATATAGAAAACAGTTGATTCCCGGGTTAAGTGATGTCTTTAAAAAGGCAAAAGAATTAAATATCTTAGGTATTGCTATTAGTGGAGCAGGACCTTCCATAATAGTTTTTCATAAGAAAGAAGAAACTGATAATTTACCTCAATTGCTGGATGTAATAGGTCAGTATGGAATTAACTCTAGACTTATTAATTTAGAACCGGTAGAAGAAGGTGCTAAAATTTTAGATTAGACAGGGGGGTAAAAATGGCTCTTATAGTTCAAAAATATGGCGGAAGTTCAGTTGCTAATGTAGAGCGGATTAAGAATGTGGCTTTAAATATAGCTAAAAATCGTACTAATAATAAAATAGTAGTAGTAGTTTCTGCTTTAGGTGATACAACTGATGAATTGATTTCCTTAGCTAAACAAATAAATCCAAAACCTTCTAGTAGAGAGATGGATATGTTGCTAGCTACTGGTGAACAGGTATCCATAGCTTTACTGGCTATGGCCTTGGATGCCATTAATGTACCAGTTATTTCTTTCACAGGACCACAGGTTGGTATTATTACCGATAATGTTCATACTAAAGCAAGAATTAAGGAAATTAAAACAAATAGAATAGATACAGTACTTAGTGAAAATAAAGTTGTAATTGTAGCAGGATTTCAGGGGAAAACCCCTGAAAATGAAATAACCACATTAGGTAGAGGGGGATCTGATACTACTGCCGTTGCTTTAGCTGCTGCTTTAGGTGCAGACCTTTGCGAAATATATACCGATGTAGAAGGTGTATATACAGCAGATCCTAGAATTGTCACTAATGCCAGTAAATTAAAAAGGATTTCTTATGATGAAATGTTAGAATTGGCTAGTTTAGGTGCCAAAGTACTTCATCCTCGCTCGGTAGAATTAGCTAAATTATACAATGTACCCCTTTGTGTAAGATCCAGTTTTATTAATAAGGAGGGAACTCTGGTAGTGGAAAACACTCTAATGGAAAAAGAAGTGGTGGTAACAGGTATAGCCCATGACTTAAATGTTGCAAAGATAGGGTTATTCGATGTTCCTGACCAGCCTGGTATTGCTAGTATCATCTTTAATGCCCTAGCTAAAGCCAATATTAATATAGATATGATTATCCAAAGTGCCATGCGTAATAATATAAATGATATCGCTTTTACAATTCCTAAGGATGACTTGGATAAAGCCCTGGAAATAGCTAATAATGTTGCCAAAGAAATTGACATCTCCGAAATTGTTTTTGACGACGATGTTGCTAAGATTTCAATTGTAGGTGCCGGTATGATTAGTTCTCCCGGTGTTGCTGCGAAAATGTTTAATATTTTAGCAAGGGAAAACATTAATATAGAAATGATTAGCACTTCGGAGATAAAAGTTTCCTGTATTATTAAAACCAAAGATGTTTCGAAAGCGGTTCAAGTTCTTCATGAAGGGTTTGAATTGGATAAAATTACTGATCAACAGCAAAATAAAACATTAGCCTAACCCTTGACATTAATTTTAGAATTTGATATGATATTCTTCGTCAGTCAGTCGGGGCGTGGCTCAGCTTGGTAGAGCGCTACCTTGGGGTGGTAGAGGCCGCTGGTTCAAATCCAGTCGCTCCGACCATTGTAATATCAAGGGGTTGGTATTAAATACCGATCCTTTTATTTTTCACCATTTACTGCAACCGCATTTTTTAGAAGGTTTTTTTCTTTAAAAGTGAGTTTATTTTTTCTGTTGCACCTTGTATTAAATCCATAGACACATGGGCATATGTATTACCGGTGGTTGAAATAGTAGTATGTCCCAGAAGTTCTTGGACAACCTTTAGACTTTCTCCTGCTTCTAATAACCTGGTTGCATAAAAAACTAAATCTTTTTTTAAAAATTTTGCACCATTTTTCAGCTTTACCTGTTTTTGCTGAACATGGTGTTTTTTTATTAAGTCTAGTGTTTCCCCGGGCATCGGAACCGTACGTTTCAATTTTGCAGTCTTGGGTTCTTCAAATATTAGCCCTTGTTCTTTAGTTCTAGCCATTGCCTGACGAACGTGCAGCACACTTTTATCCTGGTCTATATCCATCCAGCGGAGGGCAAGGAGCTTCCCTTGACATAGTACCGGTATCTAGGAGCAACATAAAAGCTGTACCCCAGCGGTTGGCTTTTAAAATTCCTATATACTTTTCCTATAATGTAAAGCGTTACATTATCGTGGTTATGGAAAGTCATTAATAATGGAACGTTGATACGTAAAACCTCATTGTTCGCGAGATATGCAATCGCAAAGGATGCAGGCCGTGTACTAGAAAATGCCCTGAAAAAACGGGGCTTAAAACCGGGTCAGAAACTACCAGTAATAAGAACCGATAATGGACCTCAG
>JASKKI010000045.1 GCA_030154225.1 Clostridia bacterium | reverse complement strand
GATGATGCTGCCCCCCCTCTAGAAGCTTTTCTGAAAGGAGCTCAGAAAAAAGGGGTTAAATTTTTCGGCTGCAAATTATCTATGGAAATAATGGGTTTTAAAAAAGAAGAATTAATACCACAGTTAGAAGTGGTAGATGCTCAAGCATATTTAAAAGATGCTTTGGATTCTGATATGCAGCTGTTTATTTAAAAATCGCCAAAAGGCGATTTTTATTTAATACAGATTTATTAATATTTTAAGAAGAGTCATTGATAGTAAGAAATATTTTAATTTAACCTTTGGACTTGTCTACTTCTGTCAACAGTCTGGAAAATATAATAAATTATTATATCTTCCTTTTTAACCAGTCTACCAAAACATTATAGACTTTTTCTTTATCTATTTCATTATGAAGCTCATGAAATTTCCCTTCCCAAAGCTTAAAAGTGCAATCACAGGTAGTATTCTGATAAAATTCCCGGCTAGCCTCATAGGAAGTTATACCATCGGCAGTTTATGTACCAGTAGTACCAAATTCTATAACGACATCAACTATTTCCGGTTTATTACCTATTCGAATAGGTGGTCCCCACGTTCCATATCCCGATGATACAATAACCTGCAAGCCATCTTTATTTAAATATCCCCAATGAACTTCAAATATTCTGGCTGTAACCAAATTGTTGGGAAAAAACTGACCTTGATGGGTATGTCCTGAAAACTGCAAATCAACTCCGTTTTCCCGGGCTTCCACCAAAGCACTGGGCTGGTGGTCTAATAAGATAATGGGGAGGGATTTATCAATTCCTTTTAATAAATGAGAAAGGGGTTGGCGTTCCTGACCAGCAAAATGGCTGGCTACTAATTCATCTCTTCCTACTAGGTAAAAGCTATCAGCTATTTTCCGGTAACTGTCCCTTAATACTTCTATTCCCCCTTGTTCCAGGTGATAGATAATATCTTCTACATGACCCCCAATATATTCATGATTACCAAGCACTGCATAACTTCCCAGTTTGGGTTTTAAAAGCTTAAAAGTATCGGTCATTTTTTGTTCGATAAATATATCCACATTTTCATCAACCATATCTCCAGCAAAAACCACCAGATCCGGCTGGAGATTATTAATCTTATTCACCATTTTTAGTAAGTGTTTATTATCTACAACCTGGCCTAAATGAATATCAGAGACCATTACGATATGCAGTTTAGCCAGATTTTTTGCCTGTTTAGGAATAGTAAGATCATAATGGGTGATTTGGGGGTTTTGGGCATTCCATGTTCCATAAATCAAAATTGCAACCACCATGACAAGAACCAATATACCAGTATAAAGGGAGTTGTTTGGGTTATTTCTGAAACCCTCAGGTATAACTCTTACCCATTTATCAAAAAATCTGAACAGATCAATAATCAGTAATGTTATTAAAAAATAATACATGGCAGCTAACCAGTACCCACCAATAATTAAAAAATATTTGCCATTAAAACCGCTTATAAACTTTTCTCCCAACCTGCCAATAATATAGGATACTACCACCAACCAAAATATAATCCAGTATATTTTCTTGTTAATAAAAGTTAAATTAGTTCCGAAGACCTGCCATCCCCGCAACCCTATATAATAATTGATGGAACCGTAAAGAAAAAATATGATGCTAATGATACCAATAACATAGATGGACCGCATCTTTTACCTCCGTATTTTCAATGTAAAAGGCAGCGCCTCGGCACTGCCCTAAAACCTAGTAATAGTTATTTCCCAAAATAAGGAAATTTACTCTTATTGCCCTTGATAGACCTTTTTGAATTCAGCTACTGCTGCTTCTACATCGGCTTGATAATTCATTTCCTTTAAGGTCTCACCCACTAAAGTAATTGCCTTAATAAACATTTCTTCGGTAACATTACCCATATGCCCTATACGGAATGCTTTCCCCGCTAAAGAAGCCAATGCCCCTGCAACTATCATGCCCTTTTCAGCTAAAGCTTTTCGAAATGCAGCATCATCTATTCCTTCAGGATAAAGGATACAACTTAATGTAGGTGCCGCAACTTCTTCATCTGCCAGTGCTTTCATTCCGTAAACGGCCAAAGCAGTACGAACGGCCTTACCTAAAGCAGCATGGCGCTGGTATCTCTTTTCCAACCCTTCTGCCATAACAATTTTCATGCCTTGTTCATAGGCATATAACATGTTTACCGGAGGAGTAGCATAGTACTTACCAGGATTTTGCATGATGGGCAACCAATTATAAATATCACAATAATAGGCGGGAATTTTAGCCATAGATTCCCGGGCGGCTAAAGCTTTAGGACTAAAAGCAACTATACCCAAACCTGGTGGAACACCAATAGCTTTCTGGGAACCGGTTAGGACTACATCAATTTTATAATCAGGATGACCGTATTCTTTACCCATATTTTCTTCTACAGCTGCAGTGGCACATACTCCATCCAGGATAAAGAGGGCTCCAGCTTTTTTCACAATTGGTACAAGTACTTCCAGGTTAGACATTACACCGGTAGAGGTATCAACATGGGTTACCGTAACAGCCTTAAAACCACCTGCAGCCAGTTTGGCCTCTACTTCGGCAGGGTCCACATGTTTTCCCCACTCAGACTGCACAGTTTCTACCTCAATTCCAAAGGCTTTAGCCAACTGGATAAAACGATCTCCGAAATAGCCATGACTGATTACCAAAAGCTTTTCCCCAGGGGCGACAGTGTTGACAATGGCCATCTCCATAGCTAGGGTGCCTGAACCGCCAAAAACAAAAACTTCACCATCGGTATTAAACATCTCTCTTGTTAATTTTAATCCGTTCTTAAAAATTTCTACAAAGCGTGGATCAGTATGAGCTCTAGTCTCACTAGCTAGGGCTTCATAAATCTCATCCACCACAGGTGTTGGTCCCGGGATAAGTAACATTTCTTTATTTGGCATACGTATCCTCCTAACAAATTTTGAACTTAACAATTGTTCAAAATATTTGTATTTTATAATATTTTTCGCTTTTAAAAATGAAATTCCTGCCAAAAATTATCTTAGAAACTAAGTTGTCTCAACCATTCCTAAAGTATCCTTTGTTATCACAACTTGCCTCATGCATAACAACGCCAACACCTACTCCAAAACCACAACCGGAAACAGCTCCTGCACCTCAACCAGCAACAACTCCTACTATTGGGACCTCACCAACCTATGGTTCACCTTTGACAACCTCTATTTATACTAATAGCTGTATTTGCCTACTAGAGGAACAAACCTAACCTCACCTAAAGGCTCCCGTTTAATATTGCCCCTTTCATCCTTTTCTACTAATACCAACTCTTGGAGCCCTGGCTCACCTACGGGAAGAACCATCCTTCCATCCACTGCAAGCTGTTCTATTAATTCCTGGGGTATTCTACCGGCGCCGGCAGTAACTATAATCCGATTATATGGTGCAAATTCCGGCCAGCCTTCGCTTCCATCACCAATTTTAAATTTGATGTTTTGATAACCCAGCCTGGTCAACCTTTCCTGGGCTTTTCGAGAAAGATCTTCAATTCTTTCTATGGTATATACTTCTTGAGCAAACTGGGCAAGTAAAGCCGTTTGATAGCCTGACCCTGTACCGATTTCTAGAACCTTGCATTTTTTGTTTAACTGAAGCTGTATAGTCATTTCTAAGACTAAGCTAGGCTGGGATATAGTTTGTTCATAACCGATAGGTAAAGCCTGATCCACGTCGGCATACTGCTTATATTCATCATCAAGAAAAATACGCCGATCCAATTTCCTATAAAAATCAAATATTTCCCCGTTAAGATTTGATTTTTCTTTCATTTACTTTAACCTCACTAATTTTTAATTTACTTATTATATTTTTACCCTAAATTATGCCTAAACAATACTCTACATTAACTTTACAATTTAATAATATTAAATTATTATAATAATTAAGAAATCCTGTGTTTATACTTTTGTAATAAACACAAGTCCATAGTTCAAAAAAATTAGCTCTAGGGGAGCCTTTTGGGCTGAGAGGAAGGTAAGCTTCGACCCTTTGGACCTGACCCGGGTAATACCGGCGTAGGAAAGAGTTATGGTATTTAATAACCGTAATTCTCCTGCGCAGAATTACGGTTTTTTATTTTTTTAATTCAAGGAGGGGAGTTAATGCAAATAAAAGTTAATGGCCAACTGGTGGAACTAGCTGAAATGTTAACAATAACAGATTTTATTAAATCTAAAAATCTGAAGCCTGATTCTTTAGTCATTCAGTATAACTATAAAATTCTTAAGCGTGAGGAATGGTCTAATACCATTCTAAAAGAAAATGATGAGTTAGAAATTTTAAACTTTGTCGGGGGTGGTTGATATGCGGGATGTACTAACTATTGGCGGAAAAGAGTTAACAAATAGGTTGTTTTTAGGTACGGGTAAGTTTCCAGCTAAAAGCATAATACCTAAGGTAATCAAAAACTCGGAAACCCAGGTGGTAACTGTTGCAATACGCAGGGTAGACTTAAATGGTGAACAAGAAAATATTTTAAACTATATTGATAAAGATTGTATTCTTATGCCTAATACATCAGGAGCTAGAACCGCTGAGGAAGCAGTACGTATTGCCCATATTGCCAGGGCAGCAGGTTGTGGCAATTGGATAAAAATCGAGGTAATTAATGACAATAAGTACTTATTACCCGATAATTATGAAACTATTAAAGCTACAGAAATTTTGGCTAAAGAAGATTTTGTAGTTTTGCCCTATGTATCACCTGATTTAATGGTAGCAAAGGCCCTGGTTAATGCCGGTGCCGCAGCGGTAATGCCTTTAGGAGCACCTATCGGATCTAATCGGGGATTAAAAACTAAGGAGTTAATCCGTATTCTTATCGATGAAATCGACCTACCTATTATCGTTGATGCAGGTATCGGTAAACCCTCTCAAGCTGCTGAAGCTATGGAAATGGGGGCCGATGCGGTACTGGTAAATACAGCAATTGCTACTGCTGATGACCCTATAAAAATGGCAGCTGCTTTTAATTTTGCTGTTAAGGCAGGTCGTCTGGCTTACCTAGCGGGACCCGGAGCGGAAAAAATCCATGGGGAAGCATCTTCTCCACTGACAGGTTTTCTAAGATAGGGGAAATTAAAAATGACATTTTATGAAAAAATTCTAGAACTGGAACATTTCGATTTAAAAAAATCTTGGAATTCTATAACAGATAAGATAGTACAAAAAGCTATTCATAAATATACTCTAAATACTCTGGATTTTCTTGCTTTACTTTCCCCGGCAGCTGAAAAGTATATCGAGGAAATGGCCCAAATTGCCCACAAACTTACTCTACAGAATTTTGGTAAAGTTATATTTTTATATACTCCTATGTATTTATCGAACTATTGTGTCAATAGCTGTGCTTACTGTGGATTTAATGCAAAAAATAAAATTTTACGGAGAACCCTTACCCTGGAAGAAGTGGAAGTGGAAAGCAAAATCATTGCAGAAACCGGACTGCGGCACATTCTAATCCTTACAGGAGAATCCAGAGCCCATGCCAATCTGGATTATTTACTGGCCTGTGTTAATATTTTAAAAAAATACTTCACATCAATATCTATTGAGGTTTATCCTATGGATAAAAAGGAATATCAACAATTAATTAAAGCTGGTGTAGATGGTATAACCATCTACCAGGAGACTTATAACAGATCCAGGTATGACCAGGTCCATTTAGCAGGACCTAAAAAAGATTATAGATATCGTTTAGAAGCACCGGAAAGAGCCGGAGAAGCTGGCATGCGCTCTATCAATATTGGTGCCTTGCTAGGTTTAGCAGACTGGCGCTTTGATGCATATTATACTGGATTACACGCCAAATACCTGCAAGATAAATATCCCGGTGCCGAAATAAGTATATCCCTACCTCGTTTACGCCCCCATGTGGGAAGCTTTCAGCCTGTAAATATGGCTAGTGATAAAGATCTAGTTCAAACAATGCTGGCTTTACGATTGTTTTTACCCAGGGTGGGAATAACTATCTCTACCAGAGAGAGAGCTGAATTTAGAGATAACCTGGTTAGATTAGGTGTAACCAAAATGTCAGCCGGCTCCTGTACAGAGGTGGGGGGCCATTCCCAAAACCATAGTAGTGCAGGACAATTTAAAATTTCCGATGAGCGTTCAGTAACCCAGGTAAAAGAAGCAATTTTAAATAAAGGTTACCAACCTGTATTAAAAGACTGGCAGTATATTTAAAAAAACGCCTATGGCGTTTGGGTTTCCCTTCGCCAGGTTTAGGTTAAGGTTGAGATTCGGGTTATACCAAAATCAATTAAATGTCGGGTTATCCGTGTTCATCTGTGTTTATCTGTAGCTAAATTTTATACTTTCTTAACATTTAAAAAGGGATGAAGTGCTGTGAATAAATTTGAAGAAGCATTAACCAAATATATCGGTGCCCACAACCTTTTAAAAATTCAAAAAATTAAAATAGGTATTGCCGGGGCCGGGGGGTTAGGCTCTAATTGTGCCTTCAATCTGGTTCGTAGTGGCTTTAAGAACTTTACCATTGTAGATTTTGATCATATTGAGTATTCTAATTTAAACCGTCAGTTCTATTTTTTAGACCAAGTTGGAAAAGTCAAGGTAGAAACTCTAAAAGAAAATTTATTAAGAATTAATCCAGATACCAACATCACCGTAATAAAAACCAAAATCGGGGCTGGTAATATTAGAAGTTTTTTTGCAGATTGTAATGTAGTGGTTGAAGCCTTTGACCAGGTAGAATACAAAAAACTAATTATCGAAACATTTATCTGCACCAATAAGCTTTTAGTAGCAGCTTCAGGACTGGCTGGTTGGGGTAATAGTGATAAAATCACTGTAAAACAAATTAATCCTAATTTTTATTTGATTGGTGATGAAATCTCTGAAGTTAGTGAAAACTGCCCCCCCATGTCACCGAAGGTTAACATCACCGCAGCCAAACAGGCTGACGTCATTTTAGAATGGGCACTAAGTAGGTAAAACCGGTAGTACCGGTTTTACAATGCTAGCATTTTTAGCCATACTTACATACTTAAATTTATTTTGGAGGTGATTGAATGAAGAAGCCTATTCTTGATACAGATCTCTACTGTATTACTGCTCAAGAATACTCCCTGGGACGCAGTAATATTGAAGTAGTCAAGGAAATGATTGACGCAGGTATTAAGATAATTCAGTACCGGGAAAAAGATAATAAATCCATTAAAGAAAAATATGAAGAATGTAAAGAAATCCGTATGCTCACTAAAGAGGCAGGTATTACTTTTATTATTAATGACCATATAGACATTGCTTTACTGGTAGGGGCTGACGGAGTACACATCGGACAGGATGACCTGCCTATTGAAGAAGTTCGTAAGCTTGTAGGACCTGATATGATAATCGGTTTATCCACCCACTCCCCGGAACAAGCCCAGGATGCTATCAAAAGAGGAGCCGATTATATAGGGGTAGGCCCTCTCTTTACAACTAATACCAAGAAAAATGTCTGCTCTCCGGTGGGGTTAGAATACCTGGAATATGTGGTTAAAAACCATGATATCCCCTTTGTAGCTATAGGAGGCATTAAACTCCATAATATTGCTGAGGTGAAAAAACGGGGAGCTAACTGCATTTGTTTGGTTACGGAAATCGTTGGTGCAACTGATATTAAAAAAACAGTTGAAGAAATAAGAAATATTTTGGCCAATGCATAGAATCAAACCCTTCCAAATTAAATCTGGAAGGGTTTTCCTGTAGTCATCTTCTCAACGTGGAGGTGGTGGTCCAAAATATTGATAGTAATGGGTTTCCATGGCACCATTGTATAATTTGCGTTTTTTATTGGCTTTGCGCCCAAATAATTTTTCAAAATCCTTATGAGAAGTAATTATATAATATGACCAAGTGTCATATCCCGTAAATATTTTTCCCATCTCCCGGTAAAGGTCCTCTACCTGTTTACGCTCACCTAATCGTTCACCATAAGGTGGATTACAAATAATTACCCCGTATTTTTTTGAACTGCGCCATTGTGATAAAGACATTTTTTGAAAATGTATTTGTTCTTCTACACCGGCTTCAACAGCATTTCTGCGGGCAATTTTTAATATATTTTCATCAAAATCAGTACCAATGATGTTTAATTTCCGTTGATATTGAGCCAAATCATGGGTTTCCGCCCGGCATTCTCTCCAAACAGTACGGGGAATAACCGGCCACTGTTCACAGGCAAATGTCCTATTCATCCCCGGAGCAATATTCTGTCCTATTAATGCAGCCTCAATGGGAATGGTCCCCGATCCACATAAAGGATCAACCAAAAGACGATCTGGATTCCAGTAACTAAGCTGAATGAGTGCAGCGGCTAGGGTTTCTTTTAACGGTGCTGTTCCAATCCAATCCCTATACCCCCGCTTGTGCAGTCCGGCCCCACTGGTATCAATAGTAAGTGTAGCAATATCCTTAAGAAGTGCTACTTCAATTTTATACTGAGCTCCCTTTTCCTCAAACCATTCTACTTTATATCTACCTTTCAAACTCTCTACTACAGCTTTCTTGACAATAGCCTGGCAATCAGAAACACTGAAGAGCTGGGACTTAATAGATTTTCCTTCTACGGGAAATGCACCATCTTTAGGAATCCAGTCTGCCCAAGGTAGGGCTTTAGTTTGTTCAAATAATTCCTCAAAGGTAGTAGCTTTAAATTCTCCTACCTTCAATCGAACCCGGTCTGCAGTACGTAACCACAAATTAGTTCGTGCTAATGCCTTTAGGTCTGCCTGAAAAGTAACTTTACCATTTTCCACTTGGACATCTGTGTAACCCAACTGTTTAACTTCATTGGCAACTACTGCCTCTAAACCAAAGGCTGCTGTTGCAATTAGCGTAATTTTATCCATATGCCATTAGCTACCCCTTTTTTAAAAATCTTATATTAGTATATCACAGGTAGGCGGAAATAAAAAAAGGAAGCAGCAAACTCAAATAAAAAGTTTTTTGCTTCCTTTTTCATTATTCTTGATCAACTCTAGTTTATAGCTTTGAAAAATCCAAAGTTCTAAAATAGTCATCAATAGTTTCAGCTCGCCTGATCATCTCCACACTACCGTCCTCTTTTAAGAGAAGCTCTGCTGAACGGAGTTTAGCATTATAGTTAAAACCCATTGCATGGCCGTGGGCACCTGTATCATGAATGACGAGAATATCACCCAAATCTATTTTGGGAAGTTTTCTATCAACAGCAAATTTATCGCAATTTTCACATAAACCACCTGTTACATCATAGACATGGTCGTGAGGTTGGTTTTCCTTTCCTACAACTGTTAAATGATGATATGCACCATACATTCCAGGCCTCATTAAATCTGCCATACTGGCATCAACACCAATGTAATTTTTATAAATTTCTTTTTTGTGCATAGCAGTAGTTACTAAATACCCGTAAGGTCCGGTGATAACCCGACCGCACTCAAGGGCTATCTTGAGTGGTGCCAGGCCATTAGCAACAATTTTTTCTTCATAAGAGTTTTTTACACCCTGTCCAATAACCTCATAGTCAACAGGTTCCTCTTCGGGACGATAAGGTATACCTATTCCGCCGCCAAAGTTAACAAATTCAAAATTAATTCCCAATTCTTTATTAAGGTCCACAATTAAATCAAACATCATATTAGCAGTTTCAATAAAATAATTGGGGTCAAGCTCATTGGAGATAACCATTGTATGGATACCAAAACGTTTTACACCTTTGTCTTTCATAATTTTGTAAGCTTCAAAAATCTGTTCCCTGGTTAGACCATATTTAGCTTCTTCCGGGTTACCGATAATGGCATTCCCACCCCCACGGAGAGGCCCTGGGTTATATCTGAAAGATATTATATCCGGAATACCTGCATGTTTTTCCAAAAAATCAATATGGGTAATATCATCAAGATTTATGATGGCACCTAACTCCCTGGCTTTAATAAATTCGTCAGCTGGCGTATCATTGGAAGTAAACATTATTTCTTCTCCTACTATACCCACTTTTTCAGCTAAAATTAATTCTGGCAGAGAACTGCAGTCTGCACCAAAACCTTCTTCCCTTAATATTTTCAAAATATACGGGTTAGGAGTAGCTTTAACTGCAAAATATTCTTTGAATCCCGGTGCCCAAGAAAAGGCAGCTATTAATTTTCTTGCATTTTCCCGTATTGCCTTTTCGTCATAAATATGAAAAGGTGTCCCATACTGGGCAACAATTTTTTCAATTTGTTCCTTTGAAAAAGGTAATTTTTTTTCTACCACAATTGATCCTCCTCTAATAAATGTCATAATAGTCAATAATAAAAAAACGGTTACGAGCACATTACCGCAAACCGTTAAAGGCAAAAGTATTCGCCTTTTACCTATATATACGAAATAGCGCTCCACCCAAAATCAAAATCGGGTGACAGTCTTGCAATTATTCACTGCAAGCCCAGCAAAAGCTCCCGGCCAGTAAAGCTTTCACTTCGGCGAGTATTCCTTTTCGTACTCTTCTTTGTCGGCCAACTCCAAGTACGTACTAATAATACCCGCACCTCTACCATTTTACTATTTAATTTTCATCTCATTATGCACTAAAGTTTGTCCCTCTGTCAAGCCTTATTTATTAACTCATAATTTAAAAGAAGAACGAAAAATCTTTACCCAAGGTGAAAGTTATCCTCAAACCATACCTTATGCAAAAGCTTTATAGCCGGTTCAATATGTTCAATGGGAATACCCCCA
This sequence comes from Clostridia bacterium, assembly GCA_030154225.1. Lineage (GTDB taxonomy): Bacteria > Bacillota > Peptococcia > Peptococcales > BICA1-8 > JASKKI01. The sequence goes on along the minus strand of JASKKI010000045.1, from coordinate 9,750 downwards.
TAAGAGAGAAGTACCAGAGGATATTTATTATGAGAACTGTTTATAAAATAATTGGAAATAGGAGTTACTTTTACACCAACTTTTTCAGCCAGGGAAGTTATTTTGTCCGGTGTATGAGGTGATTTAAGCTCAAGTAAAATGTGTAGACCTGTTTCTGTCCCCATTACGGTAACCTTTTCCTTCATTATTTTATCAATAGTTGTAATTAAAAGCTGATTTTTTTTAGCGTATATTTTCCTTAGCTTTCTGATATGTTTTTCCAGCATACCTTCTTTCATAAAAAGGGAAAGTGCTATTTGCTCAATTTGAGAAGATGTCTGGTTGTACTTTTTCTTATGTTCTTTATACAAGGCTAATAGTTTTGGAGGCAGTATCATATAACTAATCCTCATTGACGGTAGCAAAATTTTTGAAAAAGTACCTAGATAGATTACATTAGACCCTTCACTTAAGCCCTGTAAGGAAGGAATTGGACGCCCCGAATACCTCAATTCACTATCATAGTCATCTTCAATTATTAATGTTTCATTTTCATGAGCCCAATTTAAAAGTTGAATCCGTTTATTAATAGACATAATCGAACCCATCGGAAACTGGTGAGAAGGGCTTACATAAACAATTTTGGCTTTACTTTCTGCCAATAGTTTAACATTAATTCCATCATTGTCTAATTTAATGGGAATAATATTGAAATTATGATCTTTAAAAATATACCTGGCCTGTCTAAAACCCGGATCTTCAAAACCTATATGGGTATAATGGGGTTTTAAAATTCCGCACAACATACTTAATAAAGTCTGTACCCCTGCTCCGATTATGATTTGCTCAGGGGTACAAACTACTCCTCTTGATTGATGAACGTATTTAGCTATTTCCTTTCGTAATTCAATCTCTCCCTGATGTGAGCCATATGTTAGAAAACGTTCACTATCCAACATTAAAGCCTTGTTTAGATATTTCCTCCATAAAGTAAAATCGAAACTCTGCCTATCTATATAATCATTTCTAAAGTCATACTCAACCATTTTAGAAACAGTTTCCTGGATATTATCGGCTTTATTAATGCTTGACGTTTTTTTATTATCAAAAGTATTGTCAGCAATTGTGTTAACAAAGTAACCAACTTTAGGTTGACTGACTATATACCCTTCTACGTATAATTGGTGATAGGTAGCTTCAATGGTTGTCCTACTTACTTTCAAGTTACTGGATAATTGCCTTATAGAAGGCAGTTTGGTATTTGGCTCTATTCTACCTGAAATTATCTCCCTTTTGATGTACTCATATAATTGCATGTAAATAGGTTTGTCTTTATCTTTTTCCAGTGGTAAAGCAAATTCCAGCATTTAACCCCTCCTACTGACCTGCTTCTTTTTTGTTAAACTGTCACTTTTCATATGGTCACTTTTTTATTAAATTATATTTAAAAATTTACTCCCATTCAACACTTTTAAAAAACTACAAAGGAGGAAAAATAATGGAAAACACACAAGTTAAAAAATTAACCCTGGGTGGTCTGATGATAGCTCTGGTTTTTGTAACCACTTTTAGTATCAAGATTCCCATTCCCTTTACCCAGGGTTATATCCATGCCGGGGATAGCATGATTTTTATCGCAGCAATTCTTTTAGGTTGGAAGTATGGCGCAATAGCCGGGGGTGTCGGCTCTGCACTGGCTGATATCTTAGGGGGTTATGCTAACTGGGCCCTGCCCACACTTATTATAAAAACTATTATGGGAGCTTTAGTGGGCTGGATAGCCAAAGACGCAAAAGAAAATGAAAGTAGTAAAAATAAAGTTATTCTAAGTATTGTTATGGCTATTGTTTGGTTTGGATTTAGTAATATTTTACGTATGACAGTTAGTAATTCTATAGCTGCCAATTCTACCCGGCTAATAGGAGAAGTTGAAGGAGTTGCCACTATTAATGATTTACTAATGTTAAGCGAAAAATTACAAAACCAATTATTATGGGCCTCAATTTTAATTCCATTAATTATTATTTTACTGTCAATCTACTTATCAAGATTTAATAAAAAGGTGTTTACTGTTAACCAGTTACTGGGCATGTTAATTGCCGGTTTGTGGATGGTTTCAGGATATTATGTAGCCGCAGGCATAATGTACGGAAACTTTATCGTGCCAATTTTTAGCATCCCCTGGAATATTGTTCAATTTGTAATGGGGTTAGTAATTGCCTATTTTGTTATTTTAACTTTATTAAAAACACCTATTATAAGGTATTTACAAAAAGAATAATATCACTTAGGTGACTAAAAATATCACACCCCTTAAATTTCTATTAAGATTGCTAAACCGGGCTGGAGTAGTAATACCCCAGCCCGGTTTAGTATTTGCTGCAAAAATTTTCTTTAAATTATATATAATTTTATATAATATATTTAGAAATCATTATAAATATAAAGGAGCGATATCATGTCAATTAAATATGTTTGTAATGAATGTGGTCAAAAGTATGATATTAAAACACTGCTTTTTAAATGTAATTGTGGAGGATTATTAAACCTCAATAAAACTGATTTTAAATTCTCCATGGAAGATATCATAAAAAATAAATGGAGTTTATTCAGATATCTAAAAGCTCTCCCTTTTGACAATAAGTTTAATATGTGGACGGACATTACTATGGGAGAAGGTTTAACTCCAATTGTTCCCCTGGATAAAAACTACCCTAATTTACTGGTTAAAATGGAATATTTGATGCCAACATTATCTTTTAAAGATAGAGGTGCTGTAATTGTAATAGCTAAAGCTAAAGAACTGGGTGTTAAAAAAGTTATTCAAGACAGTAGTGGTAATGCCGGTACTTCCATAGCGGCGTATGCTAATAGAGCTGGTATTGAATGTGATATCTATGTACCTGAAAATACTTCTCCTAAAAAGGTTAAACAAATTTCTGCCCATGGTGCAAAGGTTCATTTAATTAAAGGAACCAGGGAAGATACTGCTCAAGCAGCTCTAAATGCTGTGGAAAAAGGTGAAGGTTTTTATGCCAGCCATGTTTATAATCCATTTTTTTATGAAGGTACAAAAACTTATGTCTACGAAGTATTTGAGCAGTTGGATGGAAATCTCCCCGAGGTCTTTATAATCCCGGTAGGAAACGGTACTTTGCTATTAGGTGCCTATTATGGTTTTAAAGAATTGCTTCAACTAGGACTTATAAAGAAAATACCAAGAATTATTGCCGTTCAAGCCCAAAACTGTGCTCCCATCTATAAAGCTTTTAAAATAGGAAAAGATAATGTAGATAAGGTTACTAATACAGGTACTTTAGCAGAAGGAATTGCAATTGCAGAGCCAAAAAGGGGAGCACAAATCCTAGAAGCTATCAGGGAAACAGAAGGAGAAATTATTACAGCCCATGAAGATAAAATTTTTGAGACAAGAACATATTTAGCTCAAAGGGGATTTTATGTAGAACCTACTACAGCTGCAACTTTTGCCGCCTTTTTTGATTTCTATGAAGAAAATAAATCTAAGCTGGGTGGTAAAGTGATTATACCTTTATGTGGAGCAGGGCTTAAAGCAGATTAGTAATACGGGGACAAATATTAGAACTGTGGGTAAACAAATACTTGCTCAGGTTATTGAAGTTACTAGTTAATACCATTTGTAGTGGTACACCTTTTTTACATGCCCTTTTAAGCTTGATTTTACAATGGTTTAAATTACTTAGCTGTCAAATATGAGGCCAAGTTACCGCTCACGCGAGGTAGAAACAAAAAGGGTATTTCCATTAACAGGAAATACCCTTTTCCACAGTTTTTTGTTTATAGAGAAACAACGTTAGCCGCTTGTGGGCCACGGTTACCTTCTACTATGTCAAATTCAACTGTTTGACCTTCTTCCAGGGTCTTAAACCCTTGGCTTTGGATAGCTGAAAAGTGAACGAAAACATCTCCACCTTGACTAGTTTCAATAAAACCAAAACCTTTTTCAGCATTAAACCACTTTACTTTACCTGTCATTTTATAGGCCTCCTTTAAAAGAATTCGAATCAAAAAGCGGGAATAACATTAAACAATTTTGGTCCTTTCCTGTTTCCAAGAGGCCTAAAGATTGTTTTAGCATTTCTCATCTTTTTAATAACATATACTATCATACTATAACTAGATTAATATTGCAAGTATTTTTTTGGGTTTTTATTTATGGTACGGTTCACCCCTATTTATTTTAAATACCCGGTATATTTGTTCCAACAAAATTAACCTCATTAACTGATGAGGAAAGGTCATTTTAGAAAAAGAAAGCTTATAATCTGCTTTTTGTAAAACAGTGTCACTAAGTCCCAGGGAACCTCCGATAACCAATGTTAAATCACTTTTTCCCTGTAAAGCCAATTTATTTAAAAGGTCGGCAAGCTCTTGGGAAGATAATTGTTTTCCCTCAATAGCTAAAGCTATCATGAAGCTTTCCGGTCGAATATGTTTTAAGATCTTTTCCCCTTCCTTTTCCTTGACTAGCTCTTCAACGGCCAAAGAAGCATTCACCGGTTCTTTTTCATCAGCTACTTCAATTATCTCAACTTTAGCCAAAGGCTTGAGTCTTTTTAAATATTCATTTATACCTTCTTTTAAATATTTTTCTTTCAATTTGCCTACTGCAATAATTCTTATATTCATAATTTAGCTCCTAAGCAAATTTTTTGATCTGCTAGTACTTCTAAGTAAATAATTGCGCCTGACACAATCATTGTACCAGACGCAACACTTAAGCAAAACATCTTAAATTTTCATAAAGCTTTTCTCAGACGCACAATCTTACCCGTGAGCATGTCAGACACTAATCAGTCTCTTGGCATTTCTCCTAGGACCAATGGAACATCAAGTTTTTTACCATTCCTGTCAATAGTTAGAGTCACCTTGTCACCAGGCTTATGTTTTTCTAAAATATTTGTTAAATCATTAAAGTCTTTCACTTTCTGCCCGTCAACAGCTGTTATAATATCCATTTCCTTTAACCCGGCTTTATGGGCAGGGCCTCTTACCACCAGTTGCCTTATTAGAATTCCTTGTGGTACATTCCATCTGTTGGCATCAATTTCATCAATAACCGTTCCTGCTATACCTAAATATGGCCGGCTTACATAGCCTTTTTTAATCAGCTCATCAATAATAGGTTTGGCATCACTTATAGGTATGGCAAAACCCATGCCTTCTACCCCTTTAATGACCAGCTTGGCACTGTTTATACCTATAACATGGCCTTGGCCGTTAACCAAAGCCCCACCACTATTCCCAGGGTTTATAGCAGCATCAGTTTGGATCAATTTAAACTGCCGGTCACCTATAGTCAAAGTTCTATCCTTGGCACTTACTACACCTACCGTTACGGAACGGGCAAATTCAATTCCTAATGGATTACCAATAGCTACCACTAATTCTCCTGTCCTGATTTTAGTAGAATCACCCAAAATGGCCACCGGTAAGTTTTTGGCATTTATTTTTAAAACAGCTAAATCTGTACGGGGGTCAGAACCTACTATCTCTGCTTCAATTTTTCTACCATCTGCTAGGCTGACAATAACCTCGCTGGCACCTTCTATTACATGGTAATTGGTAACTATATAACCACGGGAATCAATTATTACCCCTGAACCACTACCCCTTTCCTCAATAGTTGTTCTGCCAAAGAAATCTTGTACACGACCACGATTACTTACCCCAACTACAGTTGGTCCAACCTGTTCGGCAATAGCTACTACAGGTGAAACATCTAAGTCACCTTTTGGTATATTAGGTAAATTAGGTTGATTAAGACCGGGAGGATTTGTATCCCAATAGTTAGTTCCTAAAATAGTAGGGGCCAAATATAAAGCTAAAACACCCCCTATTATAGCTGCCATTAGAGCAACCATAAAGTAACTGAGCTTACTTGGTCTTTTGCCGTACTCTTCATAATCAAAATAACTCACATTATTACCTCCTATACTATACGAATGTATTAGTTATGTAAGAATTTAAATTTTTATACAAGTACTTGCTTGGGAACGAGGTGCCACTTGTAAATCAAAAGTGCAATCAATTTTATGTTCATTTAAGATATCCTTGACAGTTTTTAAAGCCAGGCTAGGTAGGTTATTTTCCTGACTAAGATGAGCTAAAAAAACTGATTTGGTTTTGACGTTAACTAATTCCAATAAGGCTTGTCCAGCAGCAACATTAGATAGATGACCTTTGGAACTACGTATGCGTTTTTTTAAATAAGTCGGATAGCTTCCACTAAGCAGCATTTTTTCATCATGGTTAGCTTCTAAAAATAAAGCATCTATATTAAATAAAGCATTTACCATTCTTTTATTTATCATACCCGTATCTGTAGCTAACCCTACATACTTATTTTCATTTTCTAATAAAAACCCTACCGGTTCGTTAGCATCATGGGAAGTTGGAAACCATTCAATATTAATATCCCCCATTTCTAAAGAACCCTTACTATGTAATGTATTACACAAATCAGAGTCTACCCTACCTAATTTATTTTTCATTCCTTCCCAGGTTCCCCTGGTTGCATAAAGAGGTGTTTTAAACCTACGGGCTAAGACACCCAAGCTTTGAATATGATCAATATGTTCATGGGTAACAAAAATACCATCCAGTTCTTTTCCGGAGATACCTACCTTTTCTTTTAAACCTTCTATTATCCTTTTTCCACTAATCCCTGCATCTATTAAAATATTTGTTTTTTCAGTTCCTATGTAATAACAATTACCACTACTGCCGCTAGCAAAAGAGCATATTCGCATAAAACCTCTCACCTGGTTTCCAATTTTTTTAAGATAATTAATTTTCCTTCATTTACTTATTATATAATTTTACCTAAAAAAAGTCATGCCGGTTCTCACCAATAAAAAAAATTGAAAGTTTGAGAAAATCAAAGAAATTATAAAGAAATTTCAAATAATTAACTTTTATAACAAACAAAGGTCAAATAAGGTCAAGAAATGGATTTGAATTAATTTAGAAACAATGGTAAATTTTAAGTGCAAGGTCAATAAAGGTCAAATTTAAATATCATTTTTAGGAGGTGTTTTCTATGTTTGGATTAACTCCTTATAATAGGAGAAACAGTGGAGTAATGAGAAAACCCATGGATCTATTTAATATGGATAGCATATTTGAAAACTTTTTCAATGACTTTCATTTCCCTACTTTTTATAATAATAGCGGTCAAATGAAGGTAGATATTAAAAATAATGAAAAGGAATATATAATTGAAGCAGAACTTCCTGGATTTAACAAAGAAGATATTAAAGTTGAATTAAATAACGATATGCTTACCATATCTGTTGAAAGAAATGAACACATCAGTGAAGAAAGAGAAAATTATATCAGAAGGGAAAGAACATATGGTTCCATGTCCAGAAGTTTTTATTTAGAAAATGTTAAAGAAGATGGAATAACCGCTAGATTTGAAAACGGGGTTCTCTCCATTACTCTACCCAAAGTGAATATTAATGCAGATAAAAACAAAAGAATAATAGACATTAACTAATAGAGCACCCTTGCAGGTGCTCTTTTTTCATCATATCAAGCTACAGGGAGTGGTTTAAAACCAGCCGCAGACATGTAATAAGTTGATCATTTCAGTGTCTTAAAGGAACATCAAGGCGAAACGGTAACTCTAGTGGTAAGCAACGGTCACATCATTTACTACCTTCCTAATCCCATCCATTTCCCGAGCTATCTCTTCTGCTGCTTTTTTAGCGTCAATATTAAATACCTTCCCACTTAAATATGCAGTACCATCGATAACATAGACCTTAACTTGAGCAGGACTTACCCGTTCATCTTTATTTAAAGCCTTACGTAGTTTATTAGTCAGATAGCCATCTCCTCTGGTATTATCATGCCGGGTTTCTAAATTATTGATAACTTTACGAACTCCCGGTACAGTTTTAGCCAAAAGCTCTGCTGCCCCTTTTTGCTCATTATTATCTACTACGCCCTCCAGTTTTACAATACCATTGATACAACTTGTGTCAATATCTTCAGCTTCTACTATATCCGAAGCTGAAAATGCTACTTCCACTGCATTTACTACAGAAGAATCATCCATTTCTTTTGCTTCTTCAGTGTATTTGACTAGAGACTTTACCTCTTTTACACCAGGTACTTGAGCAGCTAGTTCTTTAGCCAGTTCAATTTCTCCTAGAGAGGAAGCCTGCCCTCTTAAAATTACTTCTCCTTTTTCACATTCTGCACCAATTTTTTTTATATCAAGTTTAGGTTCATCCATAAATTTTTCTAAGAGCAAATGCATTATTTCATCATCATTACGGAAATTATCCATAGCTACAGTAAGTCCATTATCTATTCCTTTAACAAAAGGCAATTTTTTAACTAGCTCTGCAGCATATTCCCTTTCCGCAAGAGTATCAACCATGCCATGAAGTTTGACAAACCCTTTTTCCACCTGCACGTTAATACCTAAGGCAGTATTCTGCATATTATTACTAAGAATTTCTTCTATATTAGCTTTTAATTGGTCATCTTTTGTCACTTTATTTCCCCCCATTATGTTTCTTTAAAGTAGTTTTCCCTAATATTTATTTTTGAATACAAAAAAATCTAGCAACGCTCAGTTTTAAGGTTGAGAAAAAATTAAGACCCGGCTAACCGAGTCTTTGATAAAGATATCTTATTTATTTTTAGCATATTGTTTAATATTATTTTCAAACTTATCTAAATCTTCACCAACTACGATTTTAAATACTTCTGGAAAAGGCTGGCCCCTACTTAATTGATCTAATAGGTCATTAATAACCTGTTCACCATGTTTATCTACTATATATTCTACGGCTTTCAGTGACTGCCAGTAGGCTAACTCCTGGTTAACCTGCTCATCAAAACTTTTATCAAGGTTAGCAAAGGTATAAAGGTTTGATTTAGCTTCATCAGCAGGTTCTACCAAAGTGAATCCGGTAATTTTTTTCTCTACATACTGGGCAACTCCTTCAGTAAACCATCTTGTATAGTTTCCATTTGTTTTATAATCAACCACTAGATGAGTATATTCATGGGCCATAGGTCCTAATTTTTTAAAAACAACGGCCTGATTCTCATCCTCTTCAACCCAGGCCTCTGGAGCAAGTATCCTGATAGTACCCATCCAGTAAACTCCCATGGGACTTTTATCTCCTTCCCAGCCAAAACTTTTATTTAGTTCCTCCATAGTAGGATAAAGAATTACCGGTACAGTTCCTTTATAGTTATATCCTAAAATTCTATTTACAGGTTGTAAAATTTCGCTACCTGTTTTTGCAACTAATAATGCACTTTCTTTATTTTCTTTATATTTAATTATAAAATTGCTATTTGAAAGTTCATTAAAATCTCGAGTTACATAGTCCAAATGAATTTTCGATAGGTTTCTTATCATCATATAAGCATGAATTTTAATTATATTCCAGTTAAATGGAACAATTATTAAAGTTAATAAAATTAAAAAAGTTAAAAATACCAGTGATTTATTATTAGTTAGATATTGCATTTCCCTCACCCCTTGATCTAAGTTAAACTGGTATAACCCGTTTTGCGAATCTACAATAACTACAGAACCTACAGTAGTATAGAATAATTTAAGATGCCTATCACTCAACAACAATTTAATCCATAATATAAATCTGATATAAAAATATGCAAATTGTAGTATAACATGTTTTAGCCATTTAACCTATACTCCAAATTATTCTAATTTAAATTTAGTTATGCAATAAGAAAAAC
>JASKKI010000044.1 GCA_030154225.1 Clostridia bacterium | reverse complement strand
GCGCTGATGGTACTTGGACCGCAAGGTCCTGGGAGAGTAGGTCGTTGCCAGGAACTTTTAATATTATAAAATAACCACCTTTTTTGAGGTGGTTATTTTATAATATTAAAATTGAACAATGAAAAGTATAAAATATTTTTGTTCTTTATTGGATATATTATAAATTAAATTAACAAATTTTCTTGAGGTGGTTACTAGAGCAAAAATTGTAGCAGTGCAAAATGGTTTGCATGACATTGCAAATAAATTAAGGGATATTGGTTATAAAGTAGTAAATATTGATGAAACACAATATCAACTTGATGCAATTGTATATTCCACTTCATTAAGTAATACTACAAATCAAGTTGATACCATAGAGTTAAATAATGCATATAATGATGGTTATGTACTTATGCTAAATGCTGATGAATATTCTTAAAAAGAAATAATTAATAAAATTAATGAATTATGGGCATAATTAACTAAATTAGCATATTTTATAAAATAAAATGAATTAGTCCCCCAAAAAGGTTATAGCTAGCTATTAAGTTTATATTTGACAAAAAATAATAAAGAAGTTAACATAAATCCATATAAAAAAAGCAGGTATTTTTATAATATTGGCGAATACTTATATACATTTTCCAATTTACCTAATGGTAAAGAAGGAGTGTGTGAGATGAAGGGGTTTACTGTAAGGATATTAATTTTTTCTTTAATAGTAGTTTTCTCCTTGTTTACTTTTGGTTGTGATGATTCAGAAAAAGTTAAACGGGAAGTTGTACCTAAATTAATTGAAAAAGTTGTAAGTGATACTCAGAAAGCAATATTGGAAAAAGATGTTCAACTTGCTAGGGAAATCTGGAGTAAGGTTACTGAATATAGTGTAAAAGCAAATGAATTAGGTGATAAGGAACTTTCTGAAGCATTAGGACGCTTAGCTACAACTTATGTAAAACTTATAGAGTATTGTGAAAGTGGTGAAGAAAACTTTTTAAAGGTTTTCAATATGGAGTTTGCTAAAGCATTAGATAAAATTAAAAATGTGAGAACTGTAGTGGATAGAACACAGGCATTGGAGCCTGTGTTCTCTATTGTATAGTAAATATTGATTTTCTTACTCTACTTGAACTGCAGTTCCGCTTGCAGTAACCATTAGCATCCCTTCTCTTATTACCTCATAATCAATGTCAATACCAACAATTGCATTTGCACCCAGATGTGAAGCACTTTCAATCATTTCTTTAATAGCAATTTCCCTGGCTTGTTTTAATTTGCTTTCATAAGCACCTGAACGGCCTCCTATTACATCTGTTATACTGGCAAATAAATCTCTAACCACATTAGCCCCTAGTATTGCTTCTCCTGCAACTATTCCCAAGTATGATTTAATATATTTTCCTTCAATTGTGGGAGTTGTAGTAATAATCATTGTTATACCACCTTTCTATTAAATAAATTAATCATGTTCTTATTTTACAATAAAATTATTAAAGATATAAGTTAGTATTGACTAACTTAACTAAAATAGCTAACATCAACTTAGTAAACACTAACTTAAGTTGGGAGGACATAGATGAAACGTCTATCTAAAGAAAAGAGAAGACAACAGCTATTAGAGGTAGCCAGTGAATTATTTATTGAAAAAGGTTACTATGAGACAACAACCAAAGAGATTGCGAAATCTGCAGGTGTTTCCGAACCTGTTATCTATCAACATTTTACAAGTAAGCATGAGCTGTTTTTTGAAGTTATGTATAAAATAGTAAGTGAAGCTTTTACTCGAATGGAAATTGATACTGATACTGATTTAAAAGTTTTCTTAAATAGTTTTATTAAACTTCATTTAGAAAATGTTATCAAACATTTTAAATCCCTTAAATTTTTGTTTATTCAGATCTTACAAGATGACAAAGTAAAAGAATATTATTTAAGTACTTTTGTACCTAAAATGGTAAAACTCATATTACCTCAATTAAAGAAGAATGCTAATAAATTAAATAATTATAGTATTGAGTTTAATGCCATGATTTTAGGTGGAATGCTTTTTATTTTTGAAGTGGCTAAGGGTCTTTTTGATTTTACGCCAGAAAATCTTTCTTTAGAAGAATTAAGTAATAGACTTACAGAAATTTTTATAAAGATAATTACTGATGATGAAGAGGTGGGATCATGAGAAAAATAATATTTAGCTTTTTAATTTGTTTTTCATTAATAATAGTTGTGAGTTGCAGTAATAAAGAAGAGTTAATTGCTACCGGTACTATCCAAGGTAAAGAGATAATCATTACAGCTAAAGTTCCGGCACAGGTAAAAGAAGTATTAGTTGAGGAAGGAAAAGAAGTTAAACAAGGTGATAAAATAGTAATTTTAGATGATACAGAATATAAACTTTTAGTTAATCAAGCAGAAGCTCAACTAGATTTGGCAAAGGCACAACTGGCTGAAGCAATAAATGGAACTCGCCAAGAAGAAATAAACAAAGCTAAAACCTCCATTGAACAATTTGAGGCTAATATACTAGCACTAAAAGCTCAATTGGATAATTTAAATAAAAACTTAACTAAGCAAGAAAATTTGTATAATATGGGTGCAATTTCTGAGCAACAATTAGATGAGCTAAAAACACAAATAAAAGTACTGGAAAATCAAATTAAAGCAGTTGAAAAACAAAAAGAGTCTGCCCAGTGGCAATTGATAATTTTAGAGGAAGGTTTACGTTCAGAAGTTATAGATAAATTAGAAGCACAGGTAAAAAATGCTCAAACCAATCTTGATTTAGCCAAGTATAAACTTGGTTATACAATTATTTCAAGTCCCATTGATGGTATTATCAACAGTTTAAATGTTGAACCAGGAGAAAATGTCATAGTTGGAAGTAATATTGCTTCAATTATAAATCCGGAGGATTTATGGGTTAGGGTATTTCTGCCAGAAGATGTTATTGGCAAGATAAGTCTTGGTCAAAAAGTATCTTTAAAAATTGATAGTTTTCCAAAAGATGAGTTTCCAGGAGAAGTAACAGATATTGGAGATAAGGCTCAGTTTACACCCCGTAATGTTCAAACTAAGGACCAGAGAACCACTATGGTTTTTCCTGTTAAAGTCAAGATATTGAAAGGTTTTAATGTTTTAAAAATTGGTTTACCTGCAGATGTTTATTTTGATAACCATGAAAAAGGTGAAAATGATGAATTGGGCAATTAATGTAGATGGATTAACAAAAAAATTTGGTTCCTTAGTAGCTGTTGATGATCTTACCTTTAGAGTAGAAGAAGGAAAGATATTTGGGTTTTTGGGGCCTAATGGTTCAGGAAAATCAACTACTATTCGAATGTTATGTGGTATTCTTACACCCTCATCAGGTTGGGGTAAAGTACTTGGTTATGATATTTTTAAAGAACCTGAGAAAATTAGACAGAATATAGGTTATATGTCCCAAAAATTTAGTCTTTATCAAGATTTAACTGTAGATGAGAACTTGAATTTTTACGGTGGTATTTATTCTGTTAATAGTCATAAGCTTACAAATAGAATTAAAGAAATAAAAAGTTTTTTACACCTTGAGCACAAATCGAAGGCAATAGTTGAAACTTTATCTGGGGGATGGAAACAAAGGGTTGCTTTAGGTTGTGCTTTACTCCATGAACCTAAATTATTATTCCTAGATGAGCCAACGGCAGGTGTTGACCCTGTTTCACGACGAATATTTTGGAATTTATTAAAGGAGTTAGCACAGTCAGGGGTTAGCATATTGGTTACCACCCATTATATGGATGAGGCAGAGCTTTGCGATATTATTGGTATTATTTATCAAGGAAAATTAATGTCTTTTGGTACTCCAGAACAGATACATCTACAATACAATACAAAAAATATTGAAGATGCTTTTATTAATTTAGTTACTGAAGGAAAGGGGGTTGACTATGAATAAAGAACGGCTATGGTCCGTTATCTATAAAGAATTTATTCATATTCGTCGGGACCCTCCCAGTTTAGCTATAGCATTTTTAATGCCAATTATGCTTTTATTTTTATTTGGCTATGCTGTAACTACTGATGTAGAAAATATTAATATGATTGTTTGGGATCAATCTCAGACTTCGCAAAGTTTAGAATTGGTAGAAAGTTTTAGTCAGTCGGGTGTTTTTACCTTAAGGGAATATACTTATTCATTACAAGGGGTAAGGAATGGATTGGATTCAGGAAATGCTAAAGCTGCATTAGTAATTCCTCCTGATTATCACAGGAAATTAACAGGAAGGAAAGCTGCCTCTGTTCAGTTTTTGGTTGATGGTTCAGATCCTACTGTTGCCAGAACTGCATTAAATTCAGGTTTAATAATAGTTCAGAATAAAGGAATTGAATTGGTAGGTCAAAGATTTAATACTAAATTACAAAATTTGGGTGCCATTGATTTTCAACCCCGGGTTTGGTATAACCCTGAGATGAAAAGTGTAAATTTTAATATTCCAGGGTTAATAGGTCTAATCCTACAAAACATTACTGTTATGTTAACTGCATTTACTTTAGTGCGGGAAAGAGAAAGAGGAACATTAGAACAATTAATTGTTACCCCTGTTAAACCAACAGAGTTAATGATAGGTAAACTAGTACCCTATATTCTTATTGCCGTAATAGATGTTTCCCTGGCCTTAATAGTAAATACCTTTTGGTTTAAGGTTTCAATCCAGGGTTCTTTAATATTATTATTAACTTTATCAATCATATTTCTTGTTGCAGCTTTAGGAATCGGTTTATTTATTTCTACCGTTGCCTCAAACCAACTGCAAGCAATGCAGGCAACTATAGCTTTTCTTTTACCAAGTGTACTACTTTCGGGTTTTATGTTCCCTAGGGATGCTATGCCCGTAATTATTCAATGGTTGGGTTATTTGATACCCTTAACATATTTTTTGGAAATTTTAAGGGGAATAATAGTTAAAGGTGTAGGCATAGAGTATTTATGGTTCCAAACAACCCTTTTAGCTATTTTTGGTATTTTTATAATAAGCCTCGCTTCTCTAAGGTTTAGAAAAAAATTGGATTAACCTACCAGAGGTTTTACAATTTATTTGCCGAATATATGAGTTTATATTTATGGTAGTACTATTTGGGGTGCAAAATTCATGACTAATCGAAGGTATTTTTCATCAATATTTATTATTTTATTATTGTTGGGCACATTTATTTGGTTTTTATCTTTTTCCAAAATAAGAATTAATATAGATGATAAAACTATAGAATACTGGACTAGAGGAAAAACAGTAGAGGCTGTACTAAAAGAATTAAATTTAACACTAAAACAAAATGAAATAGTTTATCCTTCCCTTAATACTTCAATGACCGATATTAACCAGATTGATATTAAAAGAGGACATAAAGTTACCTTGGAAGTAGATGGACAAATTGAAAACATTGTTACTCCTGCTGAAAATGTAAAAGAAATTCTTACTCTAAAAAATATAACTATTAATTCTTTAGATATAATTCAACCTGACCTGGCAACAAAAGTGAGGGATGGTTTAATTATTAAAGTTATCAGGGTTAAAGAGGAAACTGTCAAAGTACAGGAAGAAATTCCTTTTGTAAAGGAATATAAAGAGGACAATAAATTATGGAAAGGGCAATTTAAAGTTTTGAAAGAGGGGAAAAAGGGGCTTATCTCTAAAACATATTTAGTTAAATACCATAATAATAAAGAAGTTAGTAAAGAATTAATTGAAGAAACTATTTTACGAGAACCCGTTACTGAAATTATTGCCAGGGGTATTAAGCAAACTGTACAAAGAGCTGGTAAAAATCTTGATGTTATGAAAATATTAATAATGAAATCTACTGCTTACACCCATACTGGTAATAAAACCTATACCAATGTTTGGCCCCAAAGAGGTACAGTCGCTGTGGACCCAAATGTTATTCCCTTGGGTACAAAATTATATATTGATGGTTATGGTTATGCCATTGCTGAAGATATCGGTAGTGTAATTAAAGGTAATAGAATTGACTTATTTATGGATACTAAAAATGAAGCTCTAAAGTGGGGACAAAGGACCGTTAGAGTATTTGTATTAAAATAACTTTAAATAAATTAAGAGGATTATTTTTAATATGGTATAATATTATAACAAAATTAAGTTAAAGACGAAGGATTCTTGAAGGGAGTTTTAATAAAATGCGGACTATAAAAGAAAAAATTGACCTAACGGTAGAATGGTTGCGAGAGCAGGTTAAAAAAGCCGGAGTTAATGGTCTGGTTGTAGGTGTGAGTGGTGGCATTGATAGTGCTTTATGTAGTTTTTTAATTAAAAAAGCTTTTCCAAACAATTCTCTCGGGCTAATTATGCCTTGTAGCAGTAATCCTCAGGATAAAGAAGATGCTTTAAAAGTAGTAAAAGCCTGTGGCCTCAAGTATTTAGAAATAAAACTGTGTGATGTGCATGAAGCTTTATTTGAACAGGTAGAAAATAAAGTTTCGGAATTGAATAAAGAAGTATTGAATTTGGATATTTCCAAAGCTAATTTAAAAGCCAGATTAAGAATGAGTACCCTTTATGCAGTTGCTAATGCTTTAAATTATCTGGTAGTTGGTACAGATAATGCTGCGGAAACTTATACAGGTTATTTTACTAAATATGGTGATGGTGGTGTTGATATCTTACCAATTTCTAATTTAACGAAAAGGGAAGTAAGACAATGGGCTCGAGAAATTGGAGTTCCTCAAGCAATTATAGAAAAAGCCCCATCGGCAGGTTTGTGGCTTAATCAAACTGATGAAGAAGAAATGGGCACAACCTATGATATGATTGATGATTACTTAGATGGCAAAGAAATTCCCGATAAGGATAAATTGATTATTGAAAAATTACATAAATGTTCTTATCATAAACGGGAAATGCCTCCTGCACCTCCCAAGTTTTAGTAATTAAATCAATATGATAAAATTATTAATATAATTAGTATATAGAAATTATAGGAGGAGAAGTATTAATGGCTGGTCATTCTAAATGGGCTAATATTAAACATAGGAAATCAAAACAAGATGCTCAAAAAGGTAAGATGTTTACTAAACTTGCTAGAGAAATAATTGTTGCAGCTAAACAGGGTGGTGGTGACCCCAACGGTAATTTTCGTTTAAGAATAGCTATAGAGAAAGCAAAATCTGCCAATATGCCCAATGAAAATATTAATAGAGCTATTCAAAAAGGTGTAGGTGGCGGTGAAGGTGATAATTATGAAGAAGTAGTTTATGAAGGTTATGGTCCAGGTGGAGTAGCTATTACATTAAACATCATGACTGACAATAGAAATAGAACGGCGGGAGATATACGTCACTTGTTTTCAAAATATGGTGGTAATATGGGTGAAACTGGATGTGTTTCCTGGATGTTTAATAAAAAAGGTTATTTGACAATAAACAAAGAAAATCTTGATATAAATGAAGATGATTTATTGCTGGTTGGGCTGGAGGTCGGAGCTGAAGATATTAAAGTTGAAGATGATATAATAGAAATTATTACTAATCCAGATGATTTTGAAGAAGTAAAAACAAATTTAGAACAGCAAGGTATTCAATTTGCTGAAGCTGAAATTAGTATGATTCCACAAAATACAGTTGAAATTAATGATTTAGAACAAGCCAAAAAACTTATGAAATTAATGGATGCTTTTGAAGAACATGATGATGTGCAAAATGTCTACGCAAATTATGATATACCTGATGAAATAATGGACCAACTATAATTATCTATTTTATAATCTCAACACTTTAAGTGCACTGCACTTAAAGTGTTTTTTTATTTAAGAATAAAAAATGAATTTTTTGGAAAAAATAGATTTGAGCAAAATTTTGGTCACTACTAAAATTGGAGAGGATAAAATGGTCTGGAAAAATTTTAAATATATATATTTTGGTTTGTTTTTAGTATTTATATTAAGTAGTGGTATATCATTTTACTGGATGATCAACTCAGAACCGCAAAATAAGCCGCGTCTACCTGTGGTACAACAACCAAAAGAAAAAATATTTAAAGTAACAACTGAAACAAAAGTTGTGCTAAAAGAAGAATATAAAGTATGCCAAAAATATAATTTACCATGTACCGGGGAAGAAAAACTATTAACAGGTTCGGCGAGGGAGCAGTTAAATGGCTTAACCATTGAAGAAATAAGTAAAAAATATGCTCAAGAAAATAAAATCGTGCGACGGGAAAATGATATTGTTAATATTATTACTTTATTTGAAGGTTTATGTTCGCAGCATAAAAAAATATGGCACCTTGGCCTTAATAATTCCGGTGATTATATAGCAGTTTATTATGGTCCAGGTGATGTTCAGAATGAGGGCGGGATTTATAAAGTAACAGAGATTCCTATTAATAACTTACCTTTAGATTATCAAGAAAAAATAAAAACTTATAAATTAGAATTTTATCAAGAAGAAGAACTTATTGCTACTTTAGATAGTATAAGCGAATTTTTGGATTAACCAGCACCAGCTGGTTTTTTCTTTGATATTTTAATTAGGAAAGTGATTTTCTTCTTTGTAAAAGGAAAACTTATGTTCGGGTAGAAATAGTTTATTGAGGTGGAAATTATGATTATTTTAGGAGTAGATCCGGGAACTGCAATCACGGGGTATGGTATTATAAAAGTTGATGGAAACAAATTTTCTTCTTTGGAATATGGATGCATTTATACGGATGCTGATTTTACCAATGAAATTAGGTTACAAAAAATCTATGAAAAAATATGGGGTTTATTAGATTTTTATCAACCTGACCAAATGGCAGTTGAAGAACTATTTTTTAATAAAAATGTTAGGACAGCCTTAAGTGTAGGACAGGCTCGTGGTGTCATATTACTCGCCGGAGCTCTTAAAGGTTTAAAAGTTAATGAATATACACCTTTGCAGGTAAAACAAGCTGTGGTAGGTTATGGAAGGGCACATAAACAACAAGTACAGCAGATGGTAAAAGTTTTTTTAAATTTAAAAGAAACACCAAAGCCCGATGATGCAGCAGATGCCTTAGCAGTGGCAATTTGCCATGCTCATTTCAAACAAACAAAAGTAAGGAGTAATATCTTATGATTGCATATATTAAAGGGAAGGTTATTAAAAAAAGTTTGAACAGTATAATTATTGCAACCAATGGTATAGGCTATGAAGTTTTTATCCCACTAAATAACTTAGCTAGGATTTTTCAAGGTGATGAGTTAGAGCTGTATACATATTTGCATATAAGAGAAGATTTAATGCAATTATATGGTTTTTTTGATTGGGCGGAAAGGGAAGTATTTTTATTACTTATTAATGTTTCAGGGGTTGGACCAAAGGCAGCTTTAGCAATATTATCCCATATTTCCGTAAAACAACTCCAAGTTGCAATTGCTTCAGGTGATATACAGTTATTAACTAAGTTACCCGGTATAGGAAAAAAAACCGCCCAAAGATTAGTCGTAGAATTAAAAGATAAAATGCAGGGTTCTTTATCCGATGGGGAAGACGTTACCGAAGATTTTATAACAGATAATGAAATTATAGCTGCTTTAACTTCATTAGGGTACCAGGTTGCGGAAGTTAAAAAAATTATCCCGCAACTTTTGAAAGAAAACCCCGATGCCGATGAGACGACGTTAATTAAAAAAGGTTTACAAATCCTGGCGAAAATATAGGAGGCAAAAATGGAAGAAAGATTAATTTCACCCCAGCTTAAAAAGGAAGATTTTGAAGAAACCGTAAATCTAAGACCTAAAACATTAGCAGAGTATATAGGGCAAGATCGTGTTAAAGAAACCTTATCAATTTTTATTGAAGCAGCAAAAGTTAGAGGGGAAGCCTTAGATCATGTATTATTATACGGGCCACCTGGTTTAGGAAAAACAACTCTAGCTAATATTATAGCTAATGAACTTAATGTGCAAATTAAAACAACTTCGGGTCCGGCTATAGAGCGACCGGGAGACTTAGCTGCTATTTTAACAAATTTAGAACCCCATGATGTTTTATTTATAGATGAAATTCACCGGTTAAATAGAAGTGTAGAAGAGGTTCTTTACCCTGCCATGGAGGACTTTGCCTTAGATATTGTTATTGGTAAAGGACCCAGTGCCCGTTCTATACGGATTGACTTACAACCATTTACCTTGATTGGAGCTACTACCAGAGCCGGGCTTTTAACATCACCATTGAGAGATAGGTTTGGAGTAGTAAACCGCTTAGAATTTTATTCGGATGAAGACCTGGTGAAAGTTGTAAAAAGAGCTGCTGAAATACTAGGAGTCCCAATTGACGAAAGTGGTGCCCAGGAAATTGGGCGTCGTTCTAGAGGGACTCCCAGGATTGCTAACCGGTTATTACGGAGGGTAAGGGACTATGCGCAAATAAAAGGTAATGGTATAATTTCCCAGGAAATTGCTAATAAAGCCTTAGATCTTTTGGAAGTTGATAAATTAGGATTGGATAAAATTGATAGAAGGATGTTAGAAACAATTATTGTAAAATTTAAAGGTGGCCCTGTTGGCTTAGATACTTTAGCGGCAACTATTAATGAAGAAGCAGACACTGTGGAGGATGTTTATGAACCATACTTATTACAATTAGGTTTCATAAAACGAACTCCTAGAGGTAGGGTTTGTACTGAATTGGCATATAACCATTTCGGTATAAAAATAGAAAAAGAATTGCAAGAAAAACTTTTTTAATCACTAATCACTTGTTAAAGGAGGTATTAATATGGGTGATTGGTCATCCTTTGGCAAAATTCTAATTAGTATAGGCCTATTTATTGTTTTATTAGGATTTATTTTATTCGGTCTTAGTAAACTTTTTAACATAGGTAGATTACCGGGAGATATTTACTACCAAAAAGGTAATTTTACTTTTTATTTTCCCATTGTGACTTCAATACTTATTAGTATTATCTTAACTATTATTTTAAATCTCTTTAATCGCTAATAAGTTTCATAAGGGTTTAACCATGCTCATAGATACCCTCAAAAAAAGAGTGTTTCCTACGAAACCTCTAATATAAGTGAGGTGAACAAGTTGGGGTTTCTTTTCCGGAAAAGAACCAAAGCTCATGATGAAATGACATCGATGGTTATTAAAGCACAATTAGGAAATGAACAGGCAAGGGAAACTTTAATAAGGGAATATACCCCTTTTATTTTAAGGGTGGCCTCTAATTGCTGCAATCGCTACCTGGTCATGGGGGAAGATGATGAAGCCAGTATTGGATTACTGGCTTTTAATGAAGCTATAGATAAATACTCTGATGATAAAGGTACAAAATTTTTAACCTTTGCTGAAGTGGTTATTAAAAGACGTTTAACAGATTTTTATCGAAAAGAAAGAAAATTTACTAATAATGTTTTATCTTTATCAAATTTTCATGATGAGGAAAACCAGGACCAGGAAGTGCTTTTCCAGGTTGAAGAAGCTAATAAAGTTTACCAATTGGAGCAAGAGGCTTTTTATAAAAAACAAGAAATTTTACAGTTTGCGAAAACTTTGGCTAATTTTGATATTTCCTTGTCTGAGTTAGTTAAATTATCTCCTAAGCATCAAGATGCTCGGGTAAGGGCATATGAAGTTGCTCAAATAATTACGCAAGATAAAGAACTATTAAATTATTTTTTACAAAAAAAGTCTTTACCTCTTAAAAAAATTGAAGAAAAAGTCAATATCAGTAGAAAAACTTTGGAACGACAAAGGAAATATATTATTGCTTTAGTTCTGGTTTTAGAAGGTAATTTTGAATATTTACAGTCATATATAAGTGGTTTGGGAAAGGAGGGATCAGCATGAACAAGGTAAGAAAAGGTTTGGTTCTGGAAATTAATAAAAATAAAGCTATTGTTCTAACTCCTGATGGACAATTTCTTGAACGAAGTTTTACCGGCAAAACTCCTGAAATTGGCTCAGAAATAAATATCTATTCTAAAACTGTTAACTGGAAAATTTGGAGTATGATGGGTATTGCAGCATTATTAGCTCTTATAATTATTCCTTTTGTATCAATGCAAGTCCTTTTTTCTCCCCAGTTAGCTGTTGCTTATGTTACTATAGATATTAATCCCAGTATTGAATTAGGTTTGGATGAAGAAGACAAAGTTATATCTATGCAGGCTTTAAACGAAGAAGGTGATTTACTATTAGATAAAGTTAGGATAAAAGATTTACCTATTGATCAAGCATTAGAAGTTATTACCGAAGCAGCAATCAAAGAAAAATATATAAAACCTGAAAAAGAAAATGCGGTAATTATAAGCTATACCAGGGAAAAATCTGTTACAGAAAACCATTCACCAAAAGACCAAGTTCAGAAAAAAGAAAAATTAGTGCAAAAAGTATTAGAAGAAAAAGTTAAACAGGTAATTGAACGCAACCAGCAGGAAGCTGTAGTAGAAATTGTGCAGGTTACTCCTAAAATACGAAATGAAGCTAATGAGTTAGGTTTATCATCAGGAAAATATACATTGATGCTCCAAGCTTGGGATGAGGGTTTGGAAATATCACCTGAAATCGTTAAAGAAAAAAGTATTGTTAAAGCTATCAAAGAAGTAGGTGGAAATCCCAAACAGATTATAGATCATGTCCACCAAATAGAGCGTAATGCAGAAGTATATGAAGAACTTACTGTTAAGTTCCAGGAAAGATTAGCCCAGATGAAAATGAAAAATCCTAAATCAAAAGACCAGAAACGATTAACTGATAATATTAATAAATCGATTGATGACGAAGATGTAGAAGTTAATCATGGTAAAAAAGTAGAGGTTGGTATAGATAAAGAAGAAAAACAGAAAGACTTAAAAGATGATGAAAAATTAATTGATAAAAATGATGCGGCTCTAGATGAAAAAGAAGATAAAGATAATAAAGAAGAACAAGAAGAAAAAGCAACTAAAGATGATGAAGAAAAACAGGACCAGAAAAATGTTGATTTGGGTGAAATGGATGAAAAGAAAGACTTAGGAAATGAAAAATATAAAGATAAAATAAAAGATGAAGAAAATGAAAATGAAAAAGATATTACAGAAAGAGAAGATGAAAAGCATGGTAACAATTATGATCGTTATTTAGAAGAACGGGAAAAAGATGATGACAAAAATGATGACAAAAAAGATAGAGTTAAACAAAAGATTGACAAGAAAAAAGCGGATAATGATGTGAAAACTCATATTGAAAGTATAATAAATAAGTAAGGAGACTTTGATGATTAATGGCAGGATGAAAAAATTCCGACTAATTTTCCCTTAATGATTTTAAGAACTAATTAAAAGAAAAAATCTGGAAAATGAGAAAAATAGTCTAGGCCAGTGATTCTTTGTAGACCGCAACCATGTTGCGGTCTTTTATGTTTAGCTTCTTATTAAAGCAGGAATAATGATAAATTTTGTCGAAAAATAATTCATAAAATGTTCCAGGGGAGTTGTTAATTTTGCAACATTTAAGTAAATACATAATTCTAGTTATAATTATAAATATGCTGGTTGTGCTTCCCAGTAATGCAGCCAGTATTCCCATTGCTTTAGATGAAATAAGGGTTGCTTTGAACACCGAATTAAACTCGGCAGAATTTGCAATAGAAGAAGGAAATTATGAATTAGTAGACTACTTAACACAGTTAAATTTTGGTGATTCATCTAAGAATACTATTTGGCGAGTAACTCCTGTGGGAAAGGGTAGTTTACAATTATCCCGAAATGGAAATCCTTTATCTAAGCTGGCAGGTCCGTTAGTAATTTTACGGCCTAAGGATCCTACCCAATTAAATTTATTCAGATTTCAGGGGAAAAGGTATAGAGATACCTTGTTAATTGAGAATACTAATGGTAAATTAAATGTCATAAATTTAATAAGTGTGGAAAAA
Organism: Clostridia bacterium; assembly: GCA_030154225.1. Classification (GTDB taxonomy): domain Bacteria; phylum Bacillota; class Peptococcia; order Peptococcales; family BICA1-8; genus JASKKI01. The sequence continues at coordinate 6,325 of JASKKI010000044.1, read as the reverse complement.
TATTTATACGGGGTAGTTGGTGCCGAGATTGGCGCTTCAGCCCCTGATGAAGCCTTAAAAGCCCAAGCAGTAGTTTCTCGAACCTATGCTTTATATTATAAAGAACATCCCCAGATGGGTTATGATGTTGGAATAAGTACTCGGTGGCAGGTATATGGTGGTTATGATATGGAGGTTATTTCCGGATCCAGGGTTAAAAATGCTGTAGATAGTACTCGGGGTCAAGTAATATATTATGATGGAAGGATAATTCAAGCTTTTTTTCATGCCAATTCTGGAGGGTTTACTGAAAATAGTGAAAATGTCTGGTGGGCATATATTCCATATATTCGGGCTGTACCTGCGCCTGAAGATATTTATGCTTTAAATTATCCAGTTCAAGAAGGGGGCTGGCCTGCTAATACATACCAATGGACCAAATCCTTTACTTTAGATGAATTAAATAAACAAATAGAAATATATAATCGAGACTACCCGGATAATCCATTAAATGTAGGTAAAATAATGGATATGAAAGCCAGCCGTTTATGTGTAGATCCTAATAGTTCCCCCCGGCAATATTTAAATATAAATACACCTTCAACAAGGGTTACAGAATTAGAAATAATAGGGACAAAGGGTTCAAAAACCTTTTATCGAGATGCAATTCGCAGGGTTTTTGATTTAAGAAGTTCCATGTTTAATGTTTTTTTTGATTCCACAGTTCATATTTTTTCAAGTATTGGACAAAAAACTTTTAATTCAACTCAAGGTGTATGGGCTATCGGTGCTAATGGCATGTTAGAAGAACTTAATGGTTCCAGTTCTATATATTTTGTGCAGGATGTTGATGGAATTAAACCCATGCCCAAGGAATTTGCAAATGTTATTTTTTCCGGTAAAGGCTATGGACACGGTTTAGGTATGAGTCAATGGGGGGCTCGGGGTTTAGCTGTTCAAGGTTATAATTATCAGCAAATTATAAAACACTACTATAATAACAATAATTTTGATGGAAAATTAACTATTGGTCTTTATACAGGTCAAACAAAATAGGAGTATCAAGTTATGAAACTAAATGATTTTGATTTTTATTTACCTGAAGAACTTATTGCCCAGCATCCTTTAAAGCAAAGGGATGCATCTCGACTTTTAGTGTTAAATAAAAAAACAGGTCAATTACAAGACCGGGTTTTTACCGATATTTTAGAATTTTTAGTTCCCGGTGATGTACTTGTCATTAATAATACAAAAGTGATACCGGCACGCCTTATAGGTAGTAAGAAAAACACAGGTGCTAAAATTGAAGTAGTTTTACTAAGCCCGGGTAATGAAAAGGATTGCTGGGAAGCACTGGTTAAACCCGGTAAAAAAGCTAGAATAGGCACAGAAATTGATTTTGGAAATGGAAAACTAACAGCTTTGGTTACCGGTCAAACTAAAGTTGGCGGGAGAGTTATAAAATTTAGATACCAGGGTATTTTTAATGAAATTCTCGATGAATTAGGGCAGATACCCTTACCACCCTATATAACTACTCAACTTGATAACAAAGACCGTTACCAGACTGTATATGCAAAACATAAAGGATCTGCTGCTGCACCCACTGCAGGCTTACATTTTACCCCTGAACTATTAGGTGCCATTAAAAATAAGGGAATAGAAATAGTGGAAATTTTACTTCATGTTGGCTTGGGTACCTTTCGACCAGTTAAAGTTGAAACTATAGAAGAACATGAAATGCATCCAGAGTTTTATCGAGTAACAGAAGAAGCGGCAAATACTATTAATAAAGCTTTAGCTGAGGGAAGAAGAATTATAGCTGTGGGTACTACTTCAACCCGTACATTGGAAAGTGTTTGTGGAAATGGGAAAGTTAAAGCAGGAGAAGGCTGGACAGATATTTTTATTTATCCTGGCTATGAATATAAAGTTATTTCCGGTTTGCTGACTAACTTTCATTTACCTAAATCCACTTTAATAATGCTGGTAAGTGCTTTAGCAGGTAGAGAGAATATATTAAAAGCTTACAACTATGCAGTTAATAAAAAATATCGTTTTTTTAGTTTTGGAGATGCTATGTTGATTATTTAGGAGGTTTTTTCTTGTGCCTTTTCATTTTGAATTAATTAAAGAGTGTAAAGATACTAAAGCCAGGGTAGGTAAATTTTATACACCCCATGGAATTATTGAAACTCCTGTTTTCATGCCTGTTGGAACTCAAGCAACTGTTAAAACTTTGAGTCCGGAGGAATTAAAAACATTAGGAGCTCAAATTATTTTAAGTAATACATATCATCTTTATTTGCGACCGGGTCACGAATTAATTAAAGATGCGGGTGGGTTGCATAAATTTATGAATTGGGACCGTCCAATTTTAACCGATAGTGGAGGGTTTCAAGTATTTAGCCTGGGTGATTTGAGAACTATTAAAGAAGATGGTGTGGAATTTCGGTCCCATATTGATGGTTCCAAGCATTTTTTTAGTCCTGAAAAGGTAATGGAAATAGAAAACGCTTTGGGTGCAGATATAATAATGGCCTTTGATGAATGTGCTCCTTATCCATGTAGTTATGAATATGCTTTAAGTGCATTAAAACGGACTACCCGCTGGGCAGAACGTTGTAAGATAGCCCATAAGAGAGATGATCAGGCTTTATTTGGAATAATTCAAGGAAGCACTTTTCAGGAATTAAGGGAACAGAGTGTTAAAGAAATTATCTCCTTGGATCTCCCCGGCTATGCTATTGGTGGTTTAAGTGTGGGAGAACCAAAAGAAATAATGTATGAGGTATTAGACTATACTACCCCCTTACTACCAAGAGAAAAGCCCAGGTATTTAATGGGGGTTGGTTCTCCTGATAATGTTGTTGATGGAATATTCCGAGGGGTAGATATGTTTGACTGTGTATTGCCTACAAGGATTGCCAGAAATGGGACAGTTATGACCAAAAGGGGCAAGTTAGTAATAAGAAATGCCAATTTTGCCAGAGATTTTCAACCATTAGATCCTGAATGTAGTTGTTATACTTGTCAAAATTACTCCCGGGCCTATATTCGGCATTTAATAAAAGCTAATGAAATACTAGGAATAAGACTTACTACCATTCATAATTTGCATTTTCTAATTAATTTAGTTAAAGAAATTAGGGAAGCTATTTTAAAAGATCGATTTTTGGAATTTAGAGAAGAATTTTATGCGCATTATGGAGAAGTTTAAAAAGGAATTAATTGATTTTTATAGAATAATATAGCTATCTTAATAATTTTATGTATTAGGAGGTATTTATTTGAATAATATTGTTCTGTTATTAGTGTTTTTTGCGCTCATTTATTTTATGATGATTCGACCACAACAAAAACAGCAGAAAAAACGTAGGGAAATGTTAAATAGCCTGAGAAAAGGAGATCAAATAATTACCATTGGTGGAATCCAAGGAACAATTAAAGCTTTGCGAGAGGATAGAGTTGTTTTAGAAATTGCAAAAGGTGTTGATATTACTATTTTAAAAACTGCTGTTGGCCAAGTAATTGAGGAAGAAAACACCAATGAAGATAATGAACCTGAAGTACTACCAGAAGGTGAAGTTACTGGAGATGAAGAAGAAAATTAATATTAAAGCCCTCAGCGCAGGGCTTTTTCATATGTTGCTCATAAAATAGCTACAGAAATTAATTCCATTTGGGATAAACAGGAATTAGACAAGATTGTTTTAACCGGTGGTGGCGGTGAAGCTATCTCCAAGTATTTGCTTCCTAAGTTTGCCAATATGGAACTGGTAAAAGGTGCACAATTTGCTAATGTCCGTGGCTATCAAAAACTATGTAGTAATCTTTTTAGAAACTCATATAGTTTCTCTGATGAGTAAGAAATACGCCTGAAAAGGCGTATTTCTTTTTTAATGGAAATTAAAGTAGGTGGTTGATGAATAGATAAGGTAGTTGAATTTTAAAATAGTAAACTTAAAATATTAATTAATGATTTACCAATTTTATAAAAAGTAAAAATAACTCAATTGCAATATTTTTTGTACAGGTATATAATTATACAGTGTTCCAAATAGATAGGAGGAGAAGCTATGCGTTGGGAAAAATTAATTTTAGTATTAATAACAGTCGTAATTGTAGCAGGATTAACATTTTTAGCACTTGAGCCTTTTCAAAAAAATGTAAAGCTTGGCCTTGACTTAAAAGGTGGAGTTCTGGTCCGTTTAGAAGCACCTGAAAATGCTACTGACGAGGATATGGATAAGGCTATTGCAATTATAGATAATCGTGTTAATGGTTTGGGTGTAACTGAACCGGAAATTCGCCGTGAAGGCAATAATAGAATTTTAGTTGAGCTTCCCGGTGTAGAAAATCCTGAAGAAGCAGTATCTGTTATTGGTAAGACTGCATTGTTGGAATTCAAAAGAGTTGATACTTTAGAGACGGTTATTACGGGTAAAGATTTAAAAGATGCTAAAGAAGGCATGAATCCTAATGAACCTGATCCCAATAAAGTTAATTTTGTAGGATTAGAACTTAATTCCGAGGGTGCTAAAAAGTTTGCCGAGGTTACCAGAGAATTAATCGAAAAATATTCCAATGATGATGACCCCAATAGGGCAATTGCAATTTTCTTAGATAATCAGTTAATATCTGCTCCTTTGGTACAAAGTGTAATTAGTAATGGTCAAGCTAGTATTTCCGGGGGTTTTAGTACATTGGAAGAAGCCCATAATTTAGCTGTTTTATTGCGCTCTGGTGCGTTACCTGTTGAACTGGAGATTATCGAAAAAAGAACTGTAGGGCCCAAATTAGGCCAGGATTCCTTAGTGAAAAGTAAAGATGCCGCAATTTATGGAATTGCAGCTATATTAGTTTTTATGTTGATTTATTACCGGTTACCGGGGCTAGTTGCCAGTTTTTCCCTAGTTCTTTATTCCCTTATAGTTTGGTCTATTTTGATTTGGATGAAAGCTACTATTACATTACCAGGTATAGCAGGTTTCCTTTTGTCTGTTGGTATGGCAGTGGATGCAAACATTATTATATATGAAAGGTTAAAAGAAGAATTAAAGAACGGGAAAAGCCTACGAGCAGCTATTGATGCTGGTTTCTCCAGGGCATTTTGGACAATTTTTGATGCTAATGTAACAACACTAATCGCAGCAGCAGTCTTAATTTATTTTGGTACAAGCTCTATTCGAGGATTTGCTTTAACTTTAAGTATAGGTATTCTGGCTAGTATGTTTACAGCTATTACTTTTACAAGGTTTATATTGCGTCAATTAGCTTTATCCAATATTACCCGCAATACCAAATTATATGGAGCATAGAAAGGGGAGTCTAGTCATGGATTTTGTAGGTAAAAGAAAAATTTGGTATCTATTGTCGCTGTTAATAATTGTCCCTGGTCTATTCTCCTTAGCAATTCAAGGTTTAAATTTTGGTATAGATTTTGCAGGTGGCAATTTAGTTCAAGTGCAGTTTGCCAAAGAGGTCACAACAGAGGGAGTTAGAAATGCCCTGAGTACAATAAGTTTAAAAGATAGTGCAATTCAAGCTTCTGAAAATAATATTTTTATTATTAAAACAAAAGTTATGGAACAATCTGAACAAGATAAAATGGTTAAAACTTTAGAAAAGGAAATGGGGGACCTGGAAATACTTCGTAGTGAAAAAGTTGGTCCTACCATCGGTAAAGAATTAAGGCGGGCCGGTTTAATGGCTCTAATCATAGCCATTATTTTGATGATTATTTATATTACAATTCGATTTGAATTCAAATTTGCGGTAGCGGCCATCGTTGCCCTGTTACATGATATTTTAGTAACTGTTGGTATTTTTTCCTTATTGCAAATAGAAGTTGATAGTGCATTTATAGCAGCTATTTTAACCATTTTTGGTTATTCCATTAACGATACTATTGTTATCTTTGACCGGATCCGGGAAAACATGAAAAAGACGAAGAAAATAGAGCTTACTACCATAGTTAATAATAGTATTATGCAAACCCTGGCACGTTCCATTAATACTGTTCTTACCGTATTATTTGTTTTATTTGCTCTTTACTTCTTAGGTGGGGAAACTACTAAAATTTTTGTTTTAGCTCTCTTAATAGGCATCACCAGCGGAGCATATTCTTCAATATTTACAGCAAGCCCTGTCTGGATTGATTTAAGAAACATGGGAAAAAATAAATTTATTAAAGCCAAAGCTTAAATAAACTAACACCTGGTGACCAGTTCACCAGGTGTTTTTCTTGTATAACGAAAACCACCTGCTATGCAGGTGGTTCCAAAGAGCTTTAGCTATGAGTAGAAAAAACTACCCCCGTTTGGTAAAATAGTGCAGGTTTCGC
>JASKKI010000043.1 GCA_030154225.1 Clostridia bacterium | reverse complement strand
CAGTCATAATGCTTTAGCACCAATATCTTTGCGATAATGCATACCTGCAAAATCTATTTTTTCTACACCTTGATAAGCTTTGTTAATAGCACCTTGCAAATCTTTACCTAATGCTGTTACCCCTAAAACCCGGCCGCCGTTGGTAACAATCTGCCCTTTATCTTTTTTGGTACCTGCATGAAATACTAACACATCTTCAGGTACTTTTTCTAATCCGGTAATCACTTTACCTTTTTCATAACCTTCAGGATAACCACCTGACGCCATAACTACACAAACTGCTGCTTCTTCATACCATTCAACATTTATCTTATCTAACTCCCCAGCCACAACTGCCTCCATTATATCAACAATGTCTGTTTTTAACCGGGGCAACACCACCTGGGTTTCAGGGTCTCCAAACCGGGCATTAAATTCTAATACCTTCGGGCCATTTTCAGTAAGCATTAATCCTGCATAAAGCACTCCTTTAAAAGGTCTACCTTCCCCACCCATTGCATCGATAGTTGCTCTCAAAATATCCTTTTCGACAGTCTCATGAATTTGTGTCGTATATACAGGGGCCGGGGAATAAGCACCCATTCCACCGGTATTAGGACCCTGGTCATTGTCAAAGACCCGTTTATGGTCCTGGGCAGATACCATAGGAATCACCGTTTTGCCATCGGTAAAAGCCAGCATACTTACTTCCTGTCCTTCTAAAAATTCCTCAACCACTACTTTACTACCGGCTTTGCCAAATTTATTTTCTATCAGAATATCATCCACTGCTTTTAAAGCCTCTTCCAGAGTAAAGCAAACCATTACTCCCTTGCCCGCCGCTAATCCATCAGCTTTAACAACACACGGAACTCCTAACTCTTTTATAAAATCTTTTGCCTGTTGGACACCGGTAAATACCTGGTATTTTGCCGTTGGTATTTGGTATTTGGCCATTAATTCTTTACTAAAAGCCTTACTGCCTTCGATTTCCGCAGCCCTTTGGGTAGGACCAAATACTTTCAGTCCATTGGCTAAAAACTTATCAACTATCCCTAGTGTCAAAGGCACTTCCGGTCCAACTACAGTTAAATCTATCTTATTTTTTAAAGCAAACTCCACTAACTCATCAATGTTTTCAGCGGGGATATTTATACACCGGGCTAGCTCTCCAATACCTGCATTGCCCGGAGCACAGTAAATTTCCTTAACTCGGGGGCTTTGACTGATTTTCCAAACCAAAGCATGTTCTCTGCCCCCTCCCCCTACAACAAGGACACGCAAACTTTTCACCTCCGAATTTCAGTGTGATAGTGTGTGAGTGTGTAAGTGTTATAGTATACATATTGGGTTTCGTGCTCAGTGCCTAGTCATTAAAGGTTGAGTTTAAGGCTAAGGTTAAGATTAAGTAAATGTTTTAAAGTAAATTTTCTCAACCTCAACCTAGCGAAGCGGAACCTTAACCTAGGAACACTGTAGCCACTGTAGCACTGGGTAATACTAATGTTTAAAATGCCGGATGCCGGTAAAGACCATACTTATACCATATTCATTACAAGCTTTGATAGATTCCTCATCCCGGATAGAGCCTCCCGGTTGGATAATAGCTTTAATGCCTGCTTTAGCCGCAGCATCGATAGTATCCCGGAAAGGGAAGAAAGCATCCGAGGCTAATACTGCACCTACACATTTTTCCCCGGCCTGTTCAAAAGCAATTTTAGCGGCACCAACCCTATTCATCTGACCTGCCCCAACACCTACTGTCTGCCTGTCCCTACTTACGACAATGGCATTGGATTTTACATGTTTGACAACTTTCCAAGCAAATAATAATTCTTCTAATTCTGCTTCATTAGGCTTTTTCTCTGTAACAAACTGTAATTGGTCAATGGTCAGTTGAACATTATCCTGATCCTGAACCAAGAAACCACCGCTAATTTTTTCAATCCAAAAATCTTTTCCAGGTTTACTGTATCCTATTTCCAGCACTCTTAAATTCTTTTTACTACTCAAAATTTCCAGGGCCTTATTGGAAAATTCGGGAGCAACCACAGCCTCCATAAAAGTTTCAACAATTTTTTTTGCAGTTTTGGAATCAACTTCCTGATTTAGGCCGATAATCCCACCAAATGCTGAAACAGGATCTGCCTCAAAAGCCCTTTGGTATGCTTTCTCTAATGTCTTTCCTAAAGCTGTTCCACAAGGATTGGTATGTTTTATGATACAAACAGCTGGAGTATTTTTAAATTCCCGGACCACTGACCAGGCCGCCTCTATATCTACTATGTTATTATAAGAAAGATCTTTTCCTTGTAATTGTTTGGCACTGGCAACAGTTCCTCTAATATTTCCTGGGAAAGCATAAAATGCGGCCTTCTGATGAGGGTTTTCCCCATAGCGTAAGTCCTGGAGTTTTTGACCACTGATAATAAACTCCCGGGGGAAACTTTTTTGCTCAACAATATTTTCCAAATAACTGCTAATTGCTGTATCATATTGAGCAGTATGTTTAAATGCCTCTAAAGCCAGTTTCTTTCGAGTTTCTAATTCTATAACCTGCTTTTCTTTTAGTTCGTAAATAATTTCTTTATATCTTTGGGGGTTTACAACTACGGCTACCCGTTCAAAATTTTTAGCAGCCGCCCTAACCATAGTAGGTCCACCAATATCAATATTTTCAATGGCCTCGGCTAAAGTTACCCCTTCTTTTTGAATGGTCTTTTGAAAAGGATAGAGATTTACCACTACTAAATCAATGGGTATTATCCCCTGCTTTTCTAAAACCTGCATATGCTCAGGAGTATTTTTGGCTAATATTCCACCGTGCACATTAGGATGTAATGTTTTAACTCTTCCTTCCAGAATTTCTGGAAAATTTGTTACCTGGGAGATACCGGTTACTTTTACTCCTGCCTCTTGTAAAACTTTAGCTGTTCCACCAGTAGAAACTATTTCCCAACCTAACCCAACTAATTCTTTCGCAAAATCCACTATTCCTGTCTTATCAGAAACACTAATTATAGCTCTTTTCATTATTTTCACCACCAATTAAAGTTATTAGTTCATAGTTGTTTGTTAACTATTAACTAATCCACACTTTTCTCCCCTCAACTTTAACCCTACCCTGGGCAATCAAACTTACAGCTAAAGGATACAACCGGTGTTCTTCTCGCAAAATGCGTTCCGACAAACTCTCCTCTGTATCATTCTCATAAACAGGAACAACGGCCTGCAAGATAATAGGTCCACTGTCTACTCCCTTATCGACAAAATGAACTGTACAGCCGGAAAACTTGACACCATATTCCAAAGCTTGTTTTTGGGCATGTAATCCTGGAAATGCAGGTAATAAAGAGGGGTGTATATTTATTATTTTTTGTTCTGAATTAGCTAAAAAATAAGGACTTAGTATTCTCATAAAACCAGCTAAACAAACAAGATCACAATCATATTTATTTATTTCATCTAATAGTGTACTTTCAAATAACTCTTTACAACCAAAATTGTTTCGATCAATATAAACTGCGGGAATTCCGTTATCTTTAGCCCTTTTTAATGCTATGGCTTCTTTTTTATCACTAATGACTACAGCAATTTCAGCAGGAATCTCACCGGTTTTGGATGCATCTATCAAAGCCTGTAAATTGGTTCCACGGCCCGAAGCTAATACTGCTAATCTTAGTCTCATACTTTCAAAACCTCTTCTCTATAACAAACCCTGGTTTCACCTTTTTCGATGAAACCTATGGAATAAATTTGCTCCCCCAGTTCCCGGCAAAGTCTTTTAATTTTCTCCGCCTCTTCTTCATCTGCAATTATTACCATTCCGATACCCATATTGAAAGTCCTGTACATCTCATCTTCAGCTACCTGACCCAACTCTTTTATTAGCTTAAATACCGGTAAAACGGGCCAGATATTCTTATTAATTACTGCTTGACATCCTTTCGGTAAAATCCGCGGCATATTTTCCGTTAAACCTCCACCGGTAATATGGGCTAGACCTTTGACTTTGGTGGAACTTATCAATTTTTGAATTAATGAAACATAGATCCTGGTAGGTTCAAGTAATACATCTCCAAGTTTTTTTTCCAACTGGGGAATATACATCTCTAATGAGTAACCGGCCCTATCGAGAAAAACCTTACGGGCCAAAGAAAAGCCGTTACTGTGTAATCCTGTAGAAGGTAACCCTAAGATAATATCACCAGGTCTAATATCCCTTCCGTCAATTATTTTAGCTTTATCCACAACTCCCACTACAAAACCAGCTACATCATATTCTCCTGGCGGATAAAAACCAGGCATTTCTGCTGTTTCACCACCGATAAGAGCACAACCGGCCTGGCGACAACCCTCAGCAATACCTTTGATAATTTCGGTAACTTGAGCTGGTTCTAGTTTGCCTACTGCTAAATAGTCCAGAAAAAATAAGGGTTCTGCACCGGAAACCACAATATCATTAACACACATAGCCACTGCATCAATACCAATAGTATCATGCTTATTCATCTGAAAAGCAATTTTAAGCTTGGTACCTACTCCATCCGTACCTGACACGAGAATAGGTTCTTGATATCTACTGGTATCCAGGGCAAATAAACCACCGAAACCACCCAGCTCTGTTAAAACTTCAGGACGGAAAGTACTTTTTACCAGTGGTTTTATAAGCTCTACAGCTTCATTACCCTTATCAATATCCACCCCAGCCTGACTGTAACTTAATCCTTGATCCGAGCACATGCCTTTTCCCCCTTTCCATTGGGAGTTTCTAAGATGTGTTTACCTAATTCTTCCGGTGGAGGAATTAATATAGGATAATCGCCATCCAAACAAGCAGAACAGAAGCCTTTACTTTTACCCATAGCTTTAAATAATCCCTTGTGACTCAAGTAATTTAAACTATCGGCTCCGATATGCTGCCTGATTTCATCCAGGCTTTTTTGTGCTGCTATCAACTCCGCCCGTTCGGAAGTATCGATACCGTAATAACAGGGATACATTACAGGAGGTGAGCTAACCAGCATATGAACTTCTTTGGCTCCGTTTTGTCTCAACATTTCAACCAATTTTCTGCTGGTAGTTCCCCGAACAATAGAATCATCAACTATGGCTACCCTTTTACCTGCTATTTCCTGACGGATAGGATTTAACTTTAACTTTACTCCTAATTCCCGCATATTTTGATCAGGCTGGATAAAGGTACGCCCCGCATACCTATTTTTTAATAGTCCTTGAGAAAATGGAACACCTGCTGTCTGAGCATAACCAATTGCTGAAGCAGTACCGGAATCGGGTACAGCTATTACCACATCAACATCCAGAGGGGCTTCTTTGGCCAGCTGACCGCCCATGTTTCTCCGAGCATAGTTGACACTAATACCATCGATAATGCTATCGGGACGGGCAAAATAGATATACTCAAAAATACATACCGCTCCTTGGTCTTTAGTAAAAATTCGTTGTGAATTCAGTCCATTTTTATCTATTATTACAATTTCACCCGGTTGCACATCCCTGGTAAATTCAGCACCGATGGTATCTAGGGCACAAGATTCGGAAGCTATAACATACCCATTTTTACCCAATTTACCAATACAAAGGGGACGATTTCCAAAAGGATCCCGAACACCGATAAGTTTTTCTTCTGTCATGACTACCAGAGAATATGAACCTTTAATATCAATCATACACTTCATTAAAGATTCTTCTATAGAATTTTGACCATAACGGGCAATGAGATTAACTATTAATTCCGAGTCAATAGTAGATTGAAAGACAGAACCGTTATTGGCCAGCTTATCCCTCAATTCATTAGCATTGGTTAGATTACCGTTATGGGCTAGAGCTATACTTCCCTGCAAGTAACGGCAGACTAAAGGTTGAGCATTAAGGGCAAGGCTTGACCCCGTGGTAGAATATCTAACATGACCTATACCCATATAACCTTTCATTTTTTTCAAAATATCCTCATTAAATACTTCGGCAACCAGGCCCATATCTTTATGAACCTGGATGCCACAACCGTTAGTAACAGCAATTCCGGCACTTTCCTGTCCCCTGTGCTGAAGAGCAAATAATCCATAATAAGCCATTCTGGCTACTTCATAACCCGGGGCATAAATACCAAAAACACCACATTCTTCCGAAAGCTTATCTAATCTCTCATCAAGCATGGTATTGCCCCCTTATATCTGGCTTCAATTTCTTTGAGGGGTAGGTCAATGGAAAAACCTTTGCCATTTATAACTAAAGATTTGCCTTGCACTATCCCCAGTTTAGACATTGGAACGGCATATTTGTTTGTGATTTCTTTTAGCTTTTTCAGGTTTTCGGTAGTAACACTAATAACTATTCTGGACTGGGTTTCTCCAAATAGTAAAGCACTGGGCCTAAGATCATTTTCTAACGTAACCTGGGCACCTAAACCACTTGCCATACAACATTCAGCCAGGGCTATACTTAACCCTCCCTCACTACAGTCATGGGCTGACTTAATTAGATTATTTTTAATAAGTTCCAAAGTACAATCCTGTAGTGCTTTTTCTTTTTCCAAATCAATTGTGGGTGGCATCCCCGCTTCCAATCCGTGATACATAGCTAAAAACTCACTACCACCTAATTCATCTTTATTTTCACCTAGTAGAATAATCAAATCTCCTTCATCTTTAAAACCTAAAGTACAAACTTTATCAATATCTTCAATCAAACCAACCATACCTACAGTAGGGGTTGGAAAGACTGCCTCACCTTTGGTTTCATTATAAAAGCTAACATTACCACCAGTAACGGGAGTATTAAGCTCTTTACAAGCCTCACTCATTCCTCTAACCGCTTCTTTAAACTGCCAGAATATTTCGGGTTTTTCCGGGTTCCCGAAGTTTATACAGTCTGTTACTCCTAATGGCTTCGCCCCTGTACATACTAAATTCCTGGCGGCTTCACTAACGGCAATTTTTCCTCCTATATAAGGGTTAAGATAAACATACCGGGAATTACAATCTATTGTTAAGGCCACACCTTTTTTAGTACCTTTAATCCTTACTACAGCAGCATCTGCCCCAGGACGAATAACAGTATTAATACCTACCATGTAGTCGTACTGTTCATAAACCCATTCCTTACTGGCTATAGTTGGCCTGCTTATTAAATCCAAAAATGTTTTCTGGTAATTGGCTGGTTCCGGCAAGTCATTCAATTTACAGTTTTGGACTTCTGCCAAAAGGGCAGGCATTTTGGCTTCCCGTTCATAAACCGGGCACATATCTGTTAAACCTTTAGCAGGAATTTCAGCTACAATTTTTTCCCCTTCTCTGATCCGTAAAATTCCATCATCAGTAACCTTACCTACTACTACGGCATCAAGTCCCCATTTTTTGAAGATAGCTTTCACTTCTTCTTCTTTACCTTTTTGGGGAACTACCAGCATCCTTTCTTGGGATTCGGAAAGCATTATTTCATAAGGAGTCATCCCTTCCTCCCTGCGCGGAACTAAAGCAACATCTATTTCAATACCACTATTTCCCCGGGAAGCCATTTCACAAGCGGAACTGGTCAAACCTGCTGCACCCATATCCTGCATACCAACAACATAACCCGTTTTGATAAGTTCCAGGCAAGCTTCCATCAGCAACTTTTCCATAAAGGGATCCCCCACCTGGACAGCAGGGCGTTTTTCTTCAGAAGCCTCGTTTAGTTCTTCTGATGCAAAAGAAGCACCATGAATACCATCCCGGCCGGTTTTAGCTCCTACTACCATTACGGGATTACCTACACCTGAAGCAACACCTTTTGCCAAATCTTTGTGTTCCAGTAAGCCTACACACATGGCATTAACTAAAGGATTACCTTCATAGGAGGGGTGAAAATATACTTCACCACCCACAGTGGGTATACCAATACAGTTACCATATCCTGCGATACCGGCTACAACACCGCTAAATAAATAACGAGACCTGGCACTGGTTAATGAACCAAAACGCAATGAGTTTAATAGGGCAATGGGTCTTGCTCCCATAGTAAAAACATCTCTGATAATACCACCTACACCTGTAGCAGCACCTTGATAAGGTTCTATAGCTGAAGGATGGTTATGACTTTCCACTTTAAAAGCAATTCCTAATCCATCACCAATATCAACCACACCGGCATTTTCCCCCGGACCCTGTAAAACCTGGGGCCCTTCCGTAGGAAAGTTTTTCAAAACAGGCCGTGAATTTTTATAGCTGCAATGTTCAGACCACATCACGGAAAACATGCCCAATTCAACTTGGTTGGGTTCTCTCCCTAAAATTTCCTTGATTAATTGGTATTCATGGTCAGTAAGACCTAATTCAACCCAAGGTTTATTATTAGTATTATTTTCCACCAGGAGCACCCCCTTCCAACCACTTGACAATAGAAGTAAATATATATTTACCAAAATCATTACCCAGTACTGCTTCTGCACACCTTTCAGGATGGGGCATCATACCCAGAACATTACCTTTTTCATTAACAATACCGGCAATATTATCCGTAGAACCATTAAAGTTACTACTGGCAGTAACTTCACCTAATGAAGTACTGTAGCGAAAAACAATTTGATTATTTTCTTTTAATTTTTTTAATGTATTTTCATCACAAACATAAGCCCCTTCACCATGGGCCACGGGAATTTTTATGACCTGACCTTTAGTATAATCACTGGTAAATGGTGTTTGGTCATTTTCTACTCTTAAGAAAGTGTCCTTACACACAAACTTCAATTCTTTATTACGCACCAGGGCTCCTGGTAAAAGTCCTGCTTCCGTTAAGATTTGAAAACCATTACAAATTCCTAAAACTAAACCTCCGGCCTCAGCAAATTCAATAACCTTGTTCATAATGGGTGAAAAACGGGCTATAGAACCTGTCCGCAAATAGTCGCCATAAGAAAATCCACCTGGCAGTATAAGGCAGTCATATTCGGCTTGAAAATCCTTCTCTTGATGCCAGACATAATCAACATCCTTTTTGATTACTTCTTTGACAACATGGTAACAGTCAGCATCACAATTAGAACCTGGGAATACTATAACAGCGAATTTCATATTAACCCTCCACCAGTTCAAAACGATAGTCTTCAATTACCGGGTTAGCTAAAAGTTTCTTACACATTTCCTCCACTTGTTCCAAGGCTACATTTTTA
This sequence comes from Clostridia bacterium, assembly GCA_030154225.1. GTDB lineage: Bacteria > Bacillota > Peptococcia > Peptococcales > BICA1-8 > JASKKI01. The sequence continues at coordinate 11,044 of JASKKI010000043.1, read as the reverse complement.
TCAACCACATCAAGACTCACTTCCAAATATTTCCCAACCCTTACATCGGTAACATCAGCAAATCCCAAAGATTCAAGCCCGTTTTTTACCGCATTACCTTGAGGATCTAAAATACTGGGTTTTAAAGTAACATAAACTCGGGCTTTATGCATTGGGGATTGCCTCCTCTAATCTCCGTAAAACTTCCTGATAAGCATCTTCAACTTTTCCTAAATCTCTACGAAAACGATCTTTATCCATTTTTTCTTTTGTAGTCTTATCCCAAAAACGACAGGTATCAGGAGAAATCTCATCAGCCAAAATAATTTCACCATCTTTAGTACGTCCAAACTCTAATTTGAAGTCCACCAACTCAATGCCGCACTTGTCTAAAACTTCCCTTAAAATATCATTAATTTTCAAAGCCTCTTTAGTGATGGTTTCCATTTCGCCCTCACTAGCCAAATCCAGAGCTGCTATATGATAATTATTAATCATGGGGTCGCCCAGCTCATCACTTTTTAAGCAAAATTCCAAAACTGTTTTCTGCATTACTGTTCCTTCTTCTAATCCCAGTCTTTTCGCCAGGGTACCTGCAGCAATATTTCTTACTATAACTTCTACTGGTACGATTTGTACCGCTTTAACCAGCATAGATCTGTCATCAACATGTTTAATAAAATGAGTTTTAATTCCTTTTTCTTCTAGCAGTTTAAAAAAGATACTGGCAATTTTATTGTTCATAATTCCTTTAGATTGAATAGTTCCTTTTTTTTGTCCGTTAAAGGCCGTAGCATCATCCTTGTATTCTACAAGATAGACATTGGCCTCATTTGTTTTAAAAATTTTCTTAGCCTTTCCTTCATAAAGCATTTCTAATTTTTCCATTATTATTTTCCTCCCTTTTTAATTTGTGGTTAATTTTTTAGGTCTGACATACCAGGAAGTCAGGCTTTTGCGTCTGACATTACTTAAGGGTTAACTTTACGGTCAGACATACTGATAGTAAAATTTTTGCGTTTGACAAAGGCTTAAAAGTTAGCTTTCGGGTCTGACATATTAACCAGTTATATTTTTGCGTCCGACACAAGAGCTTAACCTGTGAGTAATTGTCTGACAGGTGAGATGCAACCTTAAGTAGTTATCCGACACACAATATTCACACAGAAGTATTATCAGACGCATTATATTGACCCGGGAGTATGTCAGACGTACTATATTCACCCAAAAGTAATGTCAGACCAACAATGTTACCAATAGGAATTGTCAGACGCTCAATGTTCACCCGGAAGCATTATCTGACGCACAACATTCACCCGGTAGCTAAATTCCTGCCCTGGCAAAAATATAATCTACATGTTTAGTGTGATAAGAGTAGTCAAATAATTCCTCGACTTCATCCTCTGTTAAATACCGGCTTATTTCAGGATCTTGTTTTACCAGATCTTTAAAGTTTATTTTTTCATCCCAGGCTTTTAGGGCATTTCTTTGAACCCATTGATATACGGTATCTCTTGCCACACCTTTATTAACTATAGCCAGCATTACCCTTTGGGAGAAAATCAAACCCAAAGTCTTTTCAACATTGGCCATCATTACATCTTCATTAACCTGTAAGTTTTTAACTACTTTGATAAATAAGTTCAGGACATAATCTAACAAGGTAGTACTATCAGGAATAACTATTCTTTCTACCGAGGATTGGGTTAAATCCCTTTCATGCCAGAGAGCAACATTTTCTAAAGCTGGAATACAGTTACCCCTAATTACCCTAGCCAATCCTGCCACCCGTTCACTGGTCATAGGATTACGCTTATGGGGCATGGCTGAAGAGCCTTTCTGGCCTTTTGTAAACTCCTCCATTACTTCAAAAACCTCGGTACGTTGTAAATTACGAATTTCTGTAGCAAATTTATCTAAAGAACTAGCAATTACGGCTAAGGTGGTTAAATACTCAGCATGTCTATCCCGTTGAATAATTTGAGTTGAAACCTCAGCAGGCTTAAGACCCAACTTTTCACATACATATTCTTCTATCCTTGGGTCAATATTGGCAAAGGTACCTACTGCTCCAGAGATTTTGCCCACACTTATGTTTTCGATAGCCTTTTCTATTCTTTTAATATTCCTTTGAGTTTCTGTATACCACATAGCCATCTTAAGACCAAAGGTCACAGGCTCAGCATGTACACCATGAGTACGGCCCATCATTAAGGTATACTTATGTTTAATGGCTTTTTCTTTAATAGCCTCCGCCAATTCTTTTAGTTTTGCTAAAATTATTTCTCCTGCTTCTTTCATTTGTACGGAAAGGGCTGTATCCAGTACATCGGAAGAGGTCATCCCCATGTGGATATACTTGGCTTCTTCACCAACATATTCGGCTACATTAGTTAAAAATGCTATTACATCGTGACGTGTAACGGTTTCAATTTCCTCGATGCGTTCTAAATTAAAATCCGCTTTTTCTCTGATAACCTTCGCTGCCTCTTTCGGGATCTGGCCAATTTGAGCCATACCCTCACAGGCTAAGATTTCTACCTCTAACATAACCCTCAAACGATTCTCCTGGGACCAAATCCTTTTCATTTCAGGCAGTGTATATCTTTCAATCATATTTGCACCTCCAAGTAGAAATAAGCCCAGCTTGAAGACACACTCCAGCCTGGGCTATTTGCTTATTCAATCACAGCTTTTTTTACTTTTTCTGCTTTTACTTCAACTTCCTTTGCTAACTTTTCTTTATACTTTTTAAATTTCTCCCTCAGTTCAGGATATTTTACTGATAAGATCTGCACCGCTAATAAACCTGCATTCTTAGCACCATTAATAGCTACAGTAGCTACCGGTATCCCCGAGGGCATCTGGACAATAGCATATAAAGAGTCAAGTCCTTGTAGCGGAGTGGCATTAATGGGCACACCAATTACAGGTAAAGAAGTAACCGCTGCCAAAACTCCTGGTAAGTGTGCAGCTGCACCCGCTCCAGCAATAATTACTTCCAAACCGTTTTCTTCCGCTTTTTCCGCAAAGCCCAGAGCACGATATGGAGTTCTGTGGGCAGAAGCAACAATTAATTCATACCCCACCTCAAAGTTTTTCAATATTTTGGCAGTTTCTTGCATCACCGGTAAATCGGAATCACTACCCATAACAATACCTACTAAAGGTTTGGACACAACATATTCCTCCTTGTTTTTTTACGAGTCAGCTATTGGGTATCGTGCCCAGTACTCAGCGACCGGTACCCAGATTATATCCCTAACAGAGCTTGTTAAGGTTAAGATTAATTTCAACCTGACAAAGGCTTCCACACTTAAAGTAAATTATCCGATAAAAAACCTGATAATAAACAAAGCCGTTAAAATCCACATGGTTACACTTATTTCTTTTTGGCGACCAGTTAAAGCTCTTAAAACTGTATAAGAAATCACGCCAAACACAATCCCCTCGGCAATACTAAAAGCTAAAGGCATCATAAACATGGCGAAGAAAGCAGGAATAGCTTCTAAATAGTCACTAAAATTAATTTTAGTAACAGGCTCCATCATAAATATTCCAACAATAATAAGAACTGGTGCAGTTGCAGCCGATGGAATGATACCTACCAGGGGTGAAAAGAATAAAGCTAATAAAAATAATACAGCTGTTGTTATTGCCGTTAAACCTGTACGACCACCTTCAGCAACACCAGAAGCACTTTCGATATAAGTGGTAGTTGTACTTGTACCTAAGGCTGCACCGGCCATAGTGGCTATGGAATCGGCTAATAACGCCTTATTTGCTTTAGGCAGATGACCATTATCATCTAACATTCCAGCTTTACTGGAAACTCCGATTAAGGTTCCAATAGTATCAAACAAATCTACAAAGGTAAAAGCAAAAATTATCGGTATTAGACCATAGCTAAATACAGCCCCGAAATCCATAGCTAATAATGTTTCGGAAATGCTAGGAGGCATACTTACCGGGGAAAAATTTTCTCCTAATTTAACTACTCCTAAAGGTATTCCTACTAGTGTAGTTATTAATATACCAAAAAGTAATGACCCTCTAACTTTTTTAACTACCAGTGCTCCTGTTACCACTAAACCTAAAATGGCCAGCATGATACTTTGCGGACTAGTACCAAAAGGAAGCAGTTTCATTAGGTTTTCATCGGTAAAATAATGTGGTCCAACTAATCCTAGAGTTCCTGTAGCTGGATTATGAACAATTATACCTGCATTTTTTAAACCGATTAAAGCTATAAATAAACCGATACCAACACTAACTGCATATTTTAAGCTCAAGGGAATAGAATTAACAATTGTTTCCCGAACTTTTGTTAAAGTTAATAATAAAAAGATGAGACCGGAAATAAATACTGCAGCTAAAGCAGCTTGCCAGGAAAGCCCCATAGTTAACACTACTGTATATGTGAAGAAAGCATTTAAGCCCATACCCGGTGCCAATGCAAAAGGATAATTAGCTAAAAAACCCATTAAAAAAGTACCAATAGCTGCAGCAAGACAGGTTGCAACCATTACAGCACCGGCTGGCATTCCGGCCGCACTTAAAATAAGTGGATTGACTATGATAATGTAAGCCATGGTCATAAAAGTAGTTATACCTGCCATGATTTCTGTACGAATATTTGTACCATTTTCTTTTAATTTAAATATATTATCCAGCATTTTTTACCTCCATCTATTATGTATAAATATAGATTCCGCAACCCTTTGGGTTACTAGATTGAAATTAGGCTACGCTAGATTAAGGCATTTTACCACCAGACAAAACCTTTTATACTTTTACTTTAATCTGCAATCATTTCGTGTATATTTTCCCTCCCTTCCCAAAAAGAATACGAACAAATGGTCCTTGCCGAAGAAACAAAATTTGATGAACAAACAGGACGCTTTCGAAAGTGTAAGTTAACCGGAAATAAAAAGCCCGGCGAGGTAGGTTATCCAAAAAACGAGGAAACCTACCCGCCTGGGCTTTTATCCCTTCGGTGTAATACTGCCAAAACAGTATCCATACCACTCGGACCAATCCTCGAAATTCAAACTTCGAAACTCGAAATTCGAAAAGAGCGGAACCCTAGGTATGCTTTCGCCCGTAACCAAATAATCGGCGGTCAGAACGGAACGTTTGTTTTTTCCTTGATTACATCTAAATATTAACATTAAATATATCATATGTCAATTCAAAAACGAACATTTGTTATGTTTTGATAACTAATATTCGTTATTTATTCAAACAATAACTACTTCACCTACAAATACTTTAACTCTGGATAAACTAATCTTGCAACACCTACCTACGCACTATCGTTCTTCGCGAAAATAAGGCACCCCTAACCCCCTAGGTGGTGCATTTCTTTTAGATTTCCGCAAAGATACCATAACCAGAACAATGATAGTCACCAGATAGGGTAGCATATCAATAAAATACTGAGAAACTTGAATATCTGTCCCTTGAATTCTAAAACCGATGATGTCCAAACCACCAAAAAGATACGAACCAAACAAAGCTTTATAAGGATTCCAGGTAGCAAAGATAACTAAAGCCACAGCAATCCACCCTCTACCGGCAGTGATGTTTTCCTGCCAAGCAGGAACATATACCAAAGAAAGGTATGCTCCACCTAAACCACATAAAGCTCCGCCTAAAAGTACATGAACATATTTATATAAGTTAATATTTATACTGGCCGCATCTGCAGCTCCAGGGTTTTCCCCTACTGCCCTGAGGTTAAGTCCTTTTCTGGTTTTATACAAATATATACCCAGGATTACTGCTGTCAGGTATCCCAAATACACAAACAAATCCTGATTAAAAAATACTTTACCTAGAAAAGGTATATTTCCTAACCCGGGTAGACTGAAAGGTTTAAAAAACATTTTAATACTGTCAGGTGCTACCTGCCCAACCAGTTCTTTACCCACAAAACCTGAAAACCCCGTACCAAAAATAGTCAAAGCTAAACCGGAAACAACCTGGTTAGCGCGCAGACTTATGGTTAATACGGCAAAAATGGAAGCTCCCAGGGCACCAGCCAACATTGCTGCCAGCAATGCCATTATAGGACTACCGGTAACCAGACCCATTTGAAAACCTATAACAGCCCCCATTAACATCATACCTTCTACACCCAGATTCAAGTTACCGGCCCTTTCGGTAATTATTTCTCCCAAAGTAGCAAATAAAAGGGGTGTACCCGCCACAATAGCTGCCGCCAGAAAGGAAGTAACTAATTCCATATTATACTTCCTCCTTTCCGGCTACAGGTTGATAAACGACATTTTTTACCAATTTATATTTAACGAAAAACTCACTACCTAAAACAAAAAATAAAATCATCCCCTCTAAGATCAAAGCTGCCGCCTCCGGGATTCCAAAGGCAGTCTGAATAAATGATCCACCCTGGATAAGGGCAGCAAATAAGATGGAAACCAGTAGAATCAGAGGTGCACTTAAAGAACCTAACCAGGTAGTAATAATAGCTGTATAACCTATACCACCGGATATTTCAACATTCAAAGTATTACTTACTGCAGAAGCCTGGATTACTCCCGTAAGCCCAGATAAGCCTCCACTTATAAGTAGGGCTATGACAATAGTTTTTTTGATATTAATTCCGGCATACCGGGCCGTATTGTCACTTTCACCCAGTACAGCTATTTCAAAACCTAACTTGGAGTGATTCATAAAAATGTAGGTCAGCACAATTAAAACCAGGGCAAAAATCCAACCTATATGCACACCAAATACATTTGGTAAGATAGCATTTTCAGAAAAATTGGGTATTTTGGGAAAACCAAGTGCTTTCTGGTCACGCCAAGGGCCATATTGTAAATAAGTCACCCACTTAAGGGCAATATAATTCATCATTAGAGTAACTATAGTCTCATTTGTTTCCCATTGAGCTTTAAAAAATGCAGGAATTACTGCCCACAAACCACCACCAATTATCCCGGCGACCATCATTAAGGGTAGTAGTAGAAATGGGGGCAATTCCGGGAATCTTAAAGCAAAAAAACTGGCTGCAAAGGCTCCCATCATAATTTGCCCTTCTGCACCTATATTCCAAAATTTCATCTTAAAGGCTATAGCAATTCCTAAAGAAGTAATAACTAAAGGTATGGTATTAATAATAGTTTGCTTGATTCTATAACTGGATCCAAAGGCACCTTTAATCATAGCCAGATATACTTCTAATGGATTTAAATCTAAAATTAATATAAATAAGGCAGAGACCAGTAAGGCTAATAGGATGGCCACTGTCCTAATTTCTATACTTTTTCTTTGGGTTATCTCACTTCTTTTGACAAATTTATACAACATAGGCACCCTCAGTTTCATTAATTTTTTCTCCCAACATCATTAAACCAATCTGTTCTTTGGTTGCCTTTCTTGCCTCCACTATTCCTGTGATTTCTCCATTGGAAAGCACCATTATCCTATCACTTAAACCGATAAGAGAATCAAGGTCTTCAGCTATATATAAAATGGCCACACCTTTTGCCTTTTCTTCATTAAGTAAATCATATATTTTATGACAGGTATTGATATCAAGTCCCCGAACAGGGTAGGCTGTTATTAATAATTCAGGATTTGTATCCAGTTCTCTACCTAATAACACTTTTTGAATATTACCTCCTGACAAATCCCTGATGGGATGGTAAATACCAGGAGTCTGAATATCTAACTTCTTGATAATTTCCTTGGCCTTACTTGTAGCCGGTTTTCTATTAACTAAAAACCCTTTTTGCTTTTGATACTGTTTTAGAAGAATATTGTCTACAATATCCATGGCAGCTACTAACCCCATGCCTAACCTATCCTCCGGGATAAAGCTCATACTTACCCCTTTGGCGATAATTTCTTTCGGGTTCTTACCAACCAGGTTTTCACCCTTAAATAAAATTTCACCTGATTTAACCGGGTAAAGACCAGCAATAGCTTCACATAATTCTTTTTGTCCACTGCCGGCTATTCCGGCAATACTTAAAATTTCTCCAGCCCTTAAATCAAAATTAAGTCCTTTTAAGACTTCTATACCCTCTTCATTCTCAACCCTAAGATTTCTAACCCGAAGTACAGCCTTACGGCCCTGTTTTTCCAGGCGTTTTATGGATAAATCCACCGGATAACCTACCATCAACTCAGTAAGCTCCTGGGGATTGGTCTTTTCCTTGTCTACTGTTTTTACAGTCTCACCTTTACGCAAAACAGTTATCTTATCGGAAATTTCCATTACTTCATTCATTTTATGGCTGATAAAAATAACGGCACAACCTTCTTCTTTCATTTTGCGCATGATTATAAAAAGTTTTGCCGTTTCCTGAGGTGTAAGTACGGCTGTGGGTTCATCTAAAATTAAAATTTTTGCTCCCCGGAACAAAACTTTTAGAATTTCAAGATTCTGTTTTTCTCCAACGGACATTTCATAAACCTTTTTATCAAGATCAACTTCTAATTGGAATTTCCTTTGAACCTCTTCAATTTTTTCTCTGATAGCTTTCTTGTTTAAGAAAAAACCCGTTTTCTGACCTAAAATAATATTCTCCTGGGCAGTTAGCACCTCTACCAATTTAAAGTGCTGGTGAATCATTCCAATCCCGGCCTGGATGGAGTCTTTAGGTGAGGAAAATTTAACTTCTTCTCCTTCTATAAAAATAGAACCGCTATCAGGAATATAAATTCCTGATAGCATATTCATTAAAGTACTTTTACCTGCACCATTTTCACCTAAAAGGGCATGAATTTCACCTTTATTTACACTCAAGTTTATATTTTTATTAGCAATGACCTTACCAAATGTTTTGGTAATATTAACCATGGAAATATATTTGACATTATTCATTTATATCAAACACCTTTTACTTAATTTTACCTTCTACACCTTCCACAAACCAATCCATAGATAATAATTCTTCATCGGTCATCACAACACCATCAGCAACCTTGACTGCACCTGTTTGATCTTTTAATGGACCGACAAATATTTTTTGTTTACCAGCAATAATATCTGCTTTTGCTTTTTCAACAGCTTCTTTTGCTTCAGGAGGAGCAACATCAGTTAAGGGAGCAAGTTCTACCACACCATCTTTCATAGAACCCCAGTAGCTTTCGGATTTCCAAGTACCGTCCATAACTGCTTTAACCTGTTTTTCATAGTAAGGTCCCCAGTTCCAAATAGGTGCGGTCATATAAGCTTTTGGTGCCATTTCTTTCATATCGGTATTATAACCAATGGACCATACCCCTTTTTCTTCAGCTGCTTGCTGTGGACCAGGTGTATCTTGGTGTTGGGCTATTACATCTGCACCCTCGGCCAAAAGGGCCTTAGCAGCTTCTTTTTCTTTGGCAGGGTCATACCAGGTATGGGTCCACTTAACTTTTACCACTGCATCAGGGTTAACAGAACGAACACCTAAAGTGAAAGCATTAATACCTCTAATAACTTCGGGAATTTCATAAGCAGCTACATAACCAATGGTATCCGATTTGGTTTTTAAGCCGGCTACTATACCTGATAAATACCGGGGCTCGTACATTCTACCGAAATAATTGGACATATTATCAAGCTTTTTATAACCAGAACAATGTAAAAATATAACATCAGGATGTTGTTTAGCAACTTTTTCTGTATAATCCATAAAACCAAAGCTGGTAGTAAATATTACATTAGCTCCTTGGTCAATCATGTCATTTAAAACCTTTTCACTTTCCTGGTTTTCCGGAACTGATTCTTTAAAAATTGTTTCTACTCCAAGTTTTTCTTCTATATATTTTCTACCTTCATTATGGGCATAAGTCCAGCCACCATCTCCGATGGGACCTACATAGATAAAGCCTACTTTTACTTTCTTTTCAGGTGTTTTAGCCCCTTCTTTTGGTTCTTCCTTTGGAACTTCCTGTTTCGGTTCAGGTTTAGAACAACCGGTAACCAGTATTGCCATTACCAGTAATAAGACAAAAATCAGGCTTATTGTTTTTTTCATTAGGTACTCCCCCTTATCATTGAAAATTATTTGTAATTTCTATATCTCGTGCCCACCTTTTTATGTCCCTGTGATAACCTTAATTACTTGGACCACCAAAACACTAATGGACACGTTATTCTAGCTTAAAGTTTAATAATAATTTTAATCAGTGACTAGTTATTAATGGCTAGTGGGCATTTATCATTGGGCAAAAACTACTTGACCATTCTCTAGATTTTCAATAATTGCTAAAGATTCTATTTGCACAGACATTCTGGAGAGAATAACCTCCCTACCTTTTTGGAAACCTTTTTCAATAACAATTCCCACTCCACTAACCTCCGCACCGGCTTGGTTAACAATATCTATTAGCCCTAAAACCGCATTGCCATGGGCTAGAAAATCATCAATGATAAGAACTTTATCCTGAGGGTTAAGATAGTTCATATCTACCCTTATCTTAGAGAGCTTGCCTTTAGTAAAAGAATACACTTCACTTTCATAAACATCAGTTGTTAGATTGCTAGCCACCTGTTTTTTTGCGAAAACCACTGGCACATTAAAGTATTGAGCCGTAATACAAGCTATCGCAATACCAGATGTTTCAATGGTAAGTATTTTAGTTATTTTTTTATTAGCAAAACGGTTTTTAAATTCTTTTCCCATTTCATTAAATAACTCAACATCTAACTGGTGGTTAAGAAAATTATCTACCTTTATTATCCGGTTATCTATAACCTTACCATCCTTTAAAATCCTGTCTTTTAATAATTTCATAATATGTTATCTCCTTTAGGCTAAATAACAAAATCTTTTTTAATTTCCAATAAAAAACTCCCAGGATTTAAATGAAATCCGGGGAGTTTATATCAAAGACTAAAAATCTTTAATACAAACAACCCGTAGTCAGGCAATTTACGGTCGCCCGGTAGAAACATTTGGACCATATCTCCAAACATATACAAGTTGCTCATATCCGAACAATTATTTTGTTTTTCGCTTAAAATGTTCACTATTTGACATAATATTAACTTATTTAGCCAAAAAATTCAATACTTTTTTTAAAAACAGGTTAAACGTTTTTAGCT
>JASKKI010000005.1 GCA_030154225.1 Clostridia bacterium | reverse complement strand
ATGTTTGGACTAGACACCTAAATCATACATGATTTCTCACTATGGTTGTTTATTTTTTTACATGCATTTTACCTGTTGCATTTAATTTTACAATGAACCTAAAAATATTTTAAGTAAATTTAACTTGTTATTTTTTTTAAAGAAGGTTATAATAATTAAAAATATACAACATAATTATTAAAATAAATATCTACCTTTAAATCGGTCCCGTGAGGCCGGCAAGGAATTAAACAACAGTAGTAGTGCTATAGTTCTACAGTGTTACAAAAAAGATGTAGAACTAGCTCTAGTTGTAAATAAGTATTACTTACTTGCCGGATCTTGAGATCCGGCTTTATTAATTGGGGACATTCCTCTGCCCTCACGTCTGGCTTCAAAGAGAGGTGTGTCCCCTTTCATTATATAATTTTAATCTAAGGTAGCGGAATTCTAATTTAATATTATCCTTTAAATTGGTCCTGTGAGGCCGGTAAGGAATTAAAATAGTAGTGCTACAGTGTTATAGTGCTACAGTACTACAGAAGGAAGAAGAACTATACCTATCTGTAACTAACCTTACTTGCTTGCCGGGTCTTATGACCCGGCTTTTGTTCCATATAGATAATAACTAACCAAAGGAGGTAAACCTATGGGTATAAATAGTAAAGACCTAATCAGCTTGTCGGATTTATCTATTCAGGAAATACATGAAATTTTCACTAATGCTAAATCAATGAAAGAGATTATTAACCGGGAAATAAAAAAGGTTCCCACTTTAAGGGGAAAAGCAATAATAAACCTGTTTTATGAAAACAGCACTCGTACCCGCAGTTCTTTTGAATTGGCCGGTAAATACATGGGAGCAGATGTTATCAACATCAGTGCCAGTTCTAGCAGTGTAGCTAAAGGTGAAAGCCTACGAGATACAGCTAAAACCATTGAAAGTATGGGGGCAGATGTAGTTGTTATGCGGCATCCTGCCAGTGGCGCCCACCATATTTTAGCTCAAGCAGTAAAGGCTCGGGTTATTAATGCCGGGGACGGAACTCACGAGCATCCAACTCAAGCCTTACTGGACATATTTACCATCTTAGAACACAAGGGAACAATAAGGGGAAAAAAAGTAGCTATAATTGGTGATATCTTACACAGTAGGGTAGCCCGCTCAAATATCTGGGGACTTAACGCTTTAGGGGCAGATGTCTGGATCTGTGGACCTCCTACCTTGATGCCTTCTCAGGTGGACAAACTTGGAGTTAATGTAACCTGGGATATACAAAAGGCCTTAAAAGATGCTGATGTAGTTATGATGCTGAGAATTCAGCTGGAAAGACAGAAAAGTGGTTTATTCCCTTCTATTCGGGAATATAGTAAGCTTTTTGGATTAAATAAAAACAAGCTGAAATTGGCCAAAGAAGATGCTTTAGTAATGCATCCGGGTCCCATGAATAGAGGGGTTGAAATAACAGCCGATGTTGCTGAAAGCTACCAGTCAGTAATAGAGGAACAGGTAACCAATGGAGTGGCAATTCGCATGGCTTTACTGTACGCAATGGGAGGAGGTAAAATAAATGCTTCTGCTTAAAAGTGGTTTATTGGTTGATCCCAGTCAAAATATTTGTGAACAGATGGATATCCTTATTGAAAATGGAAAAGTGGTCAAATTAGATAAAAATATATCTGCCTCTCCAGAAATGGAAATAATTGATGCTAAAGATAAAGTAGTGGCCCCTGGTTTTATTGATATGCATGTACATTTAAGAGAACCGGGATATGAACATAAAGAAACTATTTTTACAGGCTGTCAGGCTGCCAGCAGAGGAGGTTTTACGGGAATTGCCTGTATGCCCAATACTCAACCAGTGGCTGATAATGAGGGAGTAATAGAGCTGATTTTGGCCAGGGCTAAAAGGTATGACCTGGTCAATGTATATCCAATAGCCTGTATTACTAAAGGCCAGAAGGGTAAAGAACTTACAGAGTTTGCTATATTAAAAGAATGTGGTGCAGTGGCCTTATCTGATGATGGGTTCACTGTTACCAATTCTGGTGTTATGCGCCGGGCTCTAGATTATGCCAAAATGCTGGACCTATTGATAATCACTCACTGTGAAGATGTAGATTTAGGTGGTTCGGGAGTTATGCATGAAGGACTGGTTAGTACCAAATTAGGCTTAGCGGGTATCCCCAAAGAAGCTGAAGAAATTATCATTGACCGGGATATAAGACTGGCCGAATTAACAAACAGCAGAATCCATATTGCCCATGTTACCACCCGGGGAGGTGTAGAAATTATCCGCGCGGCCAAAAAAAGGGGGGTTAAAGTAACAGCTGAAGTTACACCCCATCATTTTACCTTAAACCATGAAGCTGTTACAGGGTATGATACTGCTACTAAAGTAAACCCACCCCTTAGAACAAAAGAGGATGTCGAGGCTTTGATTAAAGGTTTACAGGATGGAACCATTGATTGTATTGCCACAGACCATGCACCCCATGCCCGGGAAGAAAAGGAAGTAGAATTTGTTTATGCACCATTTGGAATAACAGGTCTGGAAACCGCGGTACCCCTAGCCTGGCAGCTTTATTTAGCGGGATATTTAGATCTTTTACAACTAGTAAATACTTTAAGTACTGCACCAGCCAGGATACTGAATATAGACAGGGGTTCTTTACAGGTCGGTAAAATAGCTGATATTACGGTTATTGACTCCCGGTTAACAAAAAAAGTTAATCCGGACAACTTTTATTCTTTAGGTAAAAATACACCTTATAAAGGCTGGGAGTTAACTGGTTGGCCAGTTATGACCATTAAAGATGGGAAAATAATAATGAAAAAGGGTGAAGTTAATGGCTAAAGCTTACCTTGTATTAACGGATGGTACAGTTTTTTGCGGTGAAGGCCTGGGTTGGACAGGGAGAGCCCAGGGAGAGATAGTTTTTAATACCAGTATGGTAGGTTACCAGGAAATCTTAACGGATCCTTCCTATGCCGGAGAAATTATTACTTTCACTTATCCCTTAATAGGAAATTATGGGACTAATAACGGAGATTGGGAAAGTCGCAATATTTTCGCCCGGGGTCTGATTATTAAAGAATGTTGCGAAGGTCCTAGCAACTGGCGTGCCAGTGAAAGTCTCCAGGAATTCCTAAAAGAGCATAAATTAGTGGGTATCCAAGGGATAGATACCAGAGCTGTAACCAAACATCTCCGTTACCATGGTACAATGGGTGGAATTATTGCCAATGACGGTACTGATTTAGAGGAACTAAAGGAGATGGTAAAAACAGTTCCTCCTTTATCAGGACAGCAGTTAATAAAAGAAGTAAGTACCCCTTTTACCTATACCCTACCCGGTGGACCTACCAGAGTGGTAGTTATGGACTTCGGTGTAAAAAACAATTCTTTAAGGAAGTTACAGCAGCATGGTTGTACTGTTATTGTAGTACCGGCTCAGGCTAGTGCCGTTGAAATACTGGGTTATAAACCTGACGGAATTCTTTTATCCAATGGACCTGGTGATCCTCAAGATGTTCCTTATGCGGTGGAAACTATAAAAGAACTAATCCAACATGAAATACCCATTTTCGGAATATGTATGGGCCACCAGCTTTTAGGTTTAGCCCTGGGTGGTAAAACCTATAAATTAAAATTTGGTCATCGGGGTGGTAATCATCCGGTCAAAGACATAAAAACAGGAAGGGTCTATATTACTTCTCAAAACCACGGGTTTGCTGTAGACCCGGAAAGTTTGAGCAAGGACGTTGAAGTTACCCATATCAATCTCAATGATAATACAGTTGAAGGATTACGTCATAAAAGTTTACCCATTTCCAGTGTTCAATACCATCCAGAAGCAGCCCCAGGCCCCCAGGACTCGGCGTATTTGTTTGAAGAATTTCTTCATAGGCTGGATGTATCTTGCAGAATTGCATACATGAGATGCTGACCCGAGAAATTTACTTGAAAGGAGAAATAGCATGCCTAAAAGACAGGATATCAAAAAGGTCCTGGTTATCGGTTCAGGTCCCATTATCATCGGCCAGGCAGCAGAATTTGATTATGCCGGCACCCAGGCCTGCCGGGCTTTAAGAGAAGAAGGTATAGAAGTGGTCCTGGTCAACAGTAATCCTGCTACTATCATGACTGATGAAAACATGGCCGATAGGGTTTATATAGAACCTTTAACCAAGGAATTCATAGAAGAGATCATTTATACAGAGCAACCTCAGGGACTCTTGGCAACCCTGGGTGGTCAGATTGGCCTTAATCTGGCTAAAGAAATAGCGGAAAGTGGAATCCTGGAAAGAGCTGGTGTCAAGCTTTTAGGAACTCCCCTAGAAGCTATTCGAAAGGCGGAAGACAGGGAATTGTTTAAAGAGTTGTTAAAAGAAATAGGGGAGCCTGTTCCTAACAGTGGAATTGTAAGTGATATTAAAGAAGCCAAGGCACTGGCAGAGCAAATCGGTTATCCGGTAATTGTACGTCCAGCCTATACCTTGGGCGGTTCTGGTGGTGGGTTTGCTGCTAATGATACAGAACTTAAAGAAATAGTAAGTAAAGGGCTAAAGTATAGTGCTATTAACCAAGTTTTGATTGAGAAGAGTGTTAAAGGCTGGAAAGAAATAGAATACGAAGTAATGAGAGATGCCAATGATACCTGTATAACTATTTGTAATATGGAAAATATTGACCCTGTTGGAGTACACACAGGAGATAGTATCGTAGTTGCACCCAGCCAGACTTTATCTGATGTAGAATATCAAATGTTAAGAACTGCCTCGATAAAAATCATTAGGGCTTTGGGAATCGAGGGTGGTTGTAACATACAATTTGCTTTAAATCCTCATAAGCTTGAATATGTAGTAATTGAGGTCAATCCTCGGGTCAGTAGGTCCAGTGCCCTGGCTTCTAAAGCAACAGGTTATCCCATTGCCAAAATAGCTGCTAAAATTGCCTTGGGTTATCATCTGGATGAGATTGCCAATAGTGTAACTGGTAAAACTCAGGCCGCCTTTGAACCAACTTTAGATTATGTAGTGGTAAAAATACCCCGCTGGCCCTTTGATAAGTTCCAGTCTGGCAACAGAAGTTTAGGTTCCCAGATGAAAGCAACGGGAGAAGTTATGGCTATCGGTAGAAACCTGGAAACAGCATTACAAAAGGGTATCCGTTCTCTGGAACTGGATGTTAGAGGGTTTTTAAATCCTCAGTTTGCAGATATCCCAACAGATAAATTGGAAGAAAGACTAGCTAATCCTGATGATGAAAGACTGTATCTAATAGGTGAAGCTTTTTCTAGGGGTTATACAGTGGAGCAAATTTATCGGTTAACCCAGATCGACAGGTTCTTTTTAAATAAATTTAATAACCTAGTCAAATGGGAAAAGGAGATCCTTCCCCAATATAAGTTTGACAGAGAAATACTATTAAAGGCGAAAGAACTGGGCTTTAGTGATATCCAGATTGCCGGGATTTGGGGTGTTTCCGAGGAAGAGGTAGCTGAATTAAGGAAAAAGGGGAAGATACAAGGGGTTTTTAGGATGGTAGATACCTGTGCCGGTGAATTTGAAGCAGTAACACCTTATTATTATTCCAGTTATAATGAAACCGATGAAGTAAACCTGTCCGGAAACAAAGAAAAAGTCCTGGTTCTGGGTAGTGGGCCGATAAGGATCGGCCAGGGTATAGAGTTTGATTACTGTTCTGTACACTGTGCCTGGGCTTTAGAAAAGGCCGGGCTGGAATCAATAGTAATTAATAATAATCCGGAAACCGTTAGTACAGATTTTGATACCTCTGATCGCTTGTATTTTGAGCCCTTAACTAAAGAAGATGTCTTAAATGTTATTGAAAAGGAAAAACCCCTGGGTGTAATTGTCCAGTTCGGTGGTCAAACTGCCGTAAATCTGGCTAAACCTCTACATGATGCAGGAGTAAAAATACTGGGTACCCAGGTGGAGAATATTGATATTGCTGAAGATAGGGAGAAATTTGATAGTATTTTAGAAAAACTAAATATTGCCCGCCCATTGGGGAAAACGGCTCGGACAGCGGCAGAAGCTAAGAAAATTGCCGAAGATTTAGGTTTTCCTGTATTGGTCAGACCTTCCTATGTTTTAGGAGGCAGGGCCATGGAAATAGTGTACTCTATAGAAGAACTGGAAGAATACCTGGCTAATGCCGTTAAAATTTCACCAGCCCATCCTGTTCTGGTGGATAGGTATTTGATAGGCAAAGAAGTAGAAGTGGATGCAATTTGTGATGGCCAGGAGGTCCTAATCCCCGGAATAATGGAGCATATCGAAAGAGCAGGAGTCCATTCCGGTGACAGTACTGCCATGTATCCACCTTTATCTCTGGAACAGCAAGAAATAGATAAACTGGTTCGGTACACAAAAGAGCTGGCTGTTGCCTTGAATATTAAAGGCTTGTTAAATATCCAATATGTTATCCATGAAGAAGAAATTTACGTAATCGAAGTAAATCCCCGTTCCAGCCGGACAGTTCCCTATTTGAGTAAAGTTACGGGTATACCCATGGTTTACCTGGCTACTCAGGTTATCCTGGGAAAAACTTTAGAGGAACTGGGCTATGAACCCGGCCTGGTTAAACCCAGGGACCTGGTCGCCGTCAAGATGCCCGTTTTTTCCTTTAATAAGCTCATAGATGTGGAAACTTCCCTGGGACCGGAGATGAAATCAACAGGGGAAGTGCTGGGCCTGGATAAAGACCCTACTAAAGCCTTGTATAAAGCATTAATAGGAGCAGGATATGTAATTCCTCGAAGAGGAAAAGTCCTGGCTACTATCGCTAATAAAGATAAACAAGAAGCTCTACCTGTCCTTAAAAGGTTGAAAGGCCTGGGGTTCTCTATAGTTGCCACTAGGGGTACAGCTGAATTTTTAAGAAAAGAAGGCTTAAAGGTGGAAGAAGTTAATAAAATCAAGGAAGGTAGCCCCCATGTAGTAGATGTGATCAAAAGGGGAGAAATAGATCTTGTAATTAACACCCTGACTAAAGGAAAAATTCCGGCCAGGGACGGGTTTCGAATTCGCCGGGCAGCAGTTGAATTCAATGTTCCCTGCCTAACTTCCTTAGACCTGGTAGTGGCTGTTGTAGAAGTCTTAGAATCTATGAGTAAAGTCAAACCATTGCAGGAATACAGTGGAAAGGTGGATTAAGATAAACATGAAAGGAGAAAGACTATGAAAAACAAACTGATAGTGGCCCTGGATGTTCCTGAGCTAGCTAAAGCTCAAGAGCTGGTTAATACTTTAGGAGAAACGGTTAATTATTATAAAGTTGGGTTAGAACTTTTCTTAAATACCAGGGGTGAGGTCTTAGATTTTTTAAAAGCTAAGGACAAAAAGGTTTTTTTAGATCTTAAATTTCATGATATTCCCAACACCATAACCCAGGCGGCCAAATGGGCGGCCGGTTTAGGAGTAGATATGTTTAATGTTCACGCTTCCGGCGGGGAAGTAATGCTGGCTACAACCATGGAGACAGTGAAAAACTCTGCTGTAAATAATGGATATACTCCTCCTTTAGTTATCGGGGTAACGGTTTTAACCAGTTTTGATGAAGTGAGTTTTAACAAGGTAGGTTTTAAATATTCCATTGATGAGACTGTGCTGCACTGGTCCCAGTTATGTCAGAAGGCAGGACTAGATGGAGTAGTATGTTCACCCCGGGAGGCCGCTAATATCAAGTCTGTTTGTGGTAATGAATTTATTACTGTTTGTCCGGGAGTCAGGCCCTGCTGGACTGAGCTCCAGGATCAAAAAAGAATTACTACACCTGGGGAAGCCATTAAGATGGGTGCTGACTACCTGGTAGTGGGTAGGCCTATAACCAAAAATAGTAATCCCTGTCAAGCTGCTTTAAGAATAATAAAAGAAATGGAAGGAGAAGAGTGAGATGTTAGAAGGTAAAGAGATATTAAATATGTTAAAAAAGGTAGATGCTCTAAAAGAAGGACATTTTGTCTTCAGTTCCGGTTTGCATAGTGAAATATATATTCAATGTGCCCTTTTATTAAAAGAACCTAACTTATCAGAAAAGGTGTGTCGGGCAATTGCTGAAAAGTTCCGACACGAGAAACCTGATCTGGTAATCGGACCGGCTTTGGGAGGTATTATTGTAGCTTATGAGGTGGCCAGACACCTAGGTGTTCCTGGGCTCTTTACAGAGCGAGAAAACGGGAAAATGAAATTAAGAAGGATGTTCACAATCAAACCTGGGCAAAAAGTATTAGTGGTGGAAGATGTTATTACTACAGGGGGTTCATCTCAGGAAGTAGTTAATTTAGTTGAAAGTTATGGTGCTCACGTTATCGGAGTTGGAGCCATAGTAGATAGAAGTAACGGCCTGGCTAAATTATCTGTTCCCTTTCAAGCTTTAGTAAAAGTAACTATGAATAACTATACCCCTGAAGAATGTCCGCTGTGTAAACAAGGAATACCTTTAGATAAACCAGGTAGTAGAAAAAGCTAAAGAAAATTGTGCAAAATGCACAATAAACTAATATTTGAAGTGAAGGATTTTATGGATTTCCATATTACTGCTTACTACTTGGAGGGTTTCAACAGATTCCTGAAAACGGGAGACCTTCTTAAAGAAGCCTTGAAAATTGGGGCTAATTTTCAGGATTTATTTAATCCTATAGGCTTTCTTGTCGTATAGGAAAAATAAATTCGTAATTATGGATAACTTTTACTTTTACTCACCGGTACTACGTATCTCATGGCACTAACCGGAACTTATTAGTTTTAAAGAAAGTATAAATTTTGGGCTAAGTTGTTAGTTGATAGTGGCTAGCTATTATCTTAATCTTTTATTTCCTGTAGCACGGTAGTACTGTAGCTACTGTAGGTACTGAAAGATAGACGAAGTAGATTTTTCTTAACTATTGAATGTATACATAATATTTTTAATTTCCTAATTGACTTAAAAAAAAGAAAAAACTATAATTCAAACATATAAAAAATATAACAGTAATATTGAATTATTCTCTGTTATATAATAAATGAATAAACTTGGCAAAGGTGCTTTTATCGGAAGGAATAAACCCGGATTAGTGTGTGTAGTTCCTTACAATAGATAAAAGCATTTTTTTATTTACCAAATACAAATGAATAATCATTGGCAATGACGCTATATTTCTTGAAAGCAGTAACTTATGCTTTCACAGTAAATAGAATAGCGTCTTTTTCTTTAAAAAGAAAGGAGTGGCTAAAGTAAGAAAAAGTATTTTCGGTAAGTTTTGTTTGTACTGTTTTATAAATAAATTTTAAGGAGGTTTTATAAGATGAGACAAATCGCAATTTATGGTAAAGGTGGAATAGGTAAATCTACAACTACTCAAAACACGGTCGCTGCTTTAGCAGAAGCTGGCAATAAAGTAATGGTGGTAGGTTGTGATCCCAAAGCAGACTCAACACGATTACTCCTAAATGGGATGGTTCAAAAGACTGTCCTCGATACATTAAGGGATGAAGGTGAGGATATCGAGTTAGAGGATATTTTAAAACCAGGTTTTAAAAATACCCTGTGTGTTGAGTCAGGCGGTCCTGAACCGGGAGTAGGTTGTGCCGGAAGAGGGATTATTACCTCTATCAATATGTTGGAGAGCTTAGGAGCTTATACAGATGATTTGGATTATGTTTTTTATGATGTATTAGGTGATGTTGTTTGTGGAGGTTTTGCCATGCCGATAAGGGAAGGTAAGGCCCAAGAAATTTATATTGTTGCTTCCGGGGAGTTAATGGCACTTTATGCAGCTAATAACATAGCCAAGGGTATCCAAAAATACGCTAATTCCGGTGGAGTACGGTTAGGAGGCATAATCTGTAATAGTCGTAAAGTTGATAATGAACTGGAGTTGTTAACAAACTTTGCCAAGGAAATAGAATCCCAGTTAATTCATTTTGTACCACGGGATAACATTGTACAAAGGGCTGAAATTAATAAAAAGACAGTAATAGATTTTGATCCTTTGGCAGATCAAGCCGATGAATATAGAGCTTTAGCCAAAAATATTTCCGAAAATGATATGTTTGTTATTCCCAAGCCAATGACCCAGGATCGCTTAGAGGAATTAATGATGGAACATGGATTTCTCGGATTATAAAAAACTTTTCTAGGGAGTGAAGCTGATGTTAATGATTAAAGCTATTGTTCGACCGGAAAAATCTACAGAGATACTGGAAGAATTGGCCAGTGCAGGTTTTCCTGCAGTGACAAAACTGGATGTAGTTGGTAGAGGGAAGCAGAGAGGAGTTCAGGTGGGCAATATTGTCTATGATGAGATTCCTAAGGAAATGATCATAATCGTAGTTGAAGACGCTGAAAAGGATGATGTAGTTAGTATAATCATCAAGCATGCCAAGACAGGAGAAAATGGTTCATTCGGTGATGGAAAAATTTTCATTAACCCTGTGGAAGAGGTTTATACCATTAGTACCGGCGAAAAGCTACTTTAAGGGGTGAAACTATGAAAGAAATAATAGCCATTATTCGTATGAACAAGGTAGCAAAAACGAAAGATGCTTTAGTCAAAGCTGGATTTAACGGTCTTACCGCTGCTAAAGTAATAGGTCGCGGGAAAAAACTCAAAGGGCTGAAGCTTGTTCCCCAGGTGGAAGAAGATATAGAATTACGAGATGCTTTGTTAGAAAGCCTGCTCAAAGGGGGCAGGCTGATACCCAAGCGCATGTTAACACTTATTGTTAAAGACAAGGATGTGCAGAAAGCAGTAGATACAATTATCAGTGTTAACAAAGAAGGAAAAATTGGTGACGGTAAAATTTTTGTTTTACCGCTTCAGGAAGTTATCAGGGTACGTACCGGAGAAACCGGAGAAGAAGCAGTTTAGTAAAGGGAGGGTGATGAGAGATGGCAATAGATGAAAAAATGTTAGAACAGATCCTTAATAAGTACCCGGCAAAGGTTAAAAGAAATCGTAAAAAACACATAGTTATTAGGGATATTGAAAAGGGAGCACAAGAGATCGAGGCAAATACCAGAACAATTCCCGGTATTATTACCAATAGAGGATGTGCATTTGCAGGTTGTAAAGGGGTTGTTGTGGGACCACTTAAAGACATGGTTCATATAGTACACGGGCCTGTTGGTTGTGCTTACTATTCATGGGGTACCCGGCGTAATAAAGCCAAGTCGGAAAACCCGAAAGAGAATTTTCTTAATTACTGTTTTTCAACAGATATGCAGGAAAGTGACATAGTATTTGGAGGAGAAAAAAAACTAGCTAAGATGATTGATGAAGTTGTGGAGATTTTTCATCCTAAAGCAATTTCTGTCTCTGCAACTTGTCCTGTAGGACTCATCGGGGATGATTTAGTTGCAGTTGCCAAAGCAGCAGAGAAAAGACACGGTATTCAAGTCCTGGCTTTTAACTGTGAAGGATATAAAGGAGTTAGCCAATCGGCTGGTCACCATATTGCCAATAATATTTTAATGGAAAAAGTAATTGGCGCCGGTAACCTGGAAGAAGCTCCATCCAAATACTCTATTAACATCTTAGGTGAATATAACATCGGTGGAGACAGCTGGGAAATAGAACGGGTTTTAAAGGATATCGGTTACCATGTTGTTACGGTTATGACAGGTGACGGTTCTTATGAAGAATTAAAAAATGCCCATATTGCTGAATTGAATCTGGTTCAGTGTCATCGTTCCATTAACTATATTGCTGAAATGCTGGAAATCAAGTATGGGACTCCCTGGTTAAAGGTTAACTTCATTGGTATAGAGAACACTATAAAATCTTTAAGGAACATGGCCCAGTATTTTGGTGATCCTGAATTAATCCAAAAAACAGAAGAAGTAATCGCCAGGGAGACGGCAAGAATTGAACCGGTTATGGCGCAATATAAAAAGATATGTGAGGGTAAAACGGCATTTTGCTTTGTTGG
The DNA here is from genome assembly GCA_030154225.1 of Clostridia bacterium. Taxonomy (GTDB): domain Bacteria; phylum Bacillota; class Peptococcia; order Peptococcales; family BICA1-8; genus JASKKI01. The sequence goes on along the minus strand of JASKKI010000005.1, from coordinate 50,024 downwards.
TGGTTCTAGAGGTCACCACTATCAAGGACTTTTTGCCGAGCTGGGAGTGGAAACAATTCTAGCTGGTTATGAATTTGCCCATCGTGATGATTACGAAGGACGGGATATTATCCCCGAAATCAAATCAGATGCCGATTCCAAAAATATTCCGGATTTACATGTAACCCCAGACCAAAGGCGTTATCGTTTAAAAATTTCTGACGAGAAAATGGCAGAATTAAAGAAAAGGATTCCTCTCGGCAATTATAAAGGTATGATCTCCGACATGAAAGACGGACATGTAATAGTTGACGACTTAAATCATTTTGAAACTGAGGAATTTATTAAAATTCTTAAACCGGATATTTTTGCCTCGGGAATCAAAGATAAATATGTGGTTCAAAAGATGGGGATTCCTTCTAAACAGCTTCATTCCTATGATTACAGCGGGCCTTATGCCGGATTTAACGGTGCAGTAAAATTTGCCGAGGATATTAGTATGGCTTTTACCAGTCCAACCTGGAATTTTATTACTCCACCCTGGAAAAATAAACCATTATTGGACGGCAAAATTGTAGATGAGGAGGCCTCGTAATATGTTAGATAGTACGTCTAAACAGATTGTCAAACGGAGTGGAGGGGTAATTAACCCTGCTAAAACTTGTCAGCCAATTGGGGCCATGTACGCTGCTTTAGGTATTCATAAATGCTTGCCCCATAGTCACGGCTCCCAGGGCTGCTGTTCTTATCACAGAATGCATTTAACCAGGCATTTTCGAGATCCAATTATGGCTTCAACTAGTTCTTTTACTGAAGGTGCTTCGGTTTTTGGAGGAGTTGCCAACCTGAAAACGGCCATCAAAAACGTTTTTACAATTTATGATCCGGATATTATGGCTATCCATACAACATGTTTGTCAGAAACAATTGGTGATGATATACCCAGTATTATTAAATCGGCTGAAATTCCGGAGGGCAAGCTGGTAATTCATGCCAATACTCCCAGTTATGTAGGCTCACATGTTACTGGATTTTCTAACATGGTCAAGGGAATGATTACCTATCTTGCTGAGGTTGATGTAGAAGAAAAGAAACAACAGGTAAATGTCATACCCGGCTTTGTAAATCCAGGTGATATGCGGGAAATAAAAAGAATTGTTAAAATAATGGGAATTGACTCCATTGTTTTACCCGATACTTCCGGTGTGTTAGATGCACCGATGACTGGAGAATATACTATGTATCCCAGGGGGGGTACTAAGATTGAAGAAATTAAAGATTCCGGGAATTCACTAGTTACTCTAGCCTTAGGAAGTTTTGCTTCCAGTGATGCAGCTAAAGAATTGAAAAGAAAATGTAATGTACCGGAAGTAAGCTTAAAAACTCCTATCGGTGTCAAAGCTACTGATGAGCTTATCATGTCCCTAATCAAAAAATTTAATAAAGAAGTTCCCTATGAGTTGGAAGAGGAACGGGGACAGCTGGTAGATATCATGACCGATACCCATTTCCACTTCCATGGTAAAACGGTTGCCATATTTGGAGATCCCGATATAGTAATTGCCCTTACTGAATATATTTTAAGCTTGGGTATGATTCCCGTTCATGTACTTACCGGTACACCGGGTGGAGCTTTTGAAAAAGAAATTAAAGCAATGCTTCTTGAAGCAGGTATCAGGGCCAATGTTAAAGCGGCAGGGGATCTCATGGAATTACACCAATTGATAAAAAATAAACCTGTTGATTTACTCATAGGTAATACTTATGGAAAATATATCGCCCGTGCAGAAGACCTGCCTTTTGTTAGAATTGGCTTCCCCATATTGGATAGAAGCGTTCACTCCTATTTGCCGGTAGTGGGATATAAAGGGGCCATGAGAATTATAGAGATGATTAGTAACGCTCTTCTGGAACGGGCAGACAGAGATGCTGCTGATGAAGATTTTGAATTAGTTATGTAATTACATTAGATGAGGCGAAAATAAAATATTTCGCCTCATTTAAATAACTAGGTAGGTGAAAAAAATGGCAGTTATGGAAAGAAAATTTATTGAAGAAAGAATGGAGTCTATAAATATAAAAGGAAAGAAGAAAAAACACCTTAAATGTGAAAGTGAGAGTCTGGCCGGATGTGTAAGTCAAAGGGCTTGTGTTTACTGCGGGGCCAGGGTAGTCTTAAATCCAATTACCGATGCTGTTCATTTGGTTCACGGGCCTATCGGTTGCGCCAGTTATACCTGGGATATCCGGGGCAGCCTGAGCAGCGGTTCGGAGTTATATCGTAACAGTTTTTCTACAGATTTAAAGGAAAATGATGTTATTTTTGGGGGGGAAAAAAAGCTGTCCCGTGCCATTGACGAATTAGTTTTAAAATATCATCCCCAACTTATTTTTGTATACTCAACCTGTATTGTTGGAGTAATAGGTGATGACATTGAGGCTGTCTGTAAGGCAGCAGCCAGAAAACATAATATTGAAATTTATCCCGTTCAATCCAGTGGATTTATCGGCAATAAAGCTGCCGGCTATAAAGCCGCTTGTGAAGCTGTGCTTAAACTAATCAAGCCTGGCGTACACTTACCTGAGAAAAAGAATAAGTGTATCAATTATCTGGGTGATTTTAATCTGGCCGGTGAAGCCTGGATTATTACCCATTACTTTAAACAAATAGGTATTGATGTTAATGTAACCTTTACCGGTGATGCCAGCTTTACTAAGTTAAAGAAAGCTATCGAGGCTAGTTTGAACATTGTCCAGTGTGCAGGTTCTATGTTCTATCTGGCCCAGGAAATTGAGAAAAAATATAATATCCCCTACCTTAATGTATCTTTTTTGGGATTAGAGGATACAGCCCAATCATTAAGAAAGGTGGCTGCATATTTTAATGATCCAGATTTAATGGAAAGAACGGAAAATTTAATTAAAAATGAAATTGAAAAATACGGGCCGCAGATTGCCGGCTATCGTGAAAAGCTGACAGGAAAAAAAGCAGCTGTCTATGTAGGTGGTGGATTTAAAGCCATATCTTTAATTAAACAATTTAGAGAACTAGGTATAGATGTAGTCATGGTGGGAACACAAACGGGGAGAAAAGAGGAATATGCAGAAATTGAGGATCTGGTTGATGATGGAACTGTTGTACTGGATGATGCTAATCCGGCCGAATTGGAGGAATTTATGCTCCTGAAAGGAGCGCACCTGCTGGTAGGTGGTGTCAAAGAGCGGCCCTTAGCTTATAAATTGGGGGTAGCATTCATTGACCATAATCATGATCGTAAGCACCCATTAAGCGGATTTGTAGGAGCCTTGAATTTTGCTAAAGAGGTTTATTCTACGGTTTGCTCACCGGTTTGGCAGTATGTTCACGGGGAGGGTTTATTACATGAAAAATAAAGTTGTAAATTTACGTAATGTTAGCCAGAATCCCTGTAGTATGTGTATGCCGCTTGGCGGGATTATCCCTTTTAAAGGATTAGAGCAATCTATGGTTATTCTTCACGGTTCCCAGGGCTGTAGCACCTATATGAGAAGGTTTATGGCTGAACATTTTAATGAACCCATAGATGTAGGTTCTTCTGCCCTTAATGAAAAAGGAACAGTTTATGGTGGAGAAGAGAATTTAAAAAAAGGTTTAGATAATATACTGAAGGTTTATAATCCTAAACTGATAGGAATACTTACCACCTGTTTGGCTGAAACCATTGGTGAGGATATAGATAGAATAAGCCTGGAATATTTACAAGAGAGAGAAATGGAAGACTTCCCGCTGGTAACAGTACCTACTCCTGCCTATAGTGATAGCCATACGGAAGGTTATTTCCTGGCAGTAAAAAGAATAATTACCAGATTAGCGCAAAAATCTGAAAAAAATGAAAAAGTAAATATTATAATACCCAATATATCCCCTGCTGATATCAGGGAAATTAAGAGAATACTTGAGGGCATGGAAATTGCTTATACTTTGCTTCCGGACTTTTCAGAAACTATGGATGCACCATTCACCAATAATTTTGGGAAATTACCAAATGGTGGTACTAAACTGGGAGATATCAGAAACATGCCGGGGGCGAAGGCTACTATAGAGCTTGGAATCACTGTAGAGGATCATTTATCTCCCGGGAAATATTTGGAGAACAGCTTTGGGGTTCCTTTATACCGATTGCCGCTGCCTATAGGTCTGGAAAATACAGATAAATTTATTTTAACTTTAAAAACCATTTCCGGTAAGGAAGTGCCGGAAATGTTTAGAAAAGAAAGAGGCAGGCTTCAGGATTGTATGATAGATTCCCATAAATACAATGCTCAAGGAATTGCAGTTGTTTTTGGTGAGCCGGAACTAGTTTATGCTGTAACAAAAACCTGCCTGGAAAACGGTATAAAGCCAAAAGTCCTGGCTACCGGAAGCAAAAATTTTAAATCGGGACAATTATTTGGAGAGGAATCTTCAAATTTAAAGGTTTTAACGGAGACAGATTTTGTCCATATTCGCCAGGTATGCAAGGAAATGGATGTAAACCTTGCTATAGGTAACTCTGAAGGAAAATATCTGACTGAGAAGGAGGGCATACCTTTGGTTCGTATCGGTTTTCCTATCCATGATAGAGTTGGGGGTCAGAGAATATTATCTGTCGGATACCAGGGTACGATAATGTTTCTTGACCGGATAACCAATACCTTGTTGGAGTATAAGCTTTCCAACTACCGCAGCAGTATGTATCAAAAATATTTTCAGGGTATTGATGTCAAATAAATTGAGGTGATTAAAATGAGTTGTCAATCCTGTATAGGTAATAAAGACCAACAAACCAGTAAGCACCCCTGCTACTCGGCAGATGCCCATAATCATTATGCTCGCATGCATTTACCTGTAGCACCCAAGTGTAATATTCAATGTAATTACTGCAGAAGAAAATTTGATTGTGTCAATGAAAGCAGGCCGGGAGTTACCAGTCAAATTCTTTCACCCCAAGAAGCGTGTGAAAGATTCATTTTAGTAAAAGAGAGACTAAACAATCTAAGTGTTGTAGGTATTGCAGGACCTGGAGATGCATTGGCAAATTGGGATAAGACAAAAGAAACCATAAAATTAATTAAAAAGGTTGATAAGCAAATAATATTTTGTTTATCTACCAATGGTTTGTTGCTTCCAGACTATTTTCAGCAATTTTTTGCACTGGGGATTAACCATGTAACCGTAACCTTAAACTCCATTAAGCCGGAAATAGGAGCCAAAATATATAAGTATATTAATTACCGGGGTAAAAAATATACCGGAAAAGAAGGAGCAAAAATTTTACTGGAAAACCAGTTGGAGGGTATACAATCTTTAGCCCGGCAGGGAGTAGTGGTGAAGGTCAATATAGTTATGATTAAAGGAATAAATGATATTCAGATTCCCCATATAGTAAAAAAAGTAAAAGAGCTAGGTGCTTATATAACCAATATTATGCCGTTAATACCTGCACCAGGAAGTGCTTTTGCCAACCTGCCGCAGACTGATGAGAAAGAACTTAATCTGATGCGAAATCGTTGTCAGGTTGATTTGCTGCAAATGCGGCACTGTAAGCAATGCCGGGCAGATGCAGTCGGTTTATTGGGTGAAGATAGATCGAGAGAATTCTGCCTGAGGAAAGAACTTAAAGGAAAGAAAGCAGTTTGATTAAAGGAGTTGAAAAATTATGAAAAAACCCAAATATCATATATTTGTCTGTACAAGTTCCAGGGTAAACGGCCAACAAAAAGGATACTGCCATTCTAATGCGGGTGTGGAGATTGTAATGAAGTTTATGGAGGAAATTGAGGAGCGGGAGTTAGAAGGGGAGGTTTATGTTTCTAATACCGGTTGTTTTGCTATCTGTGATAAAGGGCCTATTGTTGTTATTTATCCAGATAATGTCTGGTATGGCTCCGTTAAGCCTAAGGATGTTGAAGAAATTATGGATGAACATATAGAAGGCGGTAATGTGGTTAAAAGGTTGGAAATATAATCCGGGGGAGTGTTAATAATGCCTCGAAAGATAGCAGTTTATGTTGGCGAAAACGGTGAAACCGCTAACCTTTCTGAAAAAGGCAAAATTATGATTTATCAAAAAAGAGAGGACAAGTGGCTTGAACTTAAAGAGAAAAATTTTAATCTGGATCAGATATCAGCTCTTAAATATCTACGGATAAAGATGGAAGAAATAATATCTTTTTTAGATGATTGTAATACTTTCGTAGGGTATTCAGTAGTAGGTATTCCTTATTATATACTGGAAAAAGCAAATATCAGTGTTTGGGAATGTAGAGGTAAGCCCCTTGAATTTCTAAATTATATTTTAGAAAAGGAAGAGGAAGTAAATTTAAAAAGATTAGACCAGCCAGAAAATAAAAAGCAATTTACTCCAACAGAAATTTCCCGGGGAAATTATAAGGTCTCCCTTAAAGAAATTCAAGAAAATAATACAAAGGTTACTTCCAAACAGGTTCTAATGCCTTTCCTGGCCAAAGGAGAATTTAGTTCTATAGAAATTGAGTGTAATCATGTTCCCCTCTGGCTGTCTGGATTTTTATTAAGTGCTAATCTAGCTATGCAGGAGCTAGAAGCTTCCCCCGGTAAAATCAGAGTTTTAATCACAAAGAAGGTAGTATAAATGGCAGTATTGATTAATAAAAAGCCTTGCTTAATCATTGACAGGACCCTTACTGAGCTGTCAAAAATAAAAAAACAGTTTACAGAAGAGGAAGTATTAATTTTTTGCCGGCTGCTCAAGAAAATAGGTGTGGACTTGATTGAAATAAACGGAAAGATTATGAAAAAAATAGCTGTACTTGCACCTGATATAGAATTTATCATGCAGCTGGAGAGTGAAGATGATTTAGAACTTTACTCTTTGCAAGAAAGTGTAAAGTTTTGTGTATTAACCGTAGGGGAAAACCTATTAAAGGAATTCAAACAAAAAAAGAATAAATTTAAAGATTGTAAAATCATTCTGGAATGTAAAGGAAATACAATAGACCAGTTTGAAGAGCTTATAGAAGATAAATACTTTAAGTTTAACAATATTAATTATCTCAGAATACAGGGGCTAAGCCGGTATATGGCAGCCCATTGGCAAACTTTAATTCAAAAGATTACAAAAAAATTGGATATTGGAATCGACATTTGTCCAGAAAATGAATACTGCCTGGCAACATCTATAGCTTTGGATTTGCCGGGCACCATAACCGGTATTTCTTTTATTTCTGCAAGCTTTAATGGGATTGGTGGTTATGCTCCCCTGGAAGAGTTACTAATGGCAGCAAAAGTTATTAAAGGATATGAGATTTCGGCTGATTTTAGTCTTTTGCAGAGTTTGAAAAGGAAATTTGAAGATTTAGTGGGAGAAACAATTGCCAATGATAAGCCGGTTATAGGTAAGAACATTTTTAAATACGAGTCCGGTATTCACGCTGATGGTATAGAAAAAAATTCAATGACTTATGAACCATATCAGCCGGAAATGGTGGGGCTTGAACGAAAGCTGGTAATCGGAAAGCATTCAGGGAAAAAAGCAGTAATTTGTAAATTAAAGGAGCTTAAAATTACTTATGATGAAAAAGATATTCCTGAAATTTTAAATAAAATTAAAAAAATGAGTATTATTCTAAAGCGGGAAATATCTGACCATGAACTTGCAAATCTTTGCCACTAGCCACTAAAAACGGGAAGAAGATGAAAGAAAAAGTGCGCCTAACTTTCAGCAAGAAATACGTTGTACAACATACTAGAAGATATGATAAAAGCCATGTATCAGTCACTAGTCATTACAAGTCGTCCGAAGGACGATTGTTCAAAGAAGGGATAAATATGCAGGTAAAAATAATTGATACTACATTGCGTGATGGAGAGCAAAGGCCTGGTATAGCTCTAGGTATCAGAGAAAAAATAGAGATCGCTAAACTACTTTCCAAAATCGGTATTGACCAGATTGAAGCGGGAACTCCTGCCATGGGAGGACAAGAAAAAAAGAGTATAGAAAAAATAGTAGAATTAAATCTAAAAAGTAAAATATCAACCTGGAATAGAATGAATCTTAAGGATATCAAACACGCTGTGGACTGTTGGGCGGATATAATCCATATCTCAGTACCTGCCTCAGATTTTCAAATCTATTTCAAGCTTAACAAAGATAGAAAATGGGTTATGAATGAAATGCAAAAATGTATATATTTTGCTAGGAAAAAAGGGTTTGAAGTTAACATAGGTTTAGAAGATGCTTCAAGAGCTGATCTAGATTTCTTAATTGAAATAGGAAAAATAGCTGCAAGAGAAGGAGTCCAAATGGTAAGATATGCCGATACTGTAGGAGTTTTACACCCCCAAAGGGTTTACCGTGAATTTCCTGTTCTGGTTAGCAATATTAATACTTACCTAGGTATTCATACCCATAATGACTTTGGAATGGCGGTGGCAAATTCTCTTGGTGCGGTAGCTGTAGGAGTTGGGTATATAGACTGTACAATAGGTGGAATTGGTGAAAGAGCGGGAAACTGTGATTATTTAAAATTTTTACAGGGGTTAGAAGGTATATTTAATTTACGACCCCATACTGACCAGAAAATCATTAAACAATTGATAAGTGAAATAACCAGTATTATTAATGGTAAAGGTCCGAACTCATTTATAAAGGTGGTATAGGGGGGCTTTTCCCCTAATTTTTTTCCTTATAGTTAAGTTGTTGCCAATTAATTAGAATTTTAGAAACCTAAAGGGTGGAGTAGATTGAAAAGTTCTATGGGAAGGTGATATGGTGGAGGAATTTGATGAAAAATTATTTGCGGGGCTGGTGGAGTGTCTCAGGGTAGTATCGTTGGTAGAAGTGGTGTTTGTTTTGAAGACAAAAAACCCAAAAAGTTGTTGAAAAGACAGTATAATATTACAATAGGATTAAAGTATTAGAATCACAGTCCTACAAAAAGCTATAAAAATCAGTATTGCAAAAGGCAAACCTGTCAAAAGGCAGGGGCGCAAGCCTATAAGAATTCCCCATATAATTGAATATATGGAGGGCATAATCAACCTGATCATTAACTCTAAAGAGAATTATATAACTACAGGGAGGGGAATGAAATGAATCGGAGGAATTTCTTTTACTGCTTTTTATAACATGAACGTATTAAGCAATGACATGAACAGCCTCTATCAGGAGAGAATACTTGTCTTTAGTAGGAACACTTTTACCTATCAGAACTTAATACCAAGGAATCAGGGAAAATAATTTTTGTTTTCCGAATTTTGGGGGTAGTATTATGGGAATTAGTGTGCAGGAAGCCTTAGAAATTGGTGGATTAAAGGGTGCCAAAGTTATAGCCGGGGCTAGTGGTTTAAATAGGGAAATTGAATACGTAACGGTTTTTGAAGTTCCAGATATTATCCAGTGGTTAAAAGGAAAAGAATTGGTATTGACTAGTGGTTTTGCCCTACCAAAAAATGAAGATGAACAGAAAGATTTGATAAACCAGTTAGCATCTAAAGGTATTGCTGCCCTGGCTATAAAAGCCGAGAGATTTTTAAAAACTATTCCCCAGGCAATGTTGGATGCTGCCAATAGTAATAATTTGCCTTTAATTAAATTTGAACCAGGGGTTACATATAAAGATATAATTCGCCCCATTATGGCTGAGATTATTACAAAGGAAAATGAGCGTACATTAGAACACAGTATAATAAATGACCTGGAAAGAAGCCTGCGGGATAATTTTGTTGAAGACTTGCTTTTGAATCATATTAAATCAGAGACTGTTGCTAAAAGACGCATCGGTTTATTAGGTTTGTCCGTTTCCAGTAATTATACCATGGCTATTATCCAGCTTATCAAAAAAGTTGTTACCGATGAGCTTAGCAGAATTCTAAAGCCATTGGAAAAAGGACTCCTTAAAGAAGGGTACAGTATAATAGCGACCATAGCCAATAATCGTATTGTCCTCTTGATAGATTTAGAAGGTAATGATGATTTTTATTTACGTGACTTTTTTGTTCATTTAAAAGGTGTTTTTTCTACAGTATTTAAAAAGCCTGTTTGTATAGGTATTGGAGAAAGTTTTTCCAATCTTTTAGAGGCCAGAAAAAGTTACCTGCAGGCTGAAGAAGCCGTGGAATTCGGACTTAAATACTGGGGGGAAAACTCCTGCACATTTTTTTCTGATATCGGAGTATACAGGTTAATCCATAAATTTGCCCTTCAAGATAATGTTTGGGATTATATACCCAAAGGTTTAAGAAATTTACTGGACTATGACCGGGAACAAGGTACAGAACTGGTAAAAACTTTAAAATGTTATTTAAAAAATGCCGGAAACAGCCAGAAAACGGCCAATGAATTATATGTCCATTATAAGACACTTCAATACCGCTTAAAAAGAATAAGTGAAATTACAGGAATGGATTTGGATTCAGGTGAAGCCAGGTTAATTCTTTTCCTGAGCCTCAAGATTTTAGAAGTAAATGAAAAAAGAAAATAGAAAATAAGTTATCACATTTAGATAAATGGCCGCCATTATGTTTAGCCAATTAATGCAAAGGTTTGCGAAAAAAAATCTTGAACTATTATATAACACTATATCTTAAAAGTCACATTACTCTATCAAATAGGAGCGGTATTGATGAAAATTTTAATCAAAGGTGGTAGGGTCATCGATCCGGCAGATAACCTAGATAAAATAGTAGATATTCTTATTGAAAACCGCAAAATAAAAGCTTTAGATACAGATATCGCAATTAATGAAAATGTTGAAATAATTGATGGGCGGGGCAAGGTTATTTGTCCCGGATTTATAGATTTGCACGTACATTTGCGAGATCCCGGCCTGACTTATAAAGAAACGCTGGCTACAGGTACCTTGGCTGCAGCCGGAGGGGGTTTTACCAGTATTGCCTGTATGCCCAATACCATTCCTGTTCTGGATAATCCTGAGCTAATTGAAAATTTTATGAATAGAGTCCAAAAAGAAGCTTATGTCAATGTTTATCCCATAGGGGCCATTACCTTGGAATCCGAGGGTAGAGCTCTTACTGATTTTTACTCCTTGAAAGAGGCAGGTGTGGTTGCCCTGTCTGATGACGGCAGGGTAGTTCAAAATGCGGAGCTAATGTACAGGGCTTTGTTAAGATCCAAAGATTTAGGTTTACCAATTAGCCAACATGCCGAAGATATGTATTTGTCTTCGGGAACCGTCATCAATGATGGAGATATTGCTTTTAGGATGGGGGTAAAAGGGGATCCTGATGTATCGGAAAGCATTATCGTAGCCAGGGATATACTGCTGGCTGCCCGTACCGGTGGACATATTCATATTGGTCATATAAGTACCGCCGAAGCAGCCCGCCTTGTTCGACAGGCAAAAGAACAAGGTATTAGGGTTACTGCTGAGGTAACTCCCCATCATTTGATTTTAACCGAGGAAGATGTTTTAAAAGTTGGTTCAAATGGTAAAATGCGGCCTCCTTTACGAACAAAAAAGGATGTTGAGGCTTTAAGGGAAGCCCTCAGGGATGGCACTATTGATTGTATAGCCACAGACCATGCACCCCATAGTTTAGAAGAAAAAGAGGTTAATTTAACCAATGCCGCTAACGGGATTGTTGGCTTAGAAACAGGAGTGGGACTGGTACTTACTCATTTAGTTGATAAGGATATAATTACATTAAATGAAGCTATTAGAGCCTGGACCATCAGGCCGGCGGAAATATTCGGATTGAAAAACAAAGGTAGATTAGCTATTGGGTATGATGCCGATATTACCATACTTGACTTAGAAAAAGAGTGGGTTGTGGATTCCAACCAGTTTTATTCCAAAGGAAAGAATACGCCATTTAACGGCTGGCAGCTTAAAGGGAAAGCTGTTTTGACCATGGTAGGAGGAAAAATTGTTTGGATGGGCGAGGATTGGAAAAAGGGGGGAATTAGTGATGGTATTCTCAATTAAGGCTATAATTTTAGAGAATCAGAAAATTTTACCTGATTTTTATCGCATGGTGTTAGCTGTACCTTCCATAGCCAGGGAAGCAGAACCTGGGCAGTTTGTGATGTTAAAGACTTCAAATACTTTAGATCCATTATTAAAACGTCCTATAAGTATACACAGGATTAATAAGGCTGAAGGTACCATAGCACTGGTTTATCAAGTTATTGGTAGAGGTACTAATTTATTAAGCCAGATAACCCAGGGTGAGCTTGAAGTCATGGGTCCTCTAGGAAATGGTTTTTACTGGAAAAAAGATTATAAAAAAGTAGCTATTGTTGGTGGAGGATGTGGTATTGCACCTTTACCGGCTTTAGCTGAAGAACTGGTTAAGGACGGTAAAGAAGTTTATGTTTTACTAGGAGCCCAGACCCGAGAAAAGTTATTATGTGTAGCCGATTTCCAGCAATTGGGATGTAAAGTTCAGGTAACCACAGATGATGGATCGTATGGGACAAAAGGGTTTGTAACTGAAATTTTGCAGGAGTTTATTCTTAATACAAAAATTGATCAGGTATATTGTTGTGGACCTTTACCCATGACCAAAGGGGTAATTAAATTAACCAAGGAAAATTTGATTCCCTGCCAGGTTTCTCTGGAAGAACGTATGGCTTGTGGAATTGGGGCTTGCTTGGGCTGTGCTTGTAAAGTTCGTAATGAAGATGGTACTATTACCTATAAAAAGGTTTGTCATGATGGCCCGGTCTTTACCAGCAGTGAGGTGATTATTGATGACTAATTTAGCAGTAGAAGTTGCTGGAATAAAATTAAAAAATCCTGTTCTTACTGCTTCTGGATGTTATGGGTTTGGACAGGAATATAACCGGCTTTATGATATAAGCCGGCTGGGTGGAATTATGACCAAGGGGACAACATTAGAACCCAGGCTTGGTAATCCTACACCCCGCCTTGCTGAAACACCGGCAGGAATACTAAACAGCATAGGATTGCAAAACCCAGGTATAGACAGAGTTATTGAAGAGGAAATTCCCTGGCTGCGACAATTTGATGTAGCTATCATCGCTAATATTTCCGGTTATTCCTTTGATGAATTTGAAGAAATGGCTACCCGCCTGGATGGGGTACCAGGTGTTGATGCCTTGGAAATCAATATTTCTTGTCCTAATGTTAAAGGAGGGGGTATGGCCTTTGGAACAGATCCTAATACTGCTGCCTTGGTGGTCAAAAGGGTCAGGGCCAAGACCAAATTACCCCTTATTGTCAAATTATCTCCCAATGTTACTGACATAACAGAAATTGCCAGGGCTGTAGAGAGTGAAGGGGCTGATGCCGTATCATTAATCAATACAATTTTAGGTATGGCTATTGATATTAAAAATCGTCGCCCTGTTTTGGCTAACGTATTGGGGGGCTTATCGGGACCGGCAGTAAAGCCTGTAGCCGTCAGAATGGTATATCAGGTCTCTAAAGCGGTAAAAGTTCCCATTATAGGGATGGGGGGGATAACAAGTTTTGAAGACGCTATAGAATTTATGCTTGCAGGAGCTTCGGCTGTGGCAATCGGAGCCGGAAACTTTGTTAATCCTTTCACACCTTTAGAGGTAATTACAGGGCTGGAAGAATGGTTAGATAAAGAAGGAATAAAAGATATTAGAGAGCTTGTAGGGGCTCTCAAAGCCTAAATATTAATTTTTAATTAAAAAAGGAGGAAAAATTTTATGAGAAAGCTAGGTTTATGTTTATTAATTGGTTTGCTGCTTTTAAGTTTAACTTTTACGGGTTGTGCTAAAAAGACCGAAGATAATAAGCAACAAACGGAACAACCAGCTCAAGAAAAACAAGAAAAGTATGTTATCCGTTTAGGAATAAACCAACCTATTGAAAGTCCCGAATATAAAGGTTGTGAAATATTTAAGAAAAAATTGGAGGAACAGTCCAATGGTAGGTTTGAAGTACAGATTTTTCCGTCAATGCAACTGGGATCAATGAGGGAGCAGGCGGAGGGTGTACAAATAGGTTCTATGGAGATGACCTTACAGCCCGTTGCCGTATTAACTCCTTTTACCCCAGATGTGCAGTTAATGGATTTACCATGGTTATTCCCCACAAGTGATATCCTTTTAAAGGTAGCCAATAGTAAAGTAGGTGATGAGATTCTGGCTTCCATGGTTGAAAAGAACATGGTAGGCTTGGGATTCTGGAACGGTGGAGCCAAACATTTTACTACTAATAATAAAGAAATTCACGTTCCAGAAGATTTTAAAGGTGTTAAAATGAGGGTTATGCCTTCACCCCTTTTAATTGCCCAGTATAAAGCCTGGGGAGCAAATCCCATCCCTATTGAATATGCAGAATTATACAATGCTTTACAGCAGGGGGTAGTTGAGGGGCAAGAAAACCCACTTCAAACTATCGCTCTTAATAAGTTCTATGAAGTACAAAACACCATGATTTTAAGTGGTCATGGTTATATGACCTATATCATGGTTGCCAATAAAACCTGGTTTGATAAATTGCCCCAGGATTTACAAAAGTTATTAAGAGATATCAATAAAGAAGCTAGTCTGGAAGAAAGTAAGCTTGTTGCTGAAAATGAAGTGAAATTCTTAGAACAAATCAAGAATTCTGGTATAAAAGTTTATGAATTAAATCCGGAAGAAAAAGCCAAATTCAGGGAAGCATCCCTTCCAGTACACGAAGAATTCTCTAAAACTGAAAAACAAAAAGCTTTACTGCAAAAAATTTATGATGCTGTTGATAAGTTAAAATAAGTTATAATCAAATGGTGCATAAATCCTGGTTTAAGGGTTTATGCACCCATTAATATTGGAGGTTATGCTTCATTATGAAAAACAGGATTAACAGCCTAATTAATAATATAGAAGAGTATTTTTGCGGCTTGGCTTTGTTTTCCACCCTGGTAATTCTGTTTATAAATGTTGTTTTGCGTTATATTTTTAAGGCTAGTACAACCTGGGCTGAAGAAGTAATTCGTTATTTAATGGTCTGGACAGCATTCATAGGTGGAAGCATTTGTATAAGGAAAGGTATTCATGTGGGGATAGATTTCTTTTTACAATTTGTGAATAGCGATGGGAAACGTGTGGTTGCCAGTATTACCAATTTTATTTGTGGGATTTTTTGTATTATAATGACTTACTATGCCTGGGAGCTTGTGAAATTTAATATGTCCACAGGTCAGGTTACCCCAGCACTGGGAATACCTATGTATTTACCATATTTGGCTGCACCTTTAGGATTTTTCTTAATGACTATTAGGTTTTTCCAAGGGGTTTTTAGACCTCATATTAGTTAGTGTATATAGTCACTTAAAATGGTCCCAGAGGATTTTATTTACGGGGGGATAAGAATTGCTTACAGTTTTAGCATTAACGCTATTTATTTTTTTGTTTTCCAGTATGCCTATTTTTGTGGCTTTAACTTTTTCATCTCTTATAGCTATTATGTTTTTTACCAACATCCCGCCTATGATCATGGTTCAAAGGTTATTTGGAGGGATGGATAAATTTGCCCTTATGTCACTGCCATTTTTTATTCTGGCTGCTGACTTAATGGATTTTGGAGGATTATCGGAAAGAATTTTGCGGTGGGCCAGAATCCTAGTTGGACACTTACATGGTGGATTAGGAATGGCTACCCAGGTTGCCTGTATGTTTTTTGGAGCTTTGTCCGGTTCCAGTCCAGCAACGGTTATCGCTGTAGGAAAACTTATGTATCCTGAACTAGTGAAGCAAAAATACCCGGGAAAGTTTGCTACCGGCTTAATTGTATCTTCAGGTTCTGTAGCCCTTTTGATTCCTCCTAGTATAACTTTGATAATTTATGCAACTGTAACAGGAGTATCCGTAAGTTCCTTATTTCTAGCAGGAATCGGAGCGGGGCTGGTTTACGGATTGGCCAGTTTAGTCTATATTTATTTCTTTGCTCGCAAGCACAATTTACCACGGGATAAAAGGGCTTCTTTTAAGGAATTATTAACAGCTACTAAAGATGCTAGCTGGTCTTTGATGATACCGGTAATTATTCTGGGAGGTATTTATTTAGGTATACTTACTCCCACTGAAGCCGCCGGTTTTTCGGCCATATATGCCATGTTTGTCGGTTTGGTTGTATATAAAGAACTGAACTTAAAGCGCTTAGCTACTGTTTGCATCAAATCTGCTACCACCAGTGCCCAAGTTTTGATTGTTGTTGCTGCTGCCCAGGCATTTGGTTGGATACTTACTGTAGGCCAGGTTCCTCAAATGTTAGCCCAGAGTATAATCTCCTATGCTTCTACCCCAATTGCCTTTTTACTCTTGGTAAATATAATCCTTTTGATTGCTGGAATGTTTATGGATGGGGTAGCTTCAATAATCATTTTGGCGCCTCTTTTATACCCCTTAGCTAATAAGCTGGGCATTGATCCTGTCCATTTTGGGGTCGTAGTTGTCACCAACCTGTGTATCGGGCAGTTTACTCCACCCTTTGGGTTAAACCTATTTGTTGCCAATGGAATAACTGGTCTGCCTATAGGAAAACTATCCTCTGGTGTTTTAAGCTTTGTTCTAGTTAGTATAATTGCTTTATTGTTAATTACTTATATACCCGAAATATCATTGTTCCTCCCCAACCTCGCCTATTGATAAAAGCTGATAAAAAGCTTTTTGGCTACAAGCTTCTATTTGCCAAATAGTTTAAAAAACAAACCCTAGACGAAGATGGGTTTGTTTTTTTATGGAATAAAAAATTTCTATGCAAAGTTTATAATCCAGGTCTGAATTTTTGTAATAGGTGACATATACAGTACATATTGTTTAATATATGCTGAAATTGAATTAAAAAATATCTTTGCGAGGAGGATGCTTATGAAAGTATTTGTAGTTAAGATTATAGATACTAATGGAGTTAATTCTATTGATAAGATATTTTCAAATAGAAAAGATGCCGAATTATATGTTAAAGAACAGGAGAAAAATAATAAATTATGGGAACTTCAGGTTTTTGAGTATCCTGTGGAGGTTGGGTTTTCTGTAGCACAGTAGAACTAAAACTATTGTAAGTTGGAAAAACTGGCGTAGGCCAGTTTTTTTTGCCATAAATTACTTAACAAAAAGTAAAAAAATCTATGTTATACTGGTAAATGTCAAAAAATGTCGAATTAAGGAGGTGGGAGAAATGGATCCACTTACCCATGCCATTGTAGGAGCTGCAGTTGCTGTTGCTGGTGGAGCAGAGGTCTCATTTACCAGTCCTGAGTTGATAGCCGTTACCCTGGGAGCTGTTTCTCCTGACCTGGATATTGTTTTTCAATACTGGGGAGATTATATATATTTAAAGCACCACCGGGGAATTTCCCATTCGTTGCCGGGATTATTAGGTTTTGCAGCCTTAGTTGGTGGCAGCTTGAATTTTATTTTTCCACAGGTCGGATTTTGGGTTCTTTTTTTCTGGGCTTTTTTAGGTGCTTTAAGTCATACCTTTTTAGACTTACTCAATTCCTATGGAGTTATGCTTCTTTATCCCTTTAATAGGAAAAAATACACCCTTAATTTACTAATGATTTCCGACCCGGTTTTATTAGGCTGTAGTTTATTTATTTTATATTCAGGTTATAGAGATCATTTTTGGATCTATCCAAGTTTCGTATTGGGGTTAAGTTATTTATTATTAAGATTTTTGATGCGAAGAAGGGCAGAGGCTTTAATCAAAGAGTATTATGCAGAATATTTGGAAAAATTAGTAGTAATGCCTGCCTTTATTGGTTTAGTTAGATGGGATTTTATAGTTAGAGTAAACAAAAAGAATATTGTAGGTCAGATAAACCTTCTTTCCTGTAAAATTGTAATTCATAAAAAACTTAAACTTATCTCTGAAGAAATAAAAGGAAAATTGGAAAAAACCAAAATGGGTAAAATATTTAAAGAGTTTACTCCTTTTTTTCATGTAGACTATAAGATTGAAGATAATAAGTTAATTGGTATTTTTATTGATATGCGTTATTTTGTAAGAAATAGTTTTTTACATCACGCTACAGTAATAGTGGATACAAATGATTATAAAGTAGAGAAGGCATTATTTCAGCCGTACAACTTAGAAAATAAAATCGAAATAAGTTAAGGTTCTAAGATAAAGGTTAAGACGAAGAAATTAACGGAGAGAGCTTTTAATAATAGCTCTCTCAATTTCTTTTACACATAAATGTTGCCTTTGCTGTTGACTTACCACGGGAAGGTAAGTCTTTTTCTTTATACCCATGGTTTATATTTAATAATATAGTCTTAGATAGTTATTTAATTATTTTTGACAATAATTGATTGTAATATAGTATGAAAATTACTTTCTTGTTCTTGTGTCCATTTGGAGCCTGCATAAAGATAACTTATACGATATACATAATTTTGATGCAGGAAATAAAATTCTTTGCAAATGACTTTGCCGTGCTTATATTCTACTAGATAACCTTTACGGCCTTTAATATTGGTTTCTGTAACCAGGAAATTTTGAACCTGGTCCCCTTTAATCGGAGCAGCTTTTATATCATTTATAAATTGTCTTAAGGGTTTATTATAATGCCAGATTTGGATTAAACAAACATTTTTTTTATCAGGAGAGATTAATTGAATGTGTTTTACTATTTCATTTCCTGGGAAACTTTCCTGTTCAATCAGCCATTTTACCGGAAAATTAAATTGTATAAGGTTTTCATTATCAATAAAAGGTTCGAAAAGTTTTTCCGATACAATTTGTCCTGTAGCTAAAACACCTGGAAATTTGGCCTTAAATTCTGTTATCTCCCAGGAAAGGGGATAGGAAAAATCAAGATATGTGCTTTCATATTTTTTAAGTGAACCGGGTGTAGCTAAAAAAGATAAAATAACTAAAAAGATTAAGAGGCCTGTAACCCAGCTTAAAGAAATAAATAATTTGCGCATTTTAATCTCCTTCCTTTCAGTGAAAAGCATAAACATTTTAGGAAAAAAATATGCATATAAAATAATATAATTGAACCGAATTTCATAATTATTATAAAAACAGGAAAACTGTTTTTTATATCGAAATAATATTTGTGAATATTATATTAAAACGATATATTAACTTGACTTAACCTGAGTGGCTTGTATATTTTCCCGAAGGATGTGCTTAGTTTAATGCACAAAAAAACCAGAGAAGAAATAATAAATAATTACATATTTACTGTTCAAGTTTTATTTAGTTTAATGTCTTTAATAATAATATTTAAATATTTTGGTTTTGAAAGTTATAATTTTTTTCAGGCATTTATAGTAACTTTTTTAATTATCGTATTCTTGATTAGCATAGGTTATTTAAGTATATATCTTGGTAAACAGAATTATCATCTGGATTTTGCTATAATTTTATTAAATTTTTTATTAATTACTTTTTTATTTGTAAATACCAGTTATTTTGAACTAAGATTTTTATATTTAATTCCCATAATAATTTCTGCTATTAAGTTTAATTTAAGAATCAGTGTTACCTTTTCAGCAATAATTGGTATAGTAAACTTGTTATTAGATCTTTTAGTTGTTGATCACTTACCACTAGGTTATACTATTGAGACAGATTTAATGTTTGCAGTAATTTATGTTATTATTAGTTGGTTATTAGGTATCTTTGTTAAAATTGAAGATACTGTTAGAAATAACCTATATAAAACACAAGAGAAACTTATTAAACAAAGCTCTCTCTTACAAAACTTAATTAATGAAATGCCCCTTTGTATTTTGGTCATAGATAAACAAGAAAATATTGTGCATATTAATCAGGTAGCTTTGGATTATGCCAATATAAAAAATGAAACCCCGGAAAATTATATTGGTTTTCCCTTAAAACAATACATTAATAAGCTTTTTCCCAGTTTTAATTTTGCTGATTTATTAATTCTAGACACCTTACACAATGGTAAAAGTTATTTTAAAGAGAAAATAATCCGTAATAATAAACTTATAGAATTTATTTCCCAACCCATTTATGATCAGCGAGATAGCATTATTTATGCAATGGCAATCTTTTATGATGTAACATCTGAAGAATTAATTAATGAAAGAATAAAAAATCTGGAAAGATTAAATTTGGTTGGACAAATGGGTGCCAGCATTGCTCATGAAATAAAAAATCCATTAACTACTATTAAAGGGTTTCTTCAGCTTGCCCAAAGATCAAAAGAAAAATTAACAGACTCCCAATTGGATTTATTGATTTCTGAAATCGAAAGATGTAATGCCATTATTATCGACTTTTTATCCATTTCTAAAAAATCTTCCAGAACTTTAGTTAAATGTGATCTAAAAAATATTCTGGAAAAACAATTAATATTAATAGAAAGAGAGGCCCTTTTATCAAACGTATATTTACGCCTGGAAATTGATGAAGCTCAGCTATTTTGTAATGAAAATGAAATTAAACAGCTAATTCTTAATTTAACTCATAATGCAATAGAGGCTATGCCGAAAGGTGGAAATCTTTATATCAGGTTAAAAAATAATCCAAAGAATATCATTCTCCAAATAGAGGATGAAGGTGAGGGAATACCAGAGGAAATTTTAGACAAAGTTAGCACACCTTTTGTTACAACCAAACAAAATGGTACAGGGCTTGGTCTTTCTGTTTGTTATCAAATTGCAGAAAGCCATGGAGCAACAATTGTAATGAATAGTAAGAAGGGTATTGGAACAACAGTTACAGTAACATTTCCTAAATGTCCTACTAAAGAGTTAGAGCCCTAAAAATTAAATAAACACCTAATACAACCAAAAATATCCCTGTCACTTTAGGCAGGGTTTTATTTTTAATTAATGAGGTGCCCAAAGGTAAATAATAGATAACTCCAAGAAAGACTAAAGCTATGCCACCAGCTAATATAACTTTCATTAGTAAAACCACCTTTTCCCTTTAAGTATCCAGTAACCCATTTATCAGTGTTAGAAATAACAGGATTAGGACGAATTATTTTAATCTAAATCTAAACTTATCTAGTGCAGTGAAACCTAAAACTGACTTAGTCAGTTTTTATCAATTTTAGCTTGCCCATAGACTGATAATTTTAATAATGGTAAACTCTTAATAGTGATTGTTACTACTGACTAAAGTTATTATGGTGGTGAATATATGGTGGTACTTAAGAAAGTTAAAACTTTTGCCGAACTGGTAAAATTTGAGCATACCATTTTTGCCCTGCCTTTTGCTTATTTAGGGGCATTTTTAGGTAAATGGGGTTGGCCAGGATGGTATGAGTTTATTTGGATTACCCTGGCTATGTTTGGAGCAAGGAGTTCCGCCATGGGTTTTAATAGAGTAATTGATCGGTTTATTGATGCAGCTAATCCCCGCACTAATGGTAGACCTTTACCTCAAGGTAAAATGAAGTCATCTGAAGTGGTTATATTGAGTATATTGGCCTTTGGGCTGCTAGTCTGGGCTACTTATAAATTAAGTCCATGGCATGTCATTTATCTTCCTATAATACTGGCCATTTTAGTAGGCTATTCCTATACAAAAAGATTTACTTGGGCTTGTCACCTTGTACTGGGTATTGCAATTTCCTTTGCTCCTTTGGGAGGCTGGATTGCCGTAACCGGGGAGATGTCCAAACCTGCTTTCCTTCTAGCAGGAATTGTAGCGTGTTGGATTGCCGGGTTTGATATAATTTATGCTACTCAGGATTATGATTTTGATAAAAAAACAGGTCTGCACTCTATTCCAGTCAGGTTTGGATTAGAGAAAGGATTATTAATTTCCCAAGGTCTGCACCTAGTAGTAATTATCCTTTTAGTAATTCTTTATCTATACTTACCTTTAGGCCGACTTTTTTTAGTAGGAATTAGCGTAACAGCTATACTATTGATTTATGAACATTCTTTAGTTTCGGCCCATGATCTATCAAAAGTAAATGTAGCCTTTTTTAATATTAACGGAGTAATTAGTATTCTCTTGTTTATCTTTACATTATTAGATATATATCTATGAAGTGAATATTGGGGGAAGGTAAAACTATTGTACTTGTTTTAAGTGGAGGTATTAACCATGGAGCGCATTATTGTAGCCATTACTGGTGCAAGTGGATCTATTTATGCTAAACGTTTAGTGGAATTTTTATTAAAAAAATCATATCAAGTGGACTTACTGGTCACTGATGCCGGTAAAGAAGTTATAAAGCACGAAATAGGATTGGATTTAATAAACTCAGATGATATAAGTAAGACCTTAGAGGATTATTTTGGTTACATTTGTGAAGGTAAGTTGCGTTATCGGGAAATTACTAACCTAACTGCAGATATTGCCAGTGGTTCTGTCAATGCAAAAGCTATGGTAGTTGTACCCTGTACTATGGGTACTATTGCAGCTATTGCTACCGGTTCCTCGGATAATCTTTTAGAAAGGGCCGCTGATGTAATGCTTAAGGAAAAACGCCGATTAATTCTTGTACCGCGGGAAACACCTTTAAGTACTATTCACTTCAGAAATATGCTAGCGTTATCAGAAATGCAGGTGGATATAGTACCGGCTATGCCAGCTTTTTACCATAAACCACAATCCATTGATGATTTGGTAAACTTTATAGTAGGTAAGATTTTAAATCTCTTACAAATAGAACATAATTTATTTACTCCTTGGAGAGGAGAGAGTATATTTTGAGTCAATTATCTGATAAAGATCAATATGTAAAAAATCTTTTTAATTCTATAGCAGGTAACTATGATATGATGAATTTAGTAATGACTTGGGGTATGTTACCCCGGTGGCAGAAGTTTATGTTAAACAAAACGGAACTTAAGTCAGGGGATATTGCTTTAGATGTTTGTTGCGGAACCGGCGAATTGGCTATAAAGATGAGGGAAATGGTAGGTAATCAAGGTAAAATA
This sequence comes from Clostridia bacterium, assembly GCA_030154225.1. Lineage (GTDB taxonomy): Bacteria > Bacillota > Peptococcia > Peptococcales > BICA1-8 > JASKKI01. The sequence goes on along the minus strand of JASKKI010000005.1, from coordinate 27,216 downwards.
TGGGGCTTGGATTTTTCGGAAAAGATGCTGGAAGTTGCCCAGGCCAAAGTTAAGAATTTAGGATATAACAATGTTAACTTTATTAAGGGGGATGCTCTTAAGCTACCTTTTGAAGATAATACTTTTACTGTTGTCACCAATGGTTTTGCTCTGAGAAATGTAGTAGATATTTCTAAAGCTATTCTGGAAATGACACGGGTTGTTAAACCCGGAGGTAGGGTAGTATGTCTGGAGGTATCCCGGCCATTTAATCCTATCCTTAGGCTTGGTTTTAATTTATATTTCTTTAAAATTGTACCCATTATTGGGCGATTAGTTGATAAAGGGAAAGCTATTGATAATAAATATCCTGCTTATACCTGGTTACCCGAATCACTAAAAAACTTTCCTGATCAGGAAAAATTAAAAGCTATCTTCTGGGCCGCAGGGTTAGAGCAGGTAAAATACTTCGGCTTGGGTGGAGGAGCAGTCACCGTTCATGTAGGGAAGAAGGGTTAAACTGTTTGTTTTTATCCAATATTCATTTACATTATCATTGATGACAAGGAGAAAAAAGCTTAATAAAAAAATAAAAATGGCATCTGATGATGCCATTATTTATTATGTTTAAAAAACCCTTTAAACTGCGTTAGTACCTACGCCAGCCAAATATTTACTCAATACATTATTTAAATCTAAAACATGATTCATTTCAAAAACACCGGATTTATTTTGGACCCATTTGGCTGCTCTTAAAGCCCCTTCTGCAAAGGCTTCCCGGGTAATAGATTCATGAGAAATTTCTATTTTGTCATTTTTGCCTACAAACATAGTTTTATGAAAGCCAATAATTCCACCTGCCCGGATAGCATGTATTGTCGGTTCGCCAGGTAATTGATCAGCCAATTTTAAAGCAGTGCCGGAAGGAATATCTAATTTTTTGTTATGATGGTGTTCAATAATCTCTATGTCATAAGAATTTAAAATATCAGCGGCAATTTGAGAAAGTAACATTAATACATTAACTCCCTGTGTTATATTGGGGGCAATAACAATACCTCTATTAGCTTTAAGGGCTAGATTAGTTAATTTTTTTAATTCTATTTCATTAAAACCAGTACTAGCTACTACTAAATTAATCCTGTTTTCAAAAAAAATAGGTGCATTGGTCAAGGCGGCTTCATGTGGTGAAAAATCAATAATTACCTGGGGTAATACTTTAAGTAGTGATAGTTCATCAGAAGAAATAATGGGAATTCCCACTTTTTGTAAACCTAATAATTGGCCTAAATCTTTGTGTTTTTTATTACTGTTTGGACTGCAAAAGCCGCAGACTAGTTTGATATCAGGTTGATTAAGTAAATAACGGGCTGTTTGCAACCCGGTTCGTCCTAAACCACTAATACCTAACCTTAACATAAGAGCACACCTCCTTAAAATTCCAGACAACTTAATTTTATTTCATAAGTTGCCAAGAGTCAAGATAAGCTTGTCTTTGGTTAAATAATAATCTTTTTTTTTTACCTTTTAGATTATTAGGATAATTTTTTGGCTATGCTTTAAATAGATAGACAAAATAAAATGAAGGGAAATAACTAATGAAAAAATCTCGAATTAAACAAAAGCGTATTACACTTTATTATTTAAACCATTTATATTGTCATCAGTCTTATCATTCACGAATTTTAAAATATTTTATATATCGGGTATTAATTTTATTAATTTCATTTTTAGTTTTTTTCTATTTTAGTGAAGGTCGTTTTTTGGCTTCTTTTGCTAGCAGTTTTTCAGTTTTGATTATCTATCATATAATAGTTAAATTAATCGAACAAAAAAGGTTACAATTGACAATTGAACAGGTTAATGAAAAGTTAGCTACAGAAGAGTTTTGGAAAAGGATAAAAAGTATGGAAAAAGATAGTTTTGTATTCTTTGTTAAAGAAATTTTATCTAATTTACCTGGTTTTTCAGAAATTGAAATAACCGATCATTTGGAAAGTGAAGGAATTAATATAATTTGTAAATATAAAGAAGAATTAATAGCAGTCCAATGTCATCTATTAGATGATGATAATGCTGTAGAAGCCAGATCAGCCCGTGAATTATCAAGGGCAATGAGTAGAAGAAAATACAAAAAGGGAATTATTATTTCTACCACTGATTTTAGAAATGAAACGAAAGAATTTTGTAATTTAATTAAAGATAAAAGAGAAATTAAATTATTAGATAAGAAATTCTTTGTACAAATGGTGAAAGATGCTGGTAAATTTCTTAAAGAGGACGAGGTAAATAATTTAATTCTCAGAAAAATTGAGCATAATGAACGCCTTTGGCAGGAGGCTAGGGAAAAACTTTTTGATAAACCTAGAATTTTACCTTATTTTCTGTATGGTTCAGTTTTATTAATTTTAAGCATAATAATTAATTCGCATATAAAATATTTTTACTATACAGGTGCTCTAGTTTTATATATGTTAGGTATTATTGGTGTTATAAGCACTTTTAATAATAAACAAAAAAAGATTTTTACCCAATGGAATGATCAGATAAGGTGACTGGAATTTTTTGTATTTATATTTCTTAGTTACAGAAAGCTTTATTGAATCATAGATTATACTAATAACAGTTTATTTAAGGGGGCAAAAATATGCGAAACGGTGCAATAGTAATGTCTAAAAAAAATAAAGATAAATTATTTAGAATTAAGGGTTTTATTAAGAGTAAGGAAGAAAGAAAAATAGCTATTTTAGAGGAATTGTGCCAGTATTCAACTAAACCTCAATTTGAGTATATAGATGAGTTAATTTTATACTGGTCTCCTAAAAATTTAAAAGATGAAATTAATGAGGAATATAATATTAGTACTTATGATGAAAATATTTTAATGGAAAATGTAAATAAATAGGTAAGGAAAATGAAAAAAAGTTTAATATTTTTTACTTATTCCTCTTTTTTATCGGGATGCGGGTTTTGTATTTTCTTAATACTAGGTTCATTAAAAATAATTTCAATTTTACCGGCCATAATAGGCAGTATTTTATTCCTGACAGGTTTAGAGGCAATTATCAATGATAAAAGATATTGGCAGGTTAAAAACCGTTTAGATTTAAACAGTAAGATAAGGAATAAGGATAATAATATTTTAAGTAGTATCAATATATTTCAGTTAATAAATACTTTATTGGAAAAGTTACCGTTAAAAAAATTTTCTCCTGGTCAAACTTTGTTAATATTCGCTACTATGTTAATTTTTCTTTTCATACTAAGTATTATGTTTATTCAATCTATTTATAATATAACAGTTTTTACTGACCAGGATTTAAGGCTGGCGGCTCTTGTAAATATTATAGTAATTTTTATATATATTCTTATTTATGGATTGGGGGAGATATTAGGTGTAAAACTTTTTAAAAAGAAAAAGGGCTGTTGAAAAACTACGTCTAACTGCGTAAATTTTAAAATAAGATAAAAATAACCAATTTTTTTTGTTGCGAGTTAAGTGAGATAAAAAAAAGGGAGCGTCATTTTTATTAGACGCTCCTTTTTGGGGAGGGAAATTATTAGAAGATAAACAGGTTATTTATTTTTGTTTTTGTTGTTGCTGCTGTTGTTGTTGAGGTTGCATCATATTTTGAAAAACTTTGTATTGAGGTTCTTGTTGCTCAATATAATTGCAACGGGAGGATATTCCCTGACAAATACTATCTAATTGTTGAGCATATTGAGCAAACATTTGTTTTGCTGTCTTATCTTCAGTTTCTAAAGCAAAGGTTTTCATATTGGCTTTAGCACCTTCTAAACTGGCTAATGTTTGGTGCATTTTGTTTCCAATAGTCATAAATGATTTTCCTCCTTTAATTTTTTATGAATTTTAATACATCTTTAGTTTGCTCAAAAGGAGAATTTTTATGATTAGAAATTTTTTTAAATTTTGTTTAAACCAATAAATATTAGAGAAACACCTGAGAAAATTATAAACATCTGTTTTAATGATATTTTATCAGCGAGACCAATCAAACCTAATGATGTTACAGAAATCATAATTATTGGACCAATAACGGCCAGGCAAGCGTTTATTTTAAATGCAGTCTCCACTCTATTAAAATAGAGCATCAAAAAAGCAGCTGATAATTCAATGAGCCCGGAAATAATTCTTAAGATGCTCATACCTAAAACTATTTTCAACATATTGATATCCACCTTAAAAAATAGCTCATAGTTATTATTATTCAAAAAAATACGTTTTAGAAATGGATGATTTTTCTAATAGCAATTTTGATTAAAACAAAAGATTAATAATTAGGGTCGTATCTAGTCTACTTTTAAAATTAATTATTATGTTTTAAGGAATACAAATATATGGTGGTGAATAGTATTAACTATAAAGTGTGTAGTGCTTTGTCTTTGGTAATTAGTAAAGTAATTGTAGGTTAGCATTATCGCACTTAGTACAGAAAGACTGGCGATGCCAGTCTTTCTTATGGGGTGGATATTATGTGGGGCGAAGGACTTTTATTAGTTTTAATACTTATAGGTATTTTAGGACAATCCAGTTTACTAGCAACTTCAGCTTGTATTTTATTAGTATTAAAATTAACTAGGCTGCAACATTATTTTCCTTTAATAGAAAGAAGAGGTTTGGAAATAGGATTATTATTTTTACTATTATCTGTTCTAGTTCCCTTTGCAAGTGAACAAATGACCTTAAAAGATCTAATGAAAGGAATTTTCAGCTGGCAGGGATTGATGTGTGCCTTAGGCGGTGCTTTAGCTACATATATGAATGGGGCCGGCTTAAATATGCTAAAATTACAACCGGAATTAATGTCAGGTTTAGTTGTGGGGGCAATTATTGGTATCGTTATTTTTAAAGGTATTCCTGTTGGACCTTTAATGGCAGCTGGATTAGCAGCTATTTTTATAAAATTTATTGAGTTATTTTTAAATTAAATCTCCGAAGGAAAAATCATCATATTTTTAATTCGTCGATAAAAATCACCATCAGGTGATTTTTTTGATTATTTTAGGGCAAAATACCTTTGGTGTTGATAAAGATGAGGAGTGATTTTTATTGAAAACAAAAAGTAAAATTACTTTAGCGGCCTTAGCTGGAGTGCCGTTAATTATGGTTTTAGGTAATTCTATGCTGATTCCCGTTTTACCCCAAATGAAATCAGCATTAAATATATCACAGTTTAAGGTAAGCCTGGTTATAACCTTATTTTCCGTACCAGCGGGTTTAGTAATTCCTTTTGCCGGATTTTTATCAGATAGAATAAGTAGGAAACTGATAATTGTTCCCTCACTAATTCTTTATGGTTTAGGTGGGGTTGTAACTTTATTAGGAATTCTGTTTTTAAATAATTCCTATTTGGTAATAATGGCAGGGAGAATACTACAGGGAATTGGAGCTGCCGGAACGGCGCCTATCGCTATGGCTTTATCCAGTGATATATTTGTAACAGGTGAAAGGAGTAAGGCATTAGGCCTTTTGGAGGCTTCAAATGGTCTGGGCAAGGTTGTTAGTCCTATATTAGGCTCCCTGGTTGGACTTATAGCCTGGTATGCAACGTTTTTTGTTTTTCCGGTACTTTGTATTCCAATTGCTCTAGCAGTCTGGTTTTTAGTAAAAGATCCTACTACCAATAAAAAAGGTCAAAGGGTTAAAGAATATTTACAGGCTTTAAAAAAAATCTCTGGAGAAAAAGGTGTTCATTTATTAAGTGCTTTTGTAGCAGGTTCGGTGTCGTTATTTGCTCTTTTTGGTACCTTATTTTATTTATCGGATTATCTGGAAAAACGTTATGGCTTGGAAGGTGTAACAAAAGGCTTAGTTTTGGCCATACCGGTATTAGCCGTTTCAGCAACTTCATTAATTACAGGTATTGTTACCCAGAGGAAAAACAGCAATTATAAAATATTAGTTGTAGCTGGCTTAATATTACTGGCAACATCCAATTTTATTATTCCTTTTTTTATAAATAATACTTATATTTTTATTACAGCCTTGGTTATTGGCGGGATTGGCGGCGGTTTAGTATTAACTTGTTTAAATACAATAATAACCAGTTCAGTAACAATGGAAGAAAGGGGGATGATAACATCCCTTTATGGAGCAGTAAGATTTTTTGGAGTGGCCATTGGTCCCCCAGTATTTGGAATATTAATGGAAAAAAGCAATTTTTTAACTTTTGGTACTACAGGCGGTTTAACCCTACTTGCATCTGGACTAGCTGTATTTGCTATCAAACAGGAGTTTGTTGAGACTCAGGGTGAGGATCAAAATAGTGAAGAACAAATTCATTATCCTACCTGGGGAGAAGTTGTTTTTGAGACCATAACTTTACGCAATTCTTTAGGTAGAATCCTTATTAAACCAGTTCAAAAACCTAATAAGGTTAAAAAAATCAAAAACAAAAAAGAACTAGTCAAAACAGAATTTGCCGGGAGTTCTGAAAATGATAATACTTAATAACTTATGGGCGAACATTATTGGTCTTAGGTATGAGCTATTAAAGTATTGTCTAACCTCAAAACTTCATCTAAAATTTAACTAGAAACTAATGTCTATGAAGTATCAACTTACAAAAGGAGCTAGATAAAGATGAGAATAGCTGTAATTGACGGAATGGGTGGAGGTATGGGGGCCCAAATTGTTCAGGGGATTGTAAAAGAGTTTGGAGGCAACGTAGAAATATGGGCTTTAGGAACAAATGCTATCGCTACTGCCGCTATGGTTAAGGCCGGAGCCAAGAAAGGGGCGACGGGAGAGAACGCCATAAGGATCAGTACTAGAGATGTAGATATAGTGATGGGACCATTAGGTATCATAGTCCCCAATGCTTTAATGGGAGAAATAACTCCCAGTCTGGCTGAAATTATTGCCTCACTTAGTTGCCGGAAAATTCTTTTACCTGTACATCAGCCCCATGTAGAATTGGTAGGTTTCGAAAATAGACCGTTAAATGAGTTAATTAAAGAAGCAATTAAGTTAGTGAAAGAGTAGCTATTTGAGGTTGAGTGAGTCGAATGAAGTGAAATTTTAGTTTAATAAAATGAACTTTAAAAGCCGAGCAATTGCTCGGCTTTTAAAGCATATTTCCATCTATTTTTAGCAAAACTATCTAAAAGGTAGAATTGCTGGAAAAGGGGAAAGGTTATGTTTGGTTTTCTATTTAAGAAATTGCAATTTTGGCAGCTACTCAATCAACGAAATTCTGGTAAACAGAATGGCAACTGGCAAAAATCTTCTCAAACTAGCCTTTCCCGTGATCTTAAGGAGAACCTGAAAGTTTTAAAAAGTATTTTAGGTACAAGTAATGATATTGTTATCCGTGAATTCAGCTTTGGTTATGATGAGAAAATTAATGCCTCTATTATCTTTGTAGATGGATTAACAGATAGAATGACTATTAATGAAAGCATAATCAAGCCTTTAATGTATGATACCCACTTATTTGATTCCAGAGAATTACTTACTACTAATAATATTGATATTATCCAAAAATCCATGCTCTCGGTAGGAGATGTAAAAATAGTTACTTCCCTTGATGATGTAATTGATGGTTGTTTATCTGGAGATACAGTTTTATTAATAAATGGTTCCGATCAGGCCCTGGTTATCAGTTCCCGGGGTTGGGAATCCCGGGGTATTCAAGAACCTAAAACAGAAGCTGTAGTACGGGGGCCCCGGGAAGGTTTTACCGAAACTTTACGTTCCAATACCAGTCTGTTACGTCGTAAAATTCGCAATCCAGATTTTATCCTGGAAAATATGCAATTAGGTCAAAGGACCAAAACCGATATTTGTATCGCTTATTTAAAAGGAGTAGTCAATCCCAAGCTTGTAGAGGAGGTCAAGTACCGTCTAAAAAAAATTAATACCGATGCCATCCTGGAATCGGGTTATATTGAGCAGTTTATTGAAGATGCTCCTTTTTCTCCCTTTGCTACCATTGCTAACAGTGAAAAACCCGATGTTATTGCTGGAAAACTTTTAGAAGGGCGGGTAGCCATCCTGGTTGACGGTACTCCTATGGTACTTACGGTCCCAATGGTTTTTATAGAGAGTTTTCAAACATCTGAAGACTATTATTCCCGACCTTTTTATACCAGTATTCTTCGAACCCTTAGATTTATATCCTTTTTTATAACCATTCTGGCTCCGGGAGTTTATGTTGCTTTAACAACTTTTCATCAGGAATTTATTCCCACTCCCTTACTAATCACCATGGCTGCAGCCAGGGAAGGGACCCCCTTTCCGGCGGTAGTTGAAGCTATTGTCATGGGAATTGTATATGAAATTCTTCGGGAAGCTGGAATCCGGCTGCCCCGCCCTGTTGGTTCAGCTATAAGTATTGTAGGAGCACTGGTAATCGGTGAGGCAGCCGTATCCGCGGGACTTATTGGTGCTCCTGTGGTTATTGTAGTAGCTCTTACCGCTATTTCTTCTTTTGTGGTTCCGGCCCAGTCTGATACTGCGGCCCTTGGACGTGTTATTATAACTATTTCTGCCGGAGCTTTGGGGGCTTTTGGCATTATAATTATTTTACTGGCAGGATTAATTCATTTATGTACTTTAAGGTCTTTTGGAACTCCCTATTTTTCACCTTTGGCTCCCTTAAGTTTTAGGGATCTAAAAGACGTATTTATTAGATTACCTATTTGGGCTATGTTTACCCGCCCCAGGACTATCGGCTGGCATGATCCCCAGCGGCAGGAATTTAGACAAATACCAGCGCCACCGCAGGATAGTGAAAAAGTGGAACAGCCACAAGGTGAACCGGAAAATAACAGTAATATGAAATCACAGACGGGGGTGCAGGGGCTTAAACGACCGCGGAAAATCGGCAATAAAGATACTTGAGGGTGAAAGTTTATTGGTCAGACGTACTTAAGTGTGAACATCGCTGGTCTGACATACTTAAAGGTTAAAGCTTGAGGGTCTGACAAAAAATTAACCCATAAGTTATAAGAGGGGTGAAAATGATGAAAGTCGGTCGCTTTTTTATAAAACTATTAATTCTTTTAATGGTACTACTGAGCATTGCTGGTTGCTGGAACCGTAGGGAGCTGGATAATCTAGCTATTGTATCCGGTCTTGCCATTGACAAAGCGGAGGAATCCGAGAAAATACAACTAACAGCCCAAATTCTTAAACCGGGGAATTTATCCATCGCCGCTGCAGGTGGAGCCGGAGACGGTGGAAGAGCTGAAAGACCTTACTGGAATCTGACAGAGACAGGGAATACTGTTTTTGAGACAATAAGAGCTCTTACCCATAAGTCTAACCGGAGGCTTTTTTTACCCCATAATGAAATAGTCATCTTTAGCGAGGATATTGCTAAAGAAGGGATACAAAAATATATGGATTTTATTATCCGCGACCACGAACTGCGCCGCCTGATTTATGTTCTGGTTAGTAAAGGTAAAGCAAGTGAAATTTTAGAGTCTAAAACAGAATTAGAACAAATACCGGCAATAAGTATTTCCCAGTTAATTGAAGTCCGGGATGCTACCTCGGAATCAAGTGCAGTTAATCTACAGGAGTTTATGAACCGTTTGATGAGCAAAACCACTGCACCTATAGCCTCTCTTATTGAAGTAGTAGGTAAAGAAAAAACAGCTCTACTTATGGGAACGGCAGTTTTTAAAAAGGATAAACTGGCTGGTTTTTTGGGCAGGGAAGAAACCCGGGGCCTACAATGGGTTATTGGTGAAGTGAAAAGCGGTATTATTGTTGTAGATTGTCCCAATGGTAAGGGTAAAGCCAGTCTGGAAATTATCCGGGCCAACAGTAAAATTACCCCCGAAATAAAGGATGATACCTTACATATTAAGGTGGAAATCAATGAAGAAGGAAATTTGGGTGAAGAAATGTGTTCAGTAGATTTATCAAAACCTGAAGTCTGGATGTCTATAGAAAGACGGAAAGCTGTTGTTATCCGTAAGGAAGTAATGGCTGCATTAAAAAAGGCCCAGGAATGGAACACAGATATTTTTGGTTTTGGTGATGCTGTCCACAGGAAATATCCCAAATTATGGAAATATATAGAAAGCCAATGGGATGATTTTTTTCCAAGCCTGGAAGTGACGGTAATTGTCAAAGCAAAATTACGACGGTCTGGTATGATCACTAAGCCGGCTAAGCCGGAATGAGGACATAATGGCTTTAGGGTTAAGCAATTGTGTCAGACAACTGCTTATGGGTCAAGTTCATTGGAAGGACAATAGTTAATGGTTAAGCTTGAGCGTCTGACAATTACTTTTAGATGAACATAGTTAGTCAGACATTAGCTAAAGGGCGAGATTATTTGTCAGACCCCAAAATTAACCTGGTAGTATTGTCTGACCAAAGAAATAACTTATAAGCTGTAGGCTGACCAGTTAGCTAAACCTATAAACTTTTGTGCTGTTCCAAAAAATAACCCTATAGTAGAAAATGCCAGGGAGGGAGGATCTTTGTGAAGCTTGAAGGTGGTAAAATATCCAGTTCTCATTTAACCTTTTTAATAGTTGGTTTTATATTAGGGTCAAGCTTAATTCTCTCGCCCGGGATGGCTGCCAAACATGATGCCTGGCTCGCTGTTCTTGTCGGATTGGGTGAAGGCCTGGTCTTTACTCTTATTTATTTAACCCTGGCTATGCGCTTTCCTGGCAAAACCTTAGTACAGTACAATGATATTATCTTTGGTCCTTATTTAGGCAAGGTCATTTCCCTGGGGTACCTGTGGTTTTTTTTCCATCTCGGCAGTTTAGTTTTAAGAAATTTTGGCGATTTTTTAACAAGTATGATCTACCCGGAGACTCCGATAGCGGTATTTATTATTCTCACTACCTTAGTTTGTGCTTCAGCGGTACGCAACGGGATAGAAGTAATAACCCGGTGTAGTTTAATATTGGTAGTATTTACGGTTTTTTCTGTACTGGGCACTATAATTTTACTGGCGCAGGATATGAAGTTTACTAACTTATTACCTGTCCTTGACCTTCCCTTAAAGGAGTTTATTAAAGCCAGTCATTCTGCGGCTACCTTTCCCTTTGGGGAAACAGTGGTTTTTCTAATGGTTATTGCCTTTTTAGATAATGTTAAACAAGCCAAAATTTCTACCCTAACGGCTTTAATTGTTGCTGGTTTGCTTCTGGTACTATCTTTGTTACGTAATACAGCCGTCCTCGGAGTTACTGAAGGCATCCATGTTTATCCTTCTTATCAAGTTATACGTTTAATAAAAATAGCAAAAATATTAACAAGGCTGGAAATTATAGTAGCCGTTAATCTATTAACGATGGGTTTTTTGAAAATTTCTGTTTGTTATTATGCAACGGTCTTGGGTTTAGCCCAGTTATTAAATTTACGTTCTTATTTACCCCTGGTATTTCCCGTTGGTGTTCTTATGGTTAGCTTAAGTATCCTGCAGTTTGATAGTGTTATTGAAAATATCTTTTTTGCCTTTGAAATCTACCCTTATTACAGCCTTCCTTTTGAAGTTGGATTTCCCCTGCTTTCTCTAATTATTGCAATTATACGGGGGATACCGAAACAGGAGGAGGAAAAAGGAAACAGGAAGCAGGATTCCGTTGATAATATTTAAGGGTCAAGCTTGTGCGTCTGACAATTACTTCTGGCTGAAGATTGTGGGTCTGCATCCGATGACCGTAAACTTAAAGGACGCATTTCCTTATGGGTTATTCAGCATGATGCATCCGGTGAAAGTTAAGCTTTAGAAATGTATCTACTTTAAGCTACTCAGTCTGATGCATCATTTAAGCTAGACCTTATAGTGGATGCCTCAATCAGATTATACGTACAAAGGAGAAGGAAAATGAAAATTTTGTTAATTATAGCTTTTATCGGTATAGCTTTATTTGAAGTGCCTGGTCTTATTCAAAGAAAATACTGGCGTGAACTTATATTTTTTTTGATTTTATTATTATTAGCATTTATCTTAAGTTTTTTACAAGTAATAGGTATTAAAATACCCAGTCCGATAAAAGGGATAGAGTTTCTTGTAAAGTACTTAAAATTCTGGAGAAATATGTAGAATTAAAGGATTTTTCTAAATTTTGGCGAAAAGATAACTAAAAGTTAAGATATAAATAGTTTATAATTGATAGAAGTAGATACAGGAGAATTGGATGAGGTTCAATTTAATTATAGTAAAAAGAATTAAATAAAAATGTTTAAGGAAAGTGAGGTTAATGAGAATGGCAGAATTAGTATTAAATTTTGAAGAAGGAATTTTACAAGTAACACTGGTAGGTGAAGTGAATTTATTACAATCCAATGAATTAAAAGAAAAAATTAAAGAAGAACTGGTTAAATGCAATACTAATCAGTTAATAATAGATCTTTCTCAGGTACCGTTATTAGATTCTTCGGGGCTGGGGATGCTCATAGCTTTATTTAAATATATTAATCAACAACAGGGGAAAATTGTTTATGTTGGAATGACCGACTATGTTAAAAAGATCATTGGTTTTGCTAAACTAGATCAGATATTTACCATTGTTGATGATCTGCAAAGCGCAAAATTAGTTATCAATGACTAAGGAAAACTGGCTACGCCGGTTTTAAGGTTGAGGTTAAGGCTAAGGTTGAGAGAAAAAAGAATAATTTTTAATTTAAAAAAAGGGGTAAAGCTGGTATGAATTACCTGCTTTACCCTTTTTCAGAGACTGAACTTTAGTATGGGAAAAACCCAAATCCACAGAAGAGGAAGATTAACAAGGCAATAAAAGCTACCCAAACTAGCCAAATGCCGCCAAAGCCAAAACCATATCCATCTACACCTGCAACTTTATCAGCCATTTTTTTAAGCCTCCTTTCACTATTAGCCTGAGGTTTTTCTCCCATTAATATCTTATGAAAATACTTTTAAAATGTGTTTAGTTGATTAGATAAGTTTGAGGTTGATTTTTTAAAGCTCTAAACATTGCAAGGGCCAAAGCCACACCCTCTAAAGCAGAAGAAGAAAATAATTACCGCAATGATAATTATCCAGATCCACCAGTAATAACCAAAACCATAACCATATTGACCAGCAGTATTATCAGCCATTTAACAAACCCCTTTCTTTAGTAATGTTTTTTTACATTACATAGTATGAAAAGTAATTAAGAGTGTTCCTTAAATACCAAAACTTTTAATTAAAAAAAGCGACAAGGAGGGTTTAGAAAACCAACTTTGCCGCTTCAGGATATTATCTATTTATTTTAATAATAGGGTCGGGAGAAGCAGAAGATGATAATTATCGCGATGATAATTATCCAGATCCACCACCAATTACCAAAGCCATAGCCATATCCATATTGGTCAACGGTGTCAGCCATTAATTTAACCCCCTTTCGGTTATTGATTTTGATAGCCCCTTACATTAATATTTTATGAATATAATTAGAAAACTGTTCAGTAGCTAATCAATATAATTAAAAAGCGGTAAAGTTAGTATAAAAATACCAACTATTACCGCTTAATTATTGGCTTAAACTTGAATATTAATAATAATAGGGTCTACAAAAGAAAAAGAAAACAATTATCCCAATGATAATTATCCAGATCCACCAGTAATAACCAAAACCATAGCCATATTGACCAGCAGTATTATCAGTCATTAGATTTTCCACCTTTCAATTTTACTTTGATTATTTAACTAAATACAATAAATTAAAAGTTTAATAATAACCATAGAAACATACACTAAACAACCAGCAAAGAAGGAATAGAATTACTACCACCTGAAGAAGAGTTATAAACCAGAAAAATGGAGTACCAAAACCAAATCCAAATCCGCTAACATTTGTTTCTGTTGCTTCAGTCATCAATAAAGTCCTCCCTTCAATGTTATTTAATTAATTTTTTCGTACTTTCGTACTATATGGTATGAAAAAATTAATTAAATGTGATATATGATTTTATTAAAAATGGATAATGAACAAATGGTCCTATTAATTATAAAAAGGTAAAGCAGGATATACCAGCTTTACCCTCATAATTATCTCGGAACTTTAACAGTAACCGTAAAATGGGAAACCAAAGAGCCACATTAAGAGGAAATAGATGATTATCACTTGTAGAAGGTTTACAAAGAATGGATTTGTAAAGAAACTTCCGAATAAACCATCTACACCAGCAACTTTGTCAGCCATTAAAAAGCCCCCTTTCAATTTTAAAATTTTTCTGCAAAATATCTTATGAAATTTGATTTAAATGTGCTACTTATTTTTCATTTAATAGGCATAACCGAATGGGAAACCAAAGAGCCACATTAAGAGGAAGTAAATGATAATCACCTGTAGAAGATTCACAAAAAAAGGATTTGTAAAGAAACTTCCGAACAAACCATCTACACCGGCAACTTTATCGGCCATTTTAAAGAACCCCCCTTCTTGTGCAACGTTTTAAATCACATTATATCCTATGTGAAATCACATAAAATGTGCGAAGTTAGCATTTAACTTTCAAGAATGGTTTTTATCACCGTCCCGGGGGTCTTAGCTTTCTGGTAAGCTGACTGGTCCCCTTAGCTACCTTTTCCAATGATGGTGCAAAATTTTCAACAGAGTCTAGTAATTGTTCAAAACTATCGACAAATGTACGTACATTATTGGTAAATTCTTTAATGCTAGATACTGTTTGAATTATAGGAGCTGAAATACTATAATTTTCTGCTTTGGACTGTTTAAAATTAGGAGTTGGTTTGTTTTGCAGAACATCTCCTTCTCCAGTTTGAGACACTTTAATCCTCCTCTCTTTTGCTGGGGATATATTAAACTAAAATTTGTACGGACGTGTAAAACTAAAGAGCCATAATATAAAGAATAAAATGATAATAACCTGTAGGAGAGTTACGAACCAGAAATTGTTAAATATTCCGCTATAACCACCTAAACCTACAGGGGCAGTAATAGTTTTTGAAGCTGGCTTGGGTAAAAACACATCTGGTTTTTTACTGGGAATGACAGGAAATTTTGGTAAAATTGGACCGGGTTTCTTGCCAGGACTGATAGGGGGTTTTAGCAAAATTTTTACCGGTTTATTTGGAGAATTAGGTGGTGGGGCTGGAAAAAGGAATTTTGGTAAATTTATTACAAAGTTTTTAATACCTAAAACCATTTGATCCAAGGGGTTCACTGGTCTATGATCTTCCCATTCGGATTTTGTAATATACGAAGTTTCACTTTCTTCTATAGTTTCCTCTCCTAGAGAATCAATTTCTTCAAGATTATTTTCTAAATTTTCATTCGTGTTATTTTCACCTTTGTAAGGCCTGCTTTCATTGAATTCGGGCATGATTTTCCTCCTTTCAGTTACTTTTTTTTAGTCTATGCATAAGAGCAAGGGTAAAACTGAAGCCATTCAGCTTTACCCTTCCATAAGTATGCACTTGATTTTAGTAAGCAAAGCCAAATGGGAATCCGAACAACCACATTAAAAGGAAATAAATGATAATCACTTGCAAAAGATTCACGAAAAATGGATTTGTAAAGAATGTTCCAAAACCAGGATTGCCAGCAATATTATCAGTCATTATTAAAGCCCCCTCGCTAATCAAATAATTAAAAGATTCTTCACACTAACATAATATGAATACTACATGTTTTGTGTCACAATACATTTTTACCCTATTTCAAAAATAAGATATTAGTTGCTGGTGGCTAGTGTTAGTAAAAATATTTTTTTAAAAAGTATCTATCACAAATAAGGCTGAGCGACATATTATAAATTGACTTATAAGGAGAAAAGGAGGGGAGTATCTAAATGATTAGGGATTTTTATAAGAACAATCAGGTTTTTAGCTTAATTCTTATAATTATCGTCCTCTATTTTGTTCGGTATTTTTTCTCTAATCCCGGTAAACCAGGATTATTGGCTCTTTTAGGATCTAATAAGAAGGCGAAAGTGAAAGATGGGGAGGCTAATAAAGAAATGCGAGTCCTTTATACCAGATCTTTAGGTAAAAAAGAAAGTGCTCTTGAAACAAAACTTATCCTGGAAGCTTCTGCAACTGAAAAACCCGAAGAAGAATACCGTATTCTTTATACAAGGTCTTTAGGACCTGCGAATTAGTTACATTTTGAAATAATAATGGAGGTAAAAGTATGAATATGAATGGGTTTCAGCCCCCAAGGTCTTTTGAAGATATTAAAGCATTATTTGAACAATTTGAAGTTTTTTTGCCAGAAGAAAATCGCAAAATAATTAGAGAAATTTTAGCTGAAATTGAAGCTAAAGGGAAAAATGTCGATAAAGAGCATATAGAGCAGTTGATTACAAATTTAATTAGTAAACTCGGGATGAATTTTAAATAAATTGTTGATATTAGATGCCGGAGGTAGAAACCATGAATGAATTTAAATTCCCCAAATCCTTTGAAGAGCTCAAAGCTTTAGCTGAAAAATTCGAAGCCCTTCTCCCGGAGGAAAATCGTACGGTTATTAAAAAGATTATATATGAAATTGAAAGTAAAGGTGAGAATAAAGAAAAATTGGAACAACTAATGCAAAAAATAGCTACTAGCATGGGAATACAACCATAAAAAATAGCCCGACCAGGGCTATTTTTTTAAGGCTTACTTCTGTGGTTTCATCTGCTGGAGAAGAGCTTGCATTAATGACTTAACTAAAGGATTATTTAAAAACTGTTTTAGCTCCGCCTCTGATGGCATTTTAGGAGTATAATTTTGTTTCCGGTTTAAATTAATATTATCTTGATTATTAATATTACTATTTACATTGGAAGAGGGAATCTTTGAGTCTGACTCGGTATTTTCATTAGTGTTATTAACAATAGTCTGGTCAGTATTATTATCAATTTCCTCACTGTTATTATTAGTAGAATTCGTATTTTCAGTTTCTTTTTGTTTTTCTTGTAAATATTTAAAAGAGCGGGAATATTCGCTTGCTAGTGTATTAACCACAGGTACTAATGTTTCTACAGAATTGAGCAAATTATCTAAATTATCAGCAAATGCGCGGATATTTCCGCATAATCCTCTAAGATTACCACAGGTGGATGAAACAATTTCCTGAATACTCCGGTTTTGACTAGTCTTTCTCAATGGTTTTTTTCTTTTAAATAAAGAATTATTATTTCTCTCGGCTTCCTGGTAATTGTTCGTAACATTTTCTTTTTCCCCCAGGTTACTATCATTTATGAGATGCTTTTTTTCACTAGCAATCTTTTTAAATTCTTCAATATTAACAGGACTGATTTTTCTATAACGGGGCATTCGTTCACACTCCTTTAATTAGATTTTTAACCTACTCGCAAATAACCTACATTATTTTATGAAAAGGTTTATAAAATGTGAATAGAATAATTCCAGATCCCTTTTTTGATTTGTAAAAGATTTAAAAAGTTTGACTTTATTAATTATATATTCGCAGAGGGTTGCAAATATTAAAATAATCTAATTGATATTGCTCATAAAACTACAAGTAATAAACTGGCTTAATGTTATTAAAATTAGGCAAGAAGTATCTCACTCCAGCTCATTTTTCATGCTATAATTATAGATAAGTTGATATGGAGGAGGTAATAGATTTGAGTGAAAAAATACTCCTACAGATTTTAGATAAACTTGAAAGCTTAGAAAAAGGGCAGGCTAATTTGGAAAATGGGCAGGCTAATTTAGAAAAACGGCTGACAAATTTGGAAAATGGGCAGGCTAATTTAGAAAAACGGCTGACAAATTTGGAAAATGGGCAGACTAATTTGGAAAAACGGCTGACAAATTTGGAAAAACGGCAAGACGAATTAGAAAATGTATTGACCAAACTTGAAAAAGGACAAGCCGAATTAGAAAAAGGACAAAGAGAACTAAAAACTGTTATAATAGAGCTACAACGTAAGGTGGATAGTATTTTTGAGGAAACAGCAGGTTTGTTAGAGTTTAAAACTAAAACCAATGAAAGACTTGATAAATTAGAAACAGATGTAAAAATTCTAAAAAAAATTGTTGCTCAATAGTTTTGGCACCCTAAATTCTTAATACATATCAAGTAACTTAAACCGAGCTATGCTCGGTTTTAAGTTTCCTAAATCTAAATGGTAATACACTGATGTAACGAGAATATATAGTAATAAGCTCCAAACATTATTAAAGTCTTGCTTTATGCAACTTTTACAACTCTTAAAGAAGCGAGGGTATATGGGTCATATCTACTCCTACACATCTTTTTCCATAAAGCTTTCTTTGATTATTTCACTATTTTACTTAAACGGGAATACCCTAGCTATATATACTGATAATATCGGGTGATTTGCTTTGAGAGATGTTAAGAAAAGTTGGACTATCCTTATTTATGCCAATGGGAATAATGAATTCGAGCCAGAGATGTATCAATCGGTCTTGGCGGCAGAAAAAATAGGTTCCAGTAAAAGTGTTAATGTTCTAGTTCAATTGGGTAGAATGGAAAGGACTTTAGCCAAAATACTTAGACCATCAGATGTTCTTACTGATACCGGTGATACATGGACAGGTGTAAGAAGATACTATGTTACAAAAAATACAGGTAATTCCCGTGAAAATTTGTCTTCTCCAGTAATTAAAGATTTGGGTTTTCAGAATATGGCAGATCCTAAAGTTCTGTATGAATTTATTACCTGGGGGATGGAAAATTATCCGGCAAAAAAATTTATGCTAATATTAGGTGGCCATAGTTTCGAGTATTTAGGAACATTAACAGATTACAGTCAAAATCTTCCTTATATAATGGGCATTCCCGAGATGTGTAAAGCACTAAGTTTAGTGCAAAAAACTAAGGGGATAGGTATAGACTTATTAGTTTTAGATACCTGTTATATGAATATGGTTGAAATACTATACGAATTAGCGAAAGAGAAAAGCCATACGGTAAAAAATGTTCTTACCTATATTGAATATGGACCTATTGCTGGTCTCCCCCTTGATAAATTAATTAGTATTGTTGAAAAAAACCATAACTTAGTTGATCTAAACCTTTTAGTTAAAAATATAATTGAAGGAATAAACCTGGATCTAGTAGCATTTAACATAAATTACAAAAAACTGGAAAAAATCAAAAGAACAGCAAATGACTTAGCACAATTATTATTAAAAACTGAACAGAGAAGTACTATAAATCTTTCCCAATTATTAGAAATTAATGATGGCTCGGACCCCTTGTTATCATATGTAAAAGATTTAAAAAAAAGTTTGTTATCATTAATCATTTATTCTCAGAGGATTACAAATTTTAAAAGTAATCTAATAGATATTGCCCATAAAACTACAGGTAATAAACTGGCAGTATGTTATTTAAAATTAGGCTTTGCTAACAATAATCACTGGCCTAAATTGTTAGGAAAGTTATTTTGGGAAGAAAGTAGAACTTTAGAAGAAGGTAGGCAATTGAAACCTACAATTTTACCATTTCAGGCCCTGGTAACCCTAATATCTATAATGAATCCTAATGCCGAACAAGAACAGTTGGAAAAAATTGTTCGGAGGTTACTGGAGTATAAAAAATGGGAACAGCATACTAATTTTAAATTAAGATAAAAAATTAACCACCCCCTTTGCGGGTGGTTAATTTTTGCCTTAAACTTAGACTAGGGTATTTATGTCTTGAATACTGTAATAAGCATTTCTGACATTTAAGTCATATATTAGAAATAGAAATACAAATTAAGACGAAGGGTTGATCTTAGATTGAAAGATATTTTTCAGCAAATATATGAAGGCAACATGTGGGGAGGAACAGAATCAGTTTCGGGACCTGGTTCAAGTGTTGAGGCAACAGAAGAAATTATCAAGAAACTTCCAATATTAATTAAAAGTTTTCATATAAAAACAGTTTTAGATGCCCCTTGTGGAGATTTTAATTGGATGAAACTTGTTAACCTGGATATAGAACAATACTTTGGTGTTGATATTGTGTCAGAGCTGATTGAAAAGAACAACCATTATTACTCAAATCACCAAAGAAAGTTTCTTTATTTAGATATTACCAGTGAGCCTTTGCCAGCAGTGGATTTAATTATTTGTCGAGATTGTTTAGTTCATTTTTCCTTCCAGAATATTTGGCAGACATTAAATAATTTTAAAAGAAGCTCTTCTAAATATCTTTTAACAACTACTTTTACGGAACATCCAACTAATAAAGATATTAAAACAGGAGATTGGCGTCATTTAAACTTACAAAAAGAGCCTTTTATTTTTCCTAAACCACTTTACATTATTAAAGAAAAGCCCTATGCTGATAAATCCCTCGCTCTGTGGTGGCTGGATTCACTTAAATTTAAAGGGAGCGAATAAAAAATGCCTTATTTTAGTTTTATTATGGTGTGTTACAATAATTGGCATCTCTCTCAACAAGCAATTACTTCTTTAATTAAATCCTTGGGCGCATCATATAAATCAAAAGGGATTGAACTAATTATTGTCGATAATGGGTCCACAGATGAAACAAGTGTTGCTATTGAAGAATTAATAAAAATGTATACTCCTGGGCCTATCGAAATTATTAATATCCGGTTGAATGAAAATATGGGCTATACAATAGGCTTAAATGTTGGGCTTGCCGAAAGTAGAGGGAATACCATTACTGTTATGAATAACGATTTAATTTTTCCAGAAGGTTGGTTTGATGGCATAGCTAAAATTTTACAAAATGATTATTCCGTTGGTGTAGCTGTACCATTTCTTTCTTATGCTACGGGATCGCAAAATGTTGGGATCAGATTTGATTCCATACAAGAAATAGAAAACTTTGCTAGAAAATTTGAAGAAATCCAAAAATTCATTCTCGCTAATAAGCAAAGTAAGTAATGGAAAAAGAGAGATAGTTTTAACTGATGCTCTTACAGGCTTGATTAAAGAGAAAAAAGTATATTGTTATTGTTTCTCTACGGGATCTTATAGAGATTTAGGAACATATGATGAAATTAGGGAATGGATTAGAGAAACATAAAAATATTCTGGGTTGATACCCAGAATATTTTTATGTTTCCAGTAAAGGCTCTAACTGGTTTTTCCATACCCACTGGGGACTGTAACGTTGTCTAACCATAGTTTTGGAATAAATAACAGGATTTTCTCTCATTAAATTTATTATTATATCTGCATGTTCTTCTAAATAAACCTGTTCAGAAGGATGGTACTGTTCTTTGGTATCAAAACCAAAATTTCTTGCATCCCAACGCATAAAATAAGCATTCAGTTTTTTACCTAACTCTTCTAAGGCCGGAACTGCTTGATTTAAAACAAGAAAATTACCCCTGCTTGCTGCTTCCAAGACTGTTAAACCAAAAGATTCGGAATAAGAAGGGCAGATAAAAAGGTTAGACAATGTAAACAATTCAAGTACTCCATGTCTGGGGAATCCCATAGGATAACCCAGATCGGAAGTGAAATGCAAATCATTTTCCCCAAGGCCAAATTCCTTACCCACAACTTTAATTCTATTTTTATATATTTCAGGCTTAATATCCATACATGGAAAATCACAAAAAACTATAGTTATCTTTCGTTCTGCTTTTCTTTTGATCGCGCCGGCAAAAGCAGCAACTTTTTCAAATTTTTTGCCAGGTGTTAATCTACCTGGATAAATAATCAGGATATCAGGTGAAAGTAAATCCACCTGTTCGGCAATTTTATTAAGATCATCACTCATATTGGCCAAGAGGTCTAAACTATTATTAACTACCCGGCACTTTCCTTCGGCTACATCATATTGTTTGGCTAGAGCAGGTATTCCTGCCTGGGTAGGGTAGACATAGATGGTTTTTGGCATCGGGGTAAAACGGGCGGAAAAGGGCCATTTGGGTTGGGGTGGCCGGTTAACTGGAGCAGAATGGGTAAAAGCGATAAATTTGATCTGGGGAAGTTTTTCTTGTGTTTTTCTTACTGCCACATTATGCACCAAATGCCAACTCTGGTAATGTATATCATGCATAATACATACATCTACGTCACTAAGTTTATCAACCAAATCCTTAGCTATTACCTCTGCTTCTTCGAAAAAAGTATCATGGACTTTTCCATTGGATTGGGAATAATCGTACCAATTAATTAGTTTACCATTCAATCTATTGGTAATTTTTACCCATTCTATCCTTTCATCATTAAATATGCCAGTCCTCTCATTATCGGGACAATCCTGACTAACCAGGACTTTTGTTGGAATGTTTGCATCCAGAAGCATACGTAGGTGTTCTGTTACTACATTTACCAGTGAATATGTTTTATCCAGGCCGTTAAACATAGTTAAAAGTGCAACTTTCATGTTCATGGATCCTCCTTAAACATTTTTAAGTTAATAGTTCATAGTAATAGTTCTGTTTTATTAATTTTTATAAATGTAGTTAATAACTTATGACAAATGTGAAAAAAGAAGTCTAGGTGGTTATGACACCTAGACTTCTTTTAGCTTTTTTAGAAAATAGCAACTCCTCTAACAGGTCTTGTCGTGGTAGTTGTGGTAGTGGTTGTCGATGTTGTAGTAGTTGTAGTAGTTGTAGTGGTTGTCGATGTTGTAGTAGTTGTAGTTCCATTATTTGTAGTAGTTGTAGTTAGTGGTTGACAGCTAGGTCCTGTTATTTGCCCGAAGAAACATGTACCTCCGGCATTTAAGGCAACATCCCTCTGCTGTTCACCAAAACATCCTTGTAGTGTAAAGGAAAATGTTCCGGTAACAAATAGGTCGGTAGGTTGTGGAATATCCCATTTAATAACAGGCCTCGTAGGTGGTAGAGAATCTAAACAAACCGGGTCTGAAAAGTCTACATCTGCCATACCTATGTTTGTCATGTTATCGGTATCTAGAATGATAAATGGTGGTTCATGTTCTAGGCCGAGGCTCCAAAATCTTATTGCATTTTCAAGGGTAGCAGTTCTTACAACTGTATAGGTCCAGGTTTGTGAGTTTGGGCAGTTACTATTATCAATATTCGCCAGGGTTATTGTATATCCATTTAAAACCACATTATCTCCAACTGGCATGTTCTGCCTCCTTTCTAAGGTGATAAATACTTATATCTCTCATTAATAACATATTCCGAAATTTTGAGATTGGAGACAAAAAAGGTCAAGGAAGTAAACTTTAAAATTTTAATGTATTATTTTAGCTTATTCCTTTAAAATAGTTATCTAGAAATTTAAAATTTGTGTAAAGTATCCGGATAATACCGGATACTTTTTACATAATAGAGAGCTTGCTTGCACCAAGCCTCTGGCGAGGTGAGAAAGCTAGAAAATCCGAATTCCTCTACCAGTAGGTAAAGGAGGAGTTTGTTCTTCACCAATGGTTATGATTTCCTGTTCAGCAATACTTTCCGAAAAAGATTCTTGTTCATTATTAAGGGCTATATTTTGGGAGGAAGTGTCTTTCAAAATAAATTCATCATCCTCTTTTTGAGAAACATTTACTGTAGTAGATTGTTTTCCATTGGTAGGGGTAGTCTCTTTTTGTGCTTTATTTTCAAAAGAGTTTGGTTTTTTAGTATCTTTATTAGTATCCCAGGGCAAAGTTGGCCAAGTCTGTTTCTTGATCTTCATAATATGCCTCCTTTTTATTCTTAAATTACCCTTTTTAATAAGATATTCTAAAAAAATAAATAGGAAACAAAATTTTTGCAATGGTAAATATTGTATTTAAATAAAATTCATCTTACAGCTAGGTCCTGTTAGTAATAAGAATGAGAAATACTTAAGCATATATTAAAAGCTCTTGAATATTTATTAGAGGGGGTGGTGATAATCATGGAGGAGCAAAGGGAAGGAGTATTTAATCGCCACATATTTTCTATAAAAAATAAAAAAAATGTCTGGGTTTTAAAAATTATTGAAAATAAATTATGGGGGAAGTATTCTTGGGATGCAGGCTGTACTTGGTTAGATTGGCAGGAGCTAATCAGTGATTATAATGGTTTATTTTCATTTACTATTAGTGATGAAAACAAATTACATATAGTTTGTAAAAATAACAATGAAAACATACAATATTGCTGCTGGCAGGGACAAAAAATTACCGTTGACTTATTAGACCATAAATGGATTAGCCAGGAAAAGATAAACCAGCAAAAAATTCTTATTGATAGTAAAGGAAATGTAAATTTATTTATATTTACTGAAAAATTGTCTGGCGACTTCTGGAAAATAAAATATTGCTTTAAAAGTGATGGCCTGTGGAGTCCACCTGAGGAAATTGATTATGGTCTAGGTTCAAATCTCAATCAAGGAGCTGTTGCTCTGGATTTAGAGGGGACAATATATTTAATATATGAAGTTTTTAAAAACGGATATTATCAATTAATTTACCGAAAAAAACATTTTTCTCTAAACCAATGGAGTGAAAAAATACCAATTACTGCTTCCCTTGGAATAAATTTAAATCCATATTTAATAATAGATAAAAAGGGTACCATGCATTTGACATGGGTTCGGTCCGAGGGTATGAATTTACGGGTCCTGTACCGTCGTAAACTTAGAACTACAGGAGCCTGGATGGTAAGTGGTTGGCAAAAAGAGCAATATTTATCTGAACCGAAAGATTATTGCTATTCACCGGTGGTAAATATTATAGAAAATAGGGTGGAAGTTTACTGGCAGCAAAGAGAAGGGATTTTTCAGTCCATTTCTAATGATAGTGGTTTGAATTTTTCTGAACCATTCCTTAAGGAAAGATATCAAGATTTGGCTAAGTATGAACATATTTTGCTGGATACAGATAAGATTCCTTATTTTAATCAAACAACTTTTGATCCAGGCAGTACTTCGGCTTATTTAGCAATTTCGGAATTTGCAGGTATTGAAATGGTTGAAGATAATAAAGTAAGTAACACTCAAAAAAAAGAAGAAAACAGTGAAAGTAATTCTAGTATGAGTAATTTAAAGTTAAATGAAGCCTGGCAAGAGCTTCATAAATATCTGGAAAAAATAAATGGAAACTTTCGCAGGCTGCTTTTTGAAATGGACGAAATAAAAATGATCGATGCTTTAAAAGAAACTATTGAAGAAAAAACGAAGCATATTGAACAATTAAAAATGGAAATTTTTGAAAAAGAACAACAAATACTCAAACAAAAGGAAAAAGAGCAAAGTTTAGAAAAAATTATTCAAAAGTTGAAAGATAGCTTACTTGAGAAAAATAAAGAACAAATAACCAAAAAAAAATTTTATGAAGAGGAATTAAAAACATTCCAACAAGAAAATGAAAAGTTAAAGCAAAGTTTAGAAACTATTCAGAATTTGAATGAGGAACTAAGGCGGAAATTAGCGGAAAAGGGAGCGATTATTTCTCAATTAGAAAAAAAAGAAGCTGAATTTAAACAACAATTGCAGAATATGAGAAATACCCCGTTTCCTTTGTTTAGAAAAAGATTGTAAAAAAAGGGTTTAACCATTAATAATAATCATTCTATCGTATAAAGCTGTATACCTGTGAATAACTATATTAGTCATTTATAGAACTAATTTATAGAGTTTGTAAAAAAAACTAGTATGTTATAGAATGAACTGGCTGCCAGGCCAGTTTATTGAACTTTAAGTAAGTTTTAAATTTTAAGGCAGCTTTTCTTAATATCTAACCCTGGGATAAACTTATAAAAATGGCAAATATTAGGAGGGGTAAAATGAAAAAAATTACTATGAAGATTTGTATTATTACTATGTTAATGTTTGGTTTCTTATCTTTAGGTTTGGGTATTACTCCAGCGAAAGCTGCTGTCCCCTGGTTAAATGCCGATTTATACCTGAACAACTATAATAATAGCCAGTCAACAACCCCAAGTATACCTAATGAACCAACACAAGCTCCTGCTCAAGAAACAACTACTACAGTTGATTGGACTAGTTTGTATAATAACTGGTATAATAGTCGCTATAAAAATCAGCCATCAACACCTAGTACACCTAGTGAACCAACTACACCAACTGAGCCAACTTCACCAGAACCACAGGAACCACAACCAGCTCCAGAGCCTGCACCAAGTCCGGAACCAACACCGGAACTACAAAATTCAACACAGGATTATGCAGGTATGACGGCAGAGGAAAAACAGTTAGTTGATTTAATTAATCAGGAACGTATTCAAAGAGGAAAAAAACCATTACAAATTGATCCTGAGCTTAGTAAATGGGCTAGAATTAAAAGTCAGGATATGGTTGATAATAATTATTTTGCCCATGAATCACCAACTTATGGTAATGTATCAGAGATGTTAAGGAATGCCGGTCTTAATTTCCGTTATGCAGGAGAGAATCTCGGTAAAACTTCCAGTGTTACTAATGCCCACAGAGGATTTATGAATAGCAGTGTTCACCGTGCTACACTTTTAAATGGTAATTTCACCCATGTTGGTATTGGTATAGTTTACAAAGGTTCTACTATGTATGTTACTGAAATATTTGTTGCGAGATAAGCTGAGGTCATCCTCAGCTTTTTTTACGTTAGCCGCAAGACTCGGGTAACATGGATTAATGACTAGATTGGAGTGTCAACAGGAAACATAGTTTTTCATAAAAATATAATATAAAACTGTATCTATAATAAAGGGGTGTTTAAAGATAAGTGTTTATCACAGAGCTGGAAAAGAAATTGGCCAATTTAATTAATACAGAACGGAATAAAAAAGGATTAAAGTCTTTACAGATTGACCCTAAGCTCAGTCAATGGGCCAAAATTAAAAGCCGAGATATGGTAAAAAATAATTACTTTGCCCATGAATCACCAGCCTATGGTAAAGTAGAAGATATGTTAAGAAATAATGGTATAGTTTTTTGCCAGATAGGTGAAAATTTAGGTAAATCATCAAATGTTACAAAGGCTCATCAAGGTTTTATGAGTAGTAGTGTTCATAAAGCGACAATCTTGTATAATGGTTATACCCATCTAGGTATTGGTATTGCATATAAAGGATCTACTATGTATGTAACAGAGATTTTTGCAACAAAGTAATAGTAATGAGTTAAGGATTCACACTATCCTAGCTTTTTTCATTTTAAAGTTAAGAATTAATTATTAATGTAAATTATATGTTGGCTTTCTACATTTAATTAAGTTAGAATAATAATAAGTAGAAAATGGACGGGCTGGAATTAATTTTGTTTAGAGGGGGTAGGAAATATATGGAGACGATGTTAAAGGAAATATTGAGTGAAATTAAAAATCTAAATCACAAGGTAGATAACTTAGAAAACAAGGTAGATAACTTAGAAAACAAGGTAGATAACTTAGAAAACAAGGTAGATAACTTAGAAAACAAGGTAGATAACT